>JBBSJG010000119.1:0-10165 GCA_038257485.1 Longimicrobiales bacterium | reverse complement strand
CGCCGCCCGCGCGGCCGCGGCCTGTGCCCGGAGGTGGTCCGCCCGCCAGGGTGGTGTCACGCTGCGCAATCGTATCGCGTGGCGCTGCCGCTGAATCGGACGCAATCCCGCGCGCTCGGTTCGACGCGCGCACGGAGTCGTCGAACATCTTCGCCTTTGCGAGATTGTAGATCACATGCGCATTGCCGAGCGAGAAGTGAACCTTCTCACCGGTCCAGTCCCAGTGCGGGAACTGCGCGCCGATCTCGGACAGCTTCCTGGCCGGGAAGTTGGGTGTCTCACCGACCGTGATTGTCGGCGCTGTCCCGCCGACGACGGGCACTGTGACAACCCATGCATCGCTGCCCACGAGTGCCAGTGCCTGGTCGCCATCGGGCGCCATGAAGACAACACTGGCGCCAGCGCCACCACCGCCGCCGCCACCTGGCGCCCCGGCAGCGGCGACGCGCACATGGTCACGCACATCAGTGCCATCCCAGCGGAACGACACGAGGCCGCGGCCGCCCGATGCATAGATGCGATCGCTGTTCTTCACGAAGTGCGCATTGCCCAGGCCTGACGACGGCATGATCAGCGTTGATGCACCGCCCGTCGCAGGGATCCACACGAAATCACTGCCCCCCTGCGTCGTCTCTTCCTGGTAGGCGGGCGCGCTGCCGCGCACGGCCACGATCCGCCGACCGTCAGGTGTGTAGGCCGGCTGCTGATAGAACGCGCGCTCCGACGTGAGCTTCACCGGATTGCCGCCCGTCGCGGCGATCTTCCAGATATGGCCGCCCTCACCTTCGACCCATGTCACATACGCAATCGTCTTGCCGTCCGGCGACCACGTCGGCTGGAACTGATATCCCGTCGCATCCACCAGCTTCTTCGGCGAGATCGCGTTGCCGCTCGCGGGCACATCTGCGATGTATAGGCGGTCGAGCGCGGTGAACGCGATTCGCCTGCCGTCCGGCGACGGCACTGCATTGCGGATCTGGCGCACAGTGAATGTCGGATCATCCGTGACCGGATACTCGAACCTCACTTCAGGCCCGAGGTGCTGCTCGACATCGACGCTGAACGGGATCTGCGTCGGTGCGGATCCGTCGACAGGCACTCGCCAGATCCTGCCGCCCCACGTCGCAATGAGATGACGCGAGTCGGGAGTGAACGACATGCCAGGGTACACGTCACGCGACGCGCGCGACTCCTGGTCGTCACGCTGCACGGGGTATGCAAGCCAACGCTCGTCATTCGTCTCTAGATTACGGATGCGCAGACCTGTCTGCTGGTCATGGCGCGTGCCGTAGACGAGCCACTTGCCATCCGGCGAGAGCGTCGGGCGGAATGCCGAACCCCAGCGTGTGGCGCGCATGCTGAACTCGCCGGACTCACGGTCATACACGGCGATGTCGTATGCGCCGCCGATCGGATCATTGTAGACCCACTGACTCGTCCCGCTGCGACGCGACACCCACATGTAGCGAGGATCCTTCCCGAACGCTGCGCCGATGTACCGATAACTCGCGGGCGCGCCGCCACGTCCGCCACCCGCCGGTGCTGCCGTCGCCGCCGCAGGCGCAGCGATCTGCGCACCACTGCCACCGTCCACATGGAACATGAACAGGTTGTTGCCGCGCGAGCCGACCACGTACTTGCCGTCCGGCGTGAACTCCGGCGAGTCGTACGAATCCGTTCGCCCGCGCGTCAGCTGTACCGTGTCGCGCTTGTCGAGCGACATGATCCACAGGTTCGATGCGCCCTTGCGATCGGACACGAACGTGATGCGCTTGCCGTCCGGGCTGTACCGCGGCTGCGCGTCGACTGCCATCCCGCGCGTGACCGGCGTCGCCTTACCGCCGGTGATCGGGATCGTGAAGATGTCACCGAGATGGTCGAACACGATCGACTGTCCATCCGGACTCACATCGAGCGATAGCCAGCTGCCCACATCCGTGGTGAAGCGGATCGTGCGCTCCGGCTTGAGCGGCAGGCCTTCCTGCATCACGTTCCCCTGTGCATGTGCTACGGCGGGAACGGCGAACATCAACACGGCTGCGGTACGACAGGCATTCAGACTCATTGAGACTGCTCCGGATCGAGGACGGATCGGGGGGAGGTCCGACTATTGTATCAGCCCGTCGCGCGGGCGAACATGCCTGCACCCGTTGTGCCCGTCCGGACCTGAGGCCATTCTACTACGATGAAGATGAAACATGCATTCCTGACACTGCCCATGTTCGCCCTGTCCGCAGGCTGCGCGCATGCGCAATCCGCAGCGCTGCCGTCGGACAATGCACGTGTGCAGCGCGCGGTCGCTCTGGCCGCCGCAGCCGAGCCGCGCACGATCGAGGACCAGATCGCGATCTGCCAGATTCCTGCTCCGCCGTTCAAGGAGCGGTTGCGGGCAGAAGATTTTATGCGACGGCTGACGGGCGCTGGCCTGCAGAACGCGCGCATCGACGCCGTGGGCAATGCGATCGCGGAACGGCCGGGCACCGACCCCACTGCTCCCGCCGTCGTCTTGTCCGGCCACCTCGACACCGTGTTTCCCGAGGGCACTGATGTCACGGTGAAGCGCGATGGCACCACCCTGCGCGGCCCGGGCATCGCCGACGACTGCCGCGGCCTCGCCGTTGTGATCGCCATCGCACGTGCCCTCAATGACGCGCAGGTGCAGACACGCGGCACGATCTATTTCGTCGGCACTGTCGGCGAAGAAGGTCCGGGCAACCTGCGCGGTGTGCGGCATCTGCTGCAGACTGAGCTCAAGGGTCGCGTCGGGAACTTCATCTCGATCGACACCGAAGGCACGGAACACGTGAAGGATGCAGTCGGCAGCTACCGCTACAAGGTCACGTTCACGGGGCCGGGCGGTCACAGCTACTCGTCGTTCGGCATGCCCAATCCCATGCACGCACTCGGTCGCGCGATCGCGAGGATTGCGGACCTCGAAGCGTCGACCGATCCGAAGGTCACGTTCAGTGTCGGCATCGTGCAGGGCGGTACAACCGTCAACTCGATTGCTGCGAGCGCCAGCTTCGAGGTCGACATGCGCGCGGAGACCGCGGACGCGCTCAACGACATCGACGGCAGGTTCAAGGCAGCAGTGAACCGTGCGCTCACGGACGAGAACAACCGCTGGCCGACGAGTGCGGTGAAGGTGGCTGTAGCATTCGACCGCTGGGGCGAGCGCCCCGCAGGCCGGCAGCCTGATGACGCACCCATCGTCCAGGCGACGATCGCCGCGGCACGCGAGGTGGGCATCGAAACGAAGTCCCACGCATCCAGTACGGACGCCAACCTTCCGATCGGCATGGGCATTCCTGCTGTCACGATCGGTACCGGTGGCACCAGCGGCGGCGCGCATTCACTGGCGGAGTGGTGGGACAGCAAGGACAGCGAGCGCGCGACGAAGTGGGCGTTGCTGCTGGTGACGCGGTTGGCCGGGATAATCCCGAGCCAGAAGTGAAACGGGGCCGCCCCTGAGGACGGCCCCGTAACCTGGAGCACGTTAGTTCGAAAGCCGCTGCACCGCACTCACGAACATCCGCACCTTCGCGGCGTCGCGTGAGCCAGCCGCGTCGGCGTTTACATCAGAAGCGATCTTCGACAGTGCTGACTGCCTCGACGAGCCGGACGCGCGTTCCGCGCCGGCGAGCGACGCACGGGCTGCGGCGATACGGCTTGCCGACAGTCCGTTCGAGCGCTCGAGCTGATCGAGGTACGCGCGCGCAAGTGCGAACGACGCAGGCCACTCGTACTTCGGCTGCCCCTGCGCATTCAGGTGGTCCAGCTTGATCGTGTTCGCTGCATCGATCTCGTTCTGCGAGATGAACCCGCTCGGCACGAGCTCGAGGATGTCGAGGCCGCGTGCAATCTCGGAGCTCACGATCGCGCCGTTGTACCAGTAGACCGACCACGTACCGCCGTTGCCCATCTCCGTGGCATCGACCGGACCGCGATCGAAGAATGCGATTTCTCTCGGATTCGATGCGTCCGTCCAGTCGAACACCGAAATGCCGCCCTGATACCATGACTGCACCATGACGTCACGGCCGGGGATCGGCAGCATCGAGCCGTTGTGTGCAACGCAGTTCTCCAACGACGTCTGCGCGACCGGCAGCTTGTAGTAGCTCTGGAATTTCAGCTGGCGGTTCTCGATCGTGAAGATCGCGTCCGCGCCCCACTCCTTCGGGTCGTTCGCACGGCACTTCGGACCGCCGCCGCCGCCCCACTCGTCGCTGAACAGCATCTTGGTCGCGTCATTGTTGAACGTCGCCGAGTGCCAGTACGAGAAGTTGGAGTCGGAAGCCGCATCAATGCGACGCGGATTCACGGGGTCCGTGATGTCGAGCAGCAGGCCGTAGCCTTCGCACGCACCGCCCGCGACGCCCATGGCGGGATATACGGTGATATCATGGCACTGCGTCGGTCCCGGACGCGGTGCATTCGGATCCGGTGCGGGTCCGACCATCTTCGCGATGATGCCCGGCAGTGCGGTGCGCAGTGCTGCACTGTCCGCTGCCGAGACCGTCGTCGCACCACGCGCCTTCGCAATGCTGTCCAGCATGGGCTTGGCCCAGCCGTCCGGGATGATCACCTGCTCACCCTGGATGTCCGCGATGAACTTGCCGGCCGCACGTGCCTTCGCGATCTCCGCGAGGTCGTCCGGCGCGAGACCATGCTCCGGCGGTGCCACGAGATCATTGAAGATGCGCGGCGAACTGACGATCGCGGCGGCTGCCGGATTCGCGAGCGGGACGCGGATGACCTCGATGCGGAACAGTGCCGAATTCGGGTCCTGACTCGGCGGTGCGCCTACGCATCCCGCCAGCTCGGCCGACGGACGGACCTGTGCGGAACCGGAGACGTAGATGTAGACATTCGCCTTGTCCTTCGGATCCTCAAGCACGGTGTGCGTGTGCGAGCCGCGGCATGTCTGCACATTGCTGATGTACTTCGGATTGCGGATGTCCGTGATGTCGAAAATGCGGATACCGCGCAGACGGTCCGGGCTCACTGCAGCGGTGACGCCCGTCGTCCCGCAGTCGAGGCGGCCGCTGTTTCCTTCCCCCGACACGAACAGCAGGTTCCTGTAGACCGATACGTCGCTCTGGGACGCCGGGCACACGAACGCCTTCGTAAGCGACGGCGAGCGGGGATTCGAGATGTCCCACACCTGGAACCCATTGTAGTTGCCCTGGATCACGTAGTTCCCCGTGAAGGCCATGTCGGAGTTGGTCACGCCGATGAAGCCCGGTGCGGGCTGCGTCTTCGACAGCACCCGCATGTTCCAGATGGCTTCGCCCGCATCCATCAGGCCTGCCTTCAGGCCGATGCGCGGGTCCGGCGACGGTGCGGCTGTCGACATTCCGGCACTCGGCGACGGCGCCGTAGTGGCGGTCATGGCCGCAGGCGCACACGCGCCCAGCACGCCCGCCGCGAGCGCGAGTGTCCAGAGACGGTTACTACTGCGATTACTTGATGTCATAGCGATTCCCCTGTTGCGCGAAATGATACCTGGAAATGACCCGTTTTGGCTCCCGGTCAAGGAGTCTGTCCCCCTGCATTCGCCGGCGGCATCGCCGCCAGCATCCGTTCCATCCGTGCGACCTCACTCGACTGATCCGCCTGGACGTCCGATGCGAACTTGAACACCGGCTCGTCCTGCGCGGCGCCGTCCGTCGCGAACAGCTCCGTCACCATCGACACCGCACCCTTGTGGTGCTGGATCATGAACTGCAGGAACAGACGGTCGAACGCCTGGCCCTTCGCGGCCTCCAACTGCTTCAGCTGGGCCGGCGTGAGCATCCCTGCCATGTGCTGATGGTGACCAGCACTATGATCCATCGCCGACGTCGGCTGAATCGCCGGCACCGGCTGGCTGCGGTCCCGCAGCCACTGCTGCATCACCGTGATCTCATCCTGCTGCGCATTGATGATTCTCGCCGCCAGCGTCCGGATCGTCCCGCTCGCACCATGCGTCGGCGCCAGTCGCGACATCTCCAGCGCCTGCGCGTGATGCCCGATCATATTGGTCATGAAACGGACATCCGCCGCCGTGTAGCGCTGGCGCAGACTGTCCGCCTTCGCACGGTACGCCGCCTCGAACTCGGCCTGTGACAACGCGGGCGATGCGGGAGACGAAGCTGCCGCGGGAGCGGCAGTTGTAGATGCTCCCCCCTGCGCCGCCGCGCTCGCGCATGCGGACAGCAATGGCAATGACAGGATCAGGATGCGGAGGTGCCTGGTCATTCCTGCGTGGTTCATGGGTTTGGACTCCTGCATAGTACGGGCGAGTCGCCCGAATAGATTCGTCTGATAATAAACCGTCCGCCGCTCAGCGCGCACGGGGCTGCACGGTATAGCTGCGCAGCGCATTGGCCACGACCTCCTCACGCGCGAACCGTGCCGGTTTGAACGCCTGCCGAGCATACCGCGCCGCCTGGTCGAAGTAGTGGTCCGAGGCGGGGTTACCGCTCTGGCCGTAGTTCAGGATGGAGCGGGCGCGGACCGCCGGCGCAAATTCCACAACCATCACGAACGAGTTGCCACCCAGCCCGATACGCGGCGAGACACCGCCCGCCTGGGCTGTATAGAACGTGAACACCGACCCGAACTCACCCGGCGCACCGCCCACCGCGACACTGGGTCTGGACCTGTCGTACACCGACGGGCGTCCCGGCAGCGGACGCTGGTGCCGGTTTACCGTACCCCAGGCCACCGCCGGGGTGGCATACGTCGTCTGCAGCGACTGCATCGTCATGGCCAGCGCGTCCGTCCACGGCGTCGACGTCGTGCTGCCTGCACGCGCGTTCGTCATGCGCTGCTCGTACATCAGCACAAACCATGTCGTCTCGACGGACGTCGTGTCGGCGTAACGGTTCCACGCCTGCAACCGACGTACCGCGCGCTCCACGTCCGCCCTGGACAGCGTCGTGCCTGCGGTGACGCCTCCGCCGGGACTCGGCGCGTCCGCCGTCGCATTCCACTCGCGCGTGAGCGCCGCGATCACCGAGTCGGCAGCACCGAGCCGCGTATCCCAGACGCGCGTCGAAAACTCGTCGAATGTGACACCATTCATGCCTTCGAGGATGCGACGCGAACTCTGCGCGCGCGCGTTGTCACTCTCGAAGCCGACCATGTACGCGGGGAAGTCGCTGCGCTTGAAGGCCACCCCCGTGGTTGCGGTGAACGGCGTCGAGTTCGTGTTCATCAGCCAGCCGCTCGCCGGGTTGAAGACCTGCGGCAGCTCATCGAGCGTGTGATAGCCCTGCCACTCCGTCGTCGGATCACTGCCGTCGACGATACCCGCTGAGCGCACACCCGCGTTGCGACGAGGCACCGCGGAATTGTAGATGTAGCCGATGTTGCCGTCCGCGTCCGCGTACATCGTGTTCATGTATGCGACGCGCAGCTGCGACACCGCGTGCTTCCACTGCGTCATATCGCGCGCGCGGATCATCGCGTCCCATTGCGCGAACCAGCCACCTTCTTCCAGCCGCGACAACTTTGCGGCCACCACACGACCGTCGTCTGCAATGCCAACGATCGGTCCGTGGTGCGTCTTCCAGAAGCGGAACTCGCGCGTCTCGAAGCGATCGCCGACGCGCACGCGGATCGAGTCGGTGCGCACCGTCGCCATGCGATGCGTGTCGCCATAGCGGTATGCCAGCGGACGACGCGGGTCGTCGAACGTCTCCGCATACAGGTCGCTGTGATCCGCATAGTTGTCGGTGTAGGCCCAGCCGAGACGGCCGTTGTGACCCATGTATGGCAACAGGAAACCGAACACCGTGAGACCCGCGAAACGCAGGCCCTCGTCGCTGTCGAGGTGGATCTCGGCGTAGCGCTGCACACCAACGAAGGACTGGTGCGGATTGATCAGCAGCATCGGATGGCCGTCGCGCGTGCGCGCGAGCGCCCACTGGTTCGATCCGCGGGGGCGGAACCCGAGCGGGCTGAACTGCGCTTCGTAATAGCGCGGCTCGTCCGTCGCCGCGGGCAGCGGCAGACCGTTGTCCATCAGACGCTTCGCCCACGCGCCGCGCAGCCCTGCATAGCCGAGGAACTCGGTCTGGTAGTACTTGTAGCGCAGGATCGCGAGCGGATACCACGGCTCGATGCGCGTGAGCACGCGGGCAGTCCCGCTCGGCTGTGTCTGCAGCCAGCTGTTGAGGCCGGACGCGTACGCGTCGAGCAGCGACCGCATGCGAGGCGACGACGCGCGATACTCACGCACGGAGAGCGCTTCGATGTCCAGCGCTCTCGCCATCCAGTCGTCCGCCACGCCCGCCTCACCCGCAAGTTCGGCATACCGGCCGAGCGCGTGCAGGTAGTTCTCCTCGATCAGCGGCCAGTCGTCTTCCGCGAGCGCCCACGCCATGCCGAACACCACACCGGCGTCCGTCGCGCTTACGACGTGCGGCGAGCCCCACGCATCGCGATGAATCGTTGCGCTCTGCGCGTGCAACGGTGTGACCGCAACGCCGATTGCGGTGCTTACAGCAGTGACAGCGACGATCAACGCAGTGCGGGCCGATACGATGCACATGGACAACCTCGTTTCCAGGTTCACTCCACTGGCGATGTCTCCGGCATATGCCAGAGATGCAGTGTCGCGTAGCTGCGCCACGGGCGCCACGGCTGTGACAGCGCTTCAGCCGTCGCTGCAGTCACACCGCCCAGCCGCTTCCGCAGCACAATGTCCTCCTTCGGGAACGCGTCCGGCCAGCGCAATGCGCGCATCGCAATGTAATTCGCCGTCCACGGTCCGATGCCGGGCAGTGCGACGAGCTGGCGGATCAGCCCGCGCAGGAACTGGAGAATGCCCGGCCAGTCGTACGGTGGACGATACGCGAGTTGCAGCGTCAGAGTTTCCGCCGTCGCATACTCGCCGTTCATCGACATCGGATCCGCCGCCGCCTTGCGCAGCCGCGTCGGCGCCATGCCGTACCTCCGCATGAAGGCATCGTTGAAGCGACGCAGTCTGCCGAACCCGCTCGCGTACGCGACTGACGTCACCGACATCAACGTCTCGGTCAGCAGCTGCTTCGCCAGCAGCAGACGACGCGTCTGCACCAGTTCGATCGGCGACACCCCGAGTTCACGACGCACGCGGCGTCTTCGCCGTGCACACCGGCCGACAGTAGATGCCCGTTGAGCTCACACCCATGAAGTACACGCCGTCGCACCGGGCATCCCGCCCGGCGAATGCGTCATACAGCATCGTGTCGCTGTCCCGGTTTTCGTTCTGGTCGATGCGCTTCATGGGTGCAGTATAGCGCGGGTTGGCCGTCACATCTAGCCGTTTTCGGACATCAATGGGATCGCGGATTTCATGTCCGGAAACGGCGAGCATGGCGACGGCGGGTCCGCTACCATCGAGGCACGGCGCGATGCGACGCCGGATCGATCCTGAAACGCTGGAGCAGCCATGGCCACGATACGTTCGACGTCGCAGCACGACGACATCACGTTTGCCGTCGAGACCATCACGATGGGCAAACTGCTCGTCGCGACGAGCGCGCGTGGCGTGTGCGCCGTGCTGCTGGGTGATGATGACGAGGCGGTTGAAGCCGAACTGCGCGCGCACTTTCCCGGGCGCCTGGTTACCCGTGCAACGGACGGGTCACACCGGGTCGCACGCGAGGTTGCTGCGCGACTCGACACCGATCGCGGAGCGGGCGATGACATTGTGCTCGACGTGCAGCGAATCCGGTGGCTGTGCTGATTCCGTGTCACCGCGTGGTGCGGAGTGATGGTGGGCTGTCGGGCTATCGCTGGGGGGTCGAGCGGAAGCGGCGGCTGCTCGCGAGCGAAGTAGAATGGGCTCACGCGCTTCCGCGACCTGCGAAATTGCCCGGCCAGGGCAACGGGCCCCGACCGGGCGATAGCTGGATGGGTTTGGACGAAATAGCGGAAGGGTGGTCCGGTTAAATCCTTACGTACTTTTCCAGCCTCGCGACCTCCGCAGCATCGACATACTTGCCGATCTCGCGACGGAACTGTTCCATCGTGGTCCACGGGCGGTACTCCATGAACTCATGCTCCATCCTCTCGCCGACGCCCGGAATCAGCTTCATCTCGGCACCGGTTGCCTTGTTCAGATCGATCGGCTTCCAGACGCGGGCATAGATCGTGTCGCGCTGTGCTTCCGTGAGTGTTCCGAGCTTCGCAT
>JBBSJG010000118.1:0-10354 GCA_038257485.1 Longimicrobiales bacterium | reverse complement strand
GATCACGCTGCCCATCTCATCTTCATTCCCGCGCGACCGCATGTACTCGGCGCGATAGCCGATCTGCAGCTCAAGCGGCAGGTCCCAACGCGTGAGGCGATACCTGATGCCAGATTCGCCATCCCATCCCGTATCCCGTTTCCCGGACGACGCATCTACACCACTCAGCGGCACGTACCCACCGCCGCCCATGTACACCACCGCACCGGAGCTGCCTATCGGCAACAGCACCCGCAGGCCGAGCCGGACAAAGCTTGCCATGGAGTCGGGCGCGGCTGGACGCGTTCGCTGCAGCCATCCGGCTTCGAGCATCGTGCGGGGATCCCCCACGAAAAAGCGCGCATCGAGCAGGGAATGGTCGGTACCCCCCAATGAGCCCCCCATATACCGCGCATAGATTCCGAGGTCTGCTCCGCGTAACCAGCCTTCGACACCGCGGAGAGATCCCGACGCGCTCGCAACGCCATCGCCCGCGAGGGAGTTGCGTTGTGTGGCAAACGATTGAGCTGTTACTCGAAGATCGATCTTCGACGTGTCTGCGCGAGCCGGAAGCTGTGCTGGAACTCGGCCGGCCTGCGCATGGACGGCCACCGTGCCACAGCAGAGCATGAGCACGCACGAGAGCAGCAGCTTGCGACCTTGTGTCTTGAACGACGGTGAAGCACTCATCGGTCGGCCTCGGTGTCGATTATAATCACCACCCTGAAATTGGCAATCCACGTTTCGTTGTACCGCATGGCAAACCGCGCCTCGCGCTCGTACTGCTCACGCACGAAGGCATTGGCCGCAATGTTCTCGTTTATCGGACCCCCGCGGTCGAACACTCCGGCAACGGTGCCGCCCAGTCCCACCACAAACCCGATGCCGATTGCGCGTCCATCGGCAGCCGATCGATTCCGAAATGGCGACGGTCCTCGCGCGTAGCGGGCAATGGCTGCCGTGGCCACACCAGCGACAAGTCCGAACGCAAGCCCTTCCACCCTCGCAGGTGCTCGCACCTCGGGCAACAGGTTCCGCTCTGCGAGTGTGGGTGGCAAATCCATGAGGAACGGCTCAGCGCCCTGCGCCTGCGCCGCAATCGACGGTACTACCACCGAATCGCCCGTGGCGTCCTCATAGGCCACCACCTGCAACTCGTAAAGTCCATCACTCATGAGTGCCCGATTGCCGTCGTGTGCCAGCAGGCGCAACGACCCGCTTCGTACTAACGCTGTGCTGTCCATGACGAAACGATCACCGAATCCCCGTCGATTGACGTAGAGCACGAACCGCGCCGGTCGAGTGGCGACAACATCAACCCGACCCGCCACGCGCGTGCCCACAAGTTCGTATCGTGCTTGAAAGCGGGCCGTCGCCCCGAATATGGACGAGCGTACCTCGGCGAGCAGGTCGTCCAGCCCGCTCCAGGCGTACTCGCGCATGACGGTCGCATCGGGATCCATGCGCACCAACTGCTCGAGCCATCCTCGGGCTGCCTCGCGGTCAGCTGCTCGACCGTCCTCGGAGTAGCTGGAGGCAGCAGCCAGCTGCAACAACTCGCGGCGTTCACTTATCGGCATTCGCCCGATGCTTAAATATTCGGTAACGAGCGCTCGTGTGCTGTCGTATGCGAGCGCATCGAGCAGCTCGCGGCCGCGGGCGATCACCGCCTGCGCATTCGTCACCGCCCGCGGTGCGTTCGACCTCACGATCGTGCGGCTATCTCGTACGTCCGAGGTGAGCGTCGGTTGGGAATGCACCAGCCATGGCAGCAGCATGCACAGCACAGCCACAATGAAGCGCGTTTTGGGGGTCGAGCGATCGGTCTCGACGCTCGTTCTCGTGCTATCGGTTCTCATTGGCAGCGGGGGGTGCGACGGTTGAGCCGGATCGTATCGCCGGCGGAAAAGGTGAGCAGCGTGTCCACCGAGTCACATTCGTCAAGCCGAACTGAGATGCGGCGCGCTCCGGGGAGCACCGTGATGGGGTGCAAGCCGACATCAGGGAGCGAAAAAACCAGCCGCCCGTCCACGAACACGAGCGACCCACGAAGCCGGCTGCCAATGAACACCGTGGCATCGCCTGACGCGGCGCTCGCGGTCGAGATGTCCAGGTCGAGGGCATCCGCTTCGGGCGCGGACATGACCGGATTAGCGGCTGCGGGCACCTGCCCGACCTCCGCTGCGGCCCGGATGGGCAAGTCCTCGCCTGGCCGACTGCCTACGCCGACGCTCGCGCCAGACGGGATCTCTGCGTGCTTCCCACCAAGCACGGCGGCCAGATCCACGGTTTCCGCCGATGGCGTGTTCGCGGCCTCGGCCGGAGGCGACACGGTACCGCCCTCACCGCTGTCCGCTTCACTTCGCGTAAGCGCCCACGCAGACAGCGCCACGATGGAGAGAACACCTGCCACCGACAGCATCGTGCGCCGCCTCGTTCCCGTCGCGGCCACTCCTTCCGTCTGTCGCACTGCCAAACTCGGATTGTGCAACCTGGACGCGAGCTCGTCCATGCTCTCGAACCGTTCTGTCGGGAGCTTGGCCAGCATGCGTTCCACGGCCAGTGCCAGGTCCACCGGCACGTCCGGTACGAGATCCTTGATGCAGGGGACGGTGTCGAGCAGATGGCCACGGAGCAGGAGCGATACGTCACCCGCCGGGTACGGCGGGCGACCCGTGAGCAGCTCAAAGCCGACACACCCCAACGCGTACTGGTCGACGGAAGGAGTGAGCGCTTGGCCATTGAACTGCTCTGGACTCATGTAAAGCGGCGTGCCGATGATTCCCCCTGTTGTGGTCAGTCCTGGCACATCAGCAACGCGCGCAATGCCGAAATCCGTAACAAAGACCCGCTCATCTGCGTCAATCATGATATTGCCGGGCTTCACGTCACGATGGATGATGCCGCGTTTATGCGCATATGATAACGCGTCAGCCACATCCGCCAGCAGTGCGCGAACGCGTAACGGATCGATTCGGCGTTCTGTGCGCAGCACTGCATCGAGGGCACTGCCGTCCACGTATTGCATGGCGAACCAGGCGACGGAGTTTGATTCGCCAACTTCATAGACGGGCACAATGTGCGGATGAGCCAATGATGCGGCAAGCAGTGCCTCCCGCCGGAATCGCTCCTGTATTCCTGATTCATCGGATGGCAGCGAAACGACAACTTTGATGGCCACGGATCGGCTCAGGGAAAGGTCCTGCGCAAGAAACACCCACGCCATGCCGCCGCGGCCGAGCAATCTTGTGAGGCGGTAGCGAGGTGCAACAGCCTGCTGAATGCGCGCGAGCAACTCCTCGGGAACCCGAGGATGTTCGATTTGTTGCTCAGGACCATCGGCGGATGTTTCCGTCACGATGTGAAGGCCGAGTGGAATGATGTCATGTCCGACGCATTTCGGATCGCCTGCGTGGATACCTTCGCGGCAGTAGAATAGGCCCAACCTGCATTACCACACAAGAGTGCGAGTGATGCATCTGGTCTTACCTTGTCATCTGCATATCCATGAACGATCAGCAGCTTGAGACACTTTTCCGTGAACACGCTGACGCACTCGCCGTGTACCTGTCGCGTCGATATCCGGCGGGCGTCGCACTTGCGGACGACGCCGTGTCGCATGCCTTTCTCAAGTTGCGCGACCAGGCGATATCGCCGCGCAACGTGGCAGCCTGGCTCTCCACAGTCGCCAGTCGCCGCATGCTCGATCTGATCCGTTCGGAAGCACGCTATGTGTCTGCTTTGACGAGCGCCGCCGAGCCCGACATGGTAACGGGACCTCCAACACTCTCCCGGACGACCACCCGCTCACTGAACGCCCAACTCGTACACCACGTTCTGCAACAGCTTTCCTCGCGCGATAGGGAACTGCTGACGCACATGTATCAGGAGGATGGCGATCAACGTTCGGTTGCAGCGACCTTCGGTCTGTCGGTCGGATCCGTTGGGCGCACGATGGCCCGCGCGCGTGCACGCTTTCGCGATCGTTTCGAGTCGGCCATGGAGCGATACCGCGCGGCGAAGCGCTAACTGTCCATCAATTCACGCATCCGGCGTCAACTGTTTAAGGGCACGCGTATACCGCGCGTCGTCAATACAGCCTCGGAGCGCGTCATGTCAACCCGATTTTACGAACGATGCGCGTCGGCGGATAGTGCCCTAGGGCATCGTGTCGTTTACGCGGCCAACGCCACCAAGGCGACACCGGACGGTGGAACACATGGCCCAGTCGAATAGGTCGCGGCGCCAAACTGTTGATGTCGATTCGTTGCGTTCATCTCTTCTGCCGAAACGCAACCGATCGAACACGCTGTCGCAATGCTGCGATGATTTCCGGCGACTGTTCGCGCGAAACAACTGGGATGGCTGGAGTTGCACTGCTTCCATCGCAGCAAGTCGCGTTCGATCGTCGCTAGACAAACGCAGCTGGCATCAATACACTCACGCCCGCTGCCGATGGAACTCCGTGAGACTAATCCGATTCACAGGTCGACAACGTCCGCCGCCCGTCAGCGATCACGATGCGGCACCGCTGCGTCGCAAGTTCGTCTCACACTCCGCGCTGCTCGCTTCTGGTCCCACCATGTGATGCGCGCAATGGCGTGCACCTGTTCCCACGATCGATGCTCGGTCACCTTCACCGGTTCTGCTCATGCGTATCCTGCCTGCTCTCATCGTGACGCTGTTCGCTACTTCGCTTTCCGCATGCGCAGGAGCAATGCGCCCTGAAATCGCGCCAGCCCCGATCGCCGTGTTCGACTACTCCCCCACTGGTTGTAAAACTTCAAACACGACTCCTCTCACTCTCGCCATTGTCGCCGGTACTTGGCGGAACAAGTCGAAGGGGGAGGTGCTTGCTCAGACGGAGGCGATCCCAATGCAGCAGAAGTTCGCCGATGCTCTGCGGGACGACTTTCTGGAGCTGGTGACCTGTCGCGGCTACGCGACCAAGGGACCTTTCAAGGACTTCGACGAAATGGTGTTCCCCGAGCGCGAGGCATCCAATCTGCTGCTGGAACCGGTATTGGAGGCGAATGTCGAATACACCGAAATCAAACAGCAACCCTTTTGTGAAGGGACCATGCGCAGAATCCTGTGTGCGACGGAGGCCGCCAGCGGAACACCCCCCTCAGAATACACGATGAACGGCACCTTGATCTTCGGCGGCCGTGTCACTCTGAGCCTCAAGGAGCCGTTGACAAACACCCGAATGTGGACCAAGAGCATCGACATCGGATCCACGAGCGTTCCGTTCACCGGCACCACCGTCTACAGCGCCATGACGCAGAAGCAGTCTGACCTTCGCGCTGATGTGGGTTTTCTGCGCGCGCTCACCCCGAAGCTCGAAGAGATCTACAGCACCGTGTTGCTGACGGCTGATCGGTACCTGAACCAGGATGAGCTCAAGCTGGTGGCCACACAGGCCGACGGCGTGCGCAAGCGCGGGACCATCGCCGTTCCCAAGGAGTGACCATGAGCGCAGATCGAGTTTATGGCATCGACCTCGGCACCACGTACTCTTGCGTGGCCTACGTGGACGACGCGGGGCGACCGGTGGTGATCCCGAATCTCGAGGGGGACAACACGACGCCGTCGGTCGTGTACTTCGAGACGGCCGACGACATCACGGTCGGCAAGGAAGCAAAGAACCTCAGCAAGCTGTACCCGGACCAAGTGGCTGCGTTCGTGAAACAGCAGATCGGCAAGGATGACTTCAGCTTCCTCGTTCATGGGCGCAGCTACCGAGCCGAGGAGGTATCGGCGCTGGTGCTCCGCAAGCTGGTGCAGGATGCCGAGCATACCGTTGGACCTATCACGGATGTCGTCATCACCGTACCGGCCTACTTCGGAGCAGCGGAACGCGAAGCCACGCGGCAGGCGGGAATGATCGCGGGGCTCAACGTCCGAGACATCATTCCGGAGCCAACAGCAGCTGCCATCTGCTACGGCGTGCAGCAGACCACCGACCAGACGGTGCTCGTTTATGATCTGGGCGGCGGCACGTTCGACGTTACGGTGATCAAGATTGCCGACAAGCGCATCGACGTGGTCTGCACCAACGGCAACCACGAACTCGGCGGGAAGGATTGGGATGCCCGGCTCGTGCAGTTCCTCGCCAGCGAGTTTCAAAGGCAGCACCCGGATGCCGGCGATCCGCTGGATGACTCCACGTCGATGCAGGAGCTCGTGATCAGCGCCGAAGATGCAAAACGCGCTCTCACCGTCAAGGAACGCGACGCCCGACCGGTCACGCACGACGGCAAGAGGGCTCGTGTCGAGGTCACGCGGGAGCAGTTCGAGCAGCTGACTATGGACCTGCTGGAGCAGACCATCGCCCTCACACAAACCGTAAAGCAAGACGCCGCTGATCGCGGAGCCGGCATCATCGATAAGGTGCTCCTGGTTGGCGGTTCAAGCAAGATGCCGTATGTGAAGCGCCGACTTCAGGAGCTGCTTGGCGTGGAACCCGAAATCTTCGAGCCGGATCAGGCAGTGGCAAAGGGCGCTGCGCTGTACGCGCGCAGTGTCCAGATCGGAGAGATGATGGATGAGTTGCTGGGTGATACCGGCAGTGCGCCCAACGCGAAACAACTCGAGCAGGCCCGTGAAACGGTTGCCAAGACGCTGCGCATCAGCACCACCGTCGTTGCAAACCAGGTCGTGGTCTCAAACGTGTCGCCAAAGGGTTACGGCGTCATCGTTCGCGATACTGCGACGAACTCGCTGTTCGTCGCGAACGTACTGCCTGCACAATCCGCGCTTCCCGCCGAGCACAGCGAAACGTACTACACGCTTGAGGAGAACCAGGCTTCTGTATTGGTACAGGTGATGGAGCAGGCAGGTAGCGTGACGTCCCCACGAATCGAGGATAACCGGGAGCTCACACAAGGCACCATTACCGGCTTCCCTCCCGGACTTCCGGAAAGTTCACCGGTGCATGTGACCTTCCGGTTGGAAAGGGATGGAACGCTCAGTGTGCATGCGGTGGAAGCGTCAAGCGGGCGAGAGCTCAAGCTGCAGACAAAGGTGGCTGGACTCATGAGTAACGCCGAGGTGACAATGGCACAGACCAATCTCTCGCGCGCCAAGGTGGCTTGACGCGCCCATGCAACTCAACTGGAATCAATACGTCAAGGATACGCTGGCGCCTGCACTCACGCACTTCGCGAAGTTCGGTGGAGCACTGCCCGGACCGTTCGTGCGCTATGGTCTTTCGGTCGGCGATGCAGACCCCGCCGCTTGCGCCCTGCGGGTCGAGGAGGTGCACGGCGCGTGGCAGCGCAATCGGCAGCACGTCAAGTATGGCGCACTGATCACTGCGTTAATCGTGGACCACGGCCGTGCCTCCGCCCTGGTCCTTGACCCGGCCGCACGTCGCGATGCTCGGCAGGAGCAACGGGCGGCGGAAGAGCGACGTTTCGCCACGGTAGACGAACTCCTGCGCGCTGCGGAGGCGCAGCGCGGATACTTGCGGGTGGTGGAGCTCGAGCAGATTGCGCTCGCGACAAATGCCGGTTTCGATGTCGAGGACGTCCGACTTCGCGCGCGCCTTCCGATCGTGCAGCCGCTAAGCGCTCTGATCTCGCGAACGATCGAACCCGATCGATACAAGGCTATCAAGCTGCAGCTGGCCACCCTGCAGGAACCCAACCTATACACGTTCCTCACATTGCCGTATGGCGCGTCGTCAGCCCAGCGAACGACCGCCGTGGCCGCCTGCACCGATCGGTGGCAGGCAGCGCGGGCCGACGAGCGCAAGAGCGCGGCGGAGCGCCTGCTGCAACAAGCGGGAACGCTCGACGATGCGATGAACGGGTCGCTCTCCAGCTACGATGGTTCGATGCTTCAGGAACTCAAGCAAGCGATGACGGCAAAGCTGCACTTCCTTCCGAATGCCTCTAGCCGTCGTATCTCGCCAGAGGAGATCAGCTCGATGGCGAGAGAGGCGGTTGGCCAGAGGATTCCGCTTGAGCTGGCGCAGCTGCTCACATACGGATTGCTCGCGGAGCATGACTTCTGCATAGCGCACGCGGAGCGGTCCAGCGGTCGATCCTCCTCGCCAGGACCCGAGCAGGCACGTCCGACGCCTATAGTTTTTGAGGGACGATTGCGTCCTGTCGGTGAGTTTGTCACGTGGGTACGGCACCTCATCGACACTGATCCACGACAGGCGTTAGGCGTCGGCTGTGTGCTGCTGATAGTAGCCCCCCTCGCCCTGCAGCTTTTCACCGCCGTCTTCGGCGGAGTTCTTGCCTTCGTTCCGAGCATCCTGATTGCCGCGGTTCTGCTCACGGTTTCGTACCAGGGCGCGACATTCCTCGTGTGCTCGCGCGTGCTTCGATCGGTGACGTCGACGGGGACGCTCGAAACCTACGTGCAACGCGATGGGACGGAGTTGGTGGCCTACCGGGACCAGCCGGTCCCCATGCAACAGTTCCTCAACACGCACGACGTCACAAGCTCGGCGTTCGTGATTGCTGTCGGCACGACGTTCGCGCTGCTTCTCGCGCCTGCCGCGTTCAGTGCCGCACGCTACGGCACGCTCCCACAGGCGGGTTCCGTCTTCGCGCCGGTGCTCGAGCTCGGCATCGCATCGGTGCTGTTCAAGCTCAAACTGAAGAGCCGCATTGACCACCAGTGGTTGCTTTCCCGCGCTGTTCGCCTGCGCTTCAAGGCCCTGAAGCGCGCTTCCGCCTGACCTCCATGAGACGCGCCATGACCACAGATCACACCTTCGAGCCACTGGGAGAACGTCCGCTTCCGGCGGACGAGATTCCATTCGACGATGCCGCACCTGTTCCCGCACTCATTAGCAGCGCGGCTGACAGGGAACCTCGGGAAGCGGCACTTCTTGAGCTCAGTGAGCGCATCGCCACACTGCATCACAGCATGGACGCCACCACGCGCGTCGCGGAGCTTCGCGAGGGCACGATCTCTCGCCTTCACGACGAGGTGCAGGCGCTGCGAAGCAGTGAGCTGCACCGTGCCACGCTCCCACTGCTGAGGGATCTGGTGCAGTTGTCCGATCATCTCCACCGTTCGCCATCTGACCCTGATCGCCCTGCAAGCCGTGAGCTGCTGCCGATTCGCGAGATGATCGGCGACATCCTCTACCGCTACGGCATCGAGACGTTCGGGGCGCTCTCCGGTGAAGCGTTCGATGCCAAGCTGCACAGGGCCGTCGAAGCAGTGGATACCGAGGAGGCGGCGCTGGACCGCACCATTGTCGGGACAACTCGCGATGGTTTTCAGCGTGATGGGCGCGTGGTGCGCCTCGCGGATGTCCGAGTCGCGAGGCTCAGGCGAGCGATGGACGCACCTTGACTCTGCACGACACGACTTTTGTTGACTACTCCACTCCTATCCAGACCGAAGATGACCACGCACTATGAAGCCGCCGACAGCTCGACCTCGACATCCACGCCTAGCATCGAGTTGACGCGGCAGGCGTCGCCGTTCCGAAGACTGGCGACCAACGTGCTCGACCTGGTCGTGGTTTCCACCGCAATCCTCCTGTACGTGAGCGTTGCGTCGTCGGGCGGTGAGCCGGAAGCATCATTGGCGGCGCTGTTCAACGGCCTGCTGTTGGCCAGCGCGGTGCAGATGCTGCTGTGGACGCGAGGCCGTACCATTGGGAAGCTCCTCTTGAAAACGCAGGTCTTTGACGAGCGCACAGGCCAGCCCGCCGGGTTCCTTCGCATGGCCGTGCGTGAGACGCTTGGCAAGTTCATCAGCGGGTTTTTTCTGGGACTGGGATTTTTCTGGCTGCTGCTGGACAGCAAGCAACAGGCGTGGCACGACAAGCTCGTGGCGACACTCGTGAGGACACACGCTTCCTGATCCAGCGTACTCGCTTGCGAGTATGCGAACCCCTCGCGCCGGCTACACCTCCAGGCCAACCCCGCAGGGGCGGAGGCGCTGCAGCTGATTGTGGCCGCGTCACGACTGGCGCCGACCGTGGCTCACGCCGTTGGGCGAAGGCCCTTCAGAGCCTCACCACCGCCCCAGCCGGGGCCGTGACAACGGCAGTTGCGACGACGCCGACCGCGGCTCACGCACGAGTCGATCGTCATGCTGCTCTGGCGCGTGCTCGAGGAGCACGTGCGGTCCCCCCGGCGTCGGCGCCGCGTTCGTCGCCCTCGGGGATACACCCGCCTGCGCTATCCTTCACACATGACCCGCGCCGCGCCGCTCTCGATCGACTTCCGCGCCGGACTGGCGGTGTTGCATGGCGTCGCCACTGCCGATGCGCCCTCGTGGATGCAGTTCGATCCTCGCCTCGATGCGCTCGTGGCGGCGGGTGCGCGCTATCCGGAACTGCGCGACTGGGCGGCGGAGCGTGGCATCGCGCCGTCGTCGGTGCAGCCGTGGACAT
>JBBSJG010000117.1:0-10431 GCA_038257485.1 Longimicrobiales bacterium | reverse complement strand
CCGATTTTGGCCGGCCGGACCGCATCTTCCTGTGTGTCCTGATCGACCGCGGCGGCCGCGAGCTGCCGATCCAGCCGGACGTCGTGGGACGTACCATCGAGGCAGGCCCCGGCCAGCGGGTTGAGGTTCGGGTACCGGAGATCGATGGCGCCCTGGGTGCCGAGCTGCTGGGCGCGGGAGGTGACGCGTGATGCGCTCTTCCTCCGTCCTGGGCAAAGACCTCATCGGGCTCGAGCACCTTTCCGCCGAGGCGATCACCAGCATTCTCGACACCGCCGAACCGTTCAAGGAGATCAGCGAGCGCGCCATCAAGAAGGTGCCCGTCCTCCGCGGCAAGACGATCGTCAATCTGTTCTTCGAAGCTTCCACCCGCACCCGAATCTCGTTCGAGTTCGCCGAAAAGCGCTTGTCCGCCGACACCGTGAACATCGCAGCGTCCGGCTCGAGTGTTTCGAAGGGCGAGACGCTGGTGGATACGGCGAGGAACCTGGAGGCGATGCGGATCGACATGGTCGTCATCCGTCACGGCTCTTCCGGCGCTGCGCGGTTCCTCGCGGAACGCATTCCGTCCAATGTCATCAATGCCGGCGACGGCAGGCACGAGCATCCGACGCAGGGTCTGCTCGACATGCTGACTATCCGCGCGCATCGCGGACCACTCGACAAGCTCAAGGTGTGCATTGTCGGTGACGTCCTGCATTCGCGTGTCGCGCGCTCGAACATCTGGGGTCTGACCAAGCTCGGTGCGCAGGTCGCGGTGTGCGCGCCTCGCACACTGCTTCCGCATGGCATCGAGGATCTCGGCGTCACGGTCTTCAATCGCATCGAAGCAGCCATCGAGTGGGCCGACGTGCTGAACGTGCTGCGCCTTCAGCTCGAGCGCATGCAGGGTGGCTTCATCCCGAGCCTGCGCGAATACAACCGCGTGTTCGGTGTGTCGCGCGAACGCGTGGAAGCATGCCCGCGCGATCTTCTCATTCTCCATCCAGGCCCCATGAACCGCGGTGTCGAGATCGACAGCGATGTCGCCGATGGCCCGCACTCCGTAATTCTCGATCAGGTGACGAACGGCGTGGCGATCCGCATGGCTGTACTCTACCTCCTCGCCGGCGGTGCGCCGGAAAGCGCGGAGGTCGCAAAACGTGAGGCGTGACCGCGAGACGAGCCCAACGCGCGATGCCACGCCGCTGATGCTGCGCGGCGGCCGCGTCGTCGATCCTGCCAATGGACGGGACGAAGTATGCGACGTGTTGATTCGCGATGGCAGGATCGAGGGTGTGGGTCGGAATCTAGGCACGCCTGACGGCGCGACCGAACGCGATGTCGCCGGCCTCATCGTCTGTCCCGGTCTGATCGATGTGCACGTGCACCTGCGCGAGCCGGGTGGCGAACACAAGGAAACCATTGCGACGGGCGCGCGCGCGGCTGCCGCAGGCGGCTTCACCGCGGTGTGCGCGATGCCCAACACGGACCCGCCGATCGACGATCCCGCCTCCGTCGGCTACGTCCTGGCGGAAGGCCTGCGCGCGCGCGGTGCGCGCGTGTATCCCGTCGGCTGCATCTCCGTCGGCATGCAGGGCGAGCGCCTCACGGAGATCGGCGAGATGGTCGATGCCGGCGCCGTCGCAATCACGGATGACGGCCGGCCCGTTCCGACGGCGGGCCTGATGCGGCTCGCGCTCGAATACGCGCGCACATTCGATATCCCGGTCGCCGATCACTGCGAGGACAAGACCCTGTCGCGCGGTGGCTCGATGAACGAAGGTCTCGTCTCGACGCGACTCGGACTGATCGGGATTCCGAACGCGTCCGAAGACGTGATGATCTCGCGCGACCTGCTGCTCGCCGAATTGACCGGTGGACGCCTTCACATCCAGCATGTGTCCACGCGTCGTGGTGTCGCGATGATCCGCGAAGCCAAGAATCGCGGCATCCGCGTCACCGCAGAAGCATCACCGCATCACCTCACCCTCACCGACACCGCGGTCGACGCGTATCGCACGGACGCGAAAGTGAATCCGCCGCTGCGCGCCGAGGAGGACCGGCTCGCAGTCGTGGAAGGGCTGCGTGATGGTACGCTCGACATCATCGCAACGGACCACGCGCCCCACCATTACGACGAGAAGGAGCAGGCCTTCGAGGACGCACCGTTCGGGCTGGTCGGCCTGGAGACCGCGGTGGGTCTGATGCTGACGCACATCGTCGATGCAGGTGTGCTTTCCATGACCCAGCTCATCGAACGTATGTCGGTCAACCCGGCGAAGACGTTCAATCTCGTCGGCGGTACGCTGTCGACTGGCGCGGTCGCCGATGTGACTGTGCTTGACCCGGCGCATCGCTGGACCGTGGATCCGAAGGCGCTTCTGTCGAAGAGCCGGAATACGCCGTTCGCGGGGTGGGAACTGCGCGGCCGTGCGGCCTTGACCATTGTCGGCGGCGGCGTGACGTGGGACGCCGGCGCGGCCCTGCGGTGATCACGCGCGAACCGGTCTCGCCGCGCGCGTGGATCGGAACCTCTGCGTTCCCGTGGCCACCGCTGGAAGCATTGCGCGAGGGCGAGGCGGTCGTCGGCTGCTACTGCGTCGTCAATGTCCAGCAGGCACGCACCAAGTCCGACAAGCTCTACCTCAAGGTCGTGCTGAGCGATCGGCATGGTACGATCGAAGCGCGTGTGTGGGAGGATGCGGAACTGCACGAGCAGTCGCTGCAGACGGGATCGTATGTCGGTGTGCGCGGCAGGCTCGAGGTGTTCAATCTCGAGCGACAGGTACGCGTCGATGACGTGGCACCGCTCGCAGTCGAGCTCGAAGAGCTCGACCTGTTCCTGCCGCGCTCCGACCGTCTGCCTTCCGACATGGATCGCGAGTTGGAAGAACTCATCCGCTCCATCCGCGATGTGCCGCTCCGTACCCTCGTCAACAAGCTGCTGTCACGCCGCACCGAGACGGGTTCCGCGTTCCGCCTGGCACCTGCTGCGAAGCACCACCACCACGCGTACATCGGCGGACTCCAGGAACACACGCTCAGTGTCGCGCGCGTGTGCGACATGTTGGCCGGGCACTACGGTGACACGCTCGACCGCGACCTGCTCATCGCAGGCGCACTGCTGCACGACGTTGGGAAGGTGCGGGAGATCGGCGCGAAGGCCGGATTCCCGTATACGGACGAAGGCAAGCTGCTCGGTCACATCCTGCTCGGCCTGCGCATGGTGCAGGACGCGGCGGTGGCGGTCCCGGAGTTGTCACGCAGCCGGCTCATGCTGCTCGAACACCTGATCGCCGCGCACCAGGGTCGCTACGAATGGCAGAGCCCGCGCGAGCCGTCTACACTCGAAGCACTGCTGCTGCATTACGCGGACGACATGGACGCGAAGTTCAACCAGGCGTCACGCGGCCTGCCGGATTCCGAGATCGGATGGGGGGATTACGATCGATCGTTCGGTCGTTCGTTCCTGCGGCACATCCCGCGGCCCGTGGACGACGAGACGAGGCGTGACACACCGTTGGGCGATCTTTCCAGGGACACGCTCGACCTCTTCGGGGGAAGCACGTGAGCGGGGAGCAGAGTGGAATGATCGACGAGTTCTTCAGCCGGCCGATTCTCAACTCGCCGTATGAGGTCCCGCGTGAACACTGGGAGCTCGATGCGGACGGACAGCCTACGCAGAGGAAGCTTCCGACCCGCCGTCCGGCGCAGTTTATCTCGCCGATCCCGAAGCCGCGCAAGCGGAAGAAGGGAACGGATCAGATCGAGACGATCTTCGACGAAGGCAAGGGCCTGTCGACCGAGGGGCAGGCCTATGAGACGACGGCGACCATCAACGAGTTGCGTGCAGTTGTCGCTCAGTGGCGCGCCCTGCCGCGATCGGCGTGGCAGGTCACGCCCGAGACCGCCCGCCTCCTCGAGCATTGGCGCAATCATAACTTCACCAATGTCCGCCCGTTCTTCTGCCAGATCGAGGCTGTGGAAACCGCAATCTGGCTGACGGAAGTTGCGGATAGAACGCGCGGCCCCGGCAAGCGGTTCGTCGAGCATCTCACGAATGCCAATGCCGAGGCGAACCCTGAGCTGTTTCGCCTCGCACTCAAACTTGCGACCGGTGCCGGCAAGACCACCGTGATGGCGATGATCATCGCGTGGCAGACCGTCAATGCCGTACGATCGCCCGGCAGCAAGAAGTTTTCCCGCGGTTTCCTCGTGGTTGCGCCAGGCATCACGATCAAGGATCGGTTGCGCGTCCTTCAGCCCAACGATCCGGACAGCTACTACCAGAGCCGCGAGCTTGTGCCTGGTGACATGCTGGCCGATATCGCGCACGCAAAGATCGTCATCACGAACTATCACGGGTTCAAGCGACGCGAGCGCATCGAGCTATCGAAGGGCGGCCGCCAGCTCCTGCAGGGCAGGGGCGGCGACCCGCTGGACACGTTGGAGACCGAAGGCCAGATGCTGCAGCGCGTCATGCCTGACCTCATGGGCATGAAGAACATCCTCGTGCTGAACGACGAGGCGCACCACTGCTATCGTGAGAAGCCGAGCGATCGCGCCGATGAGGATCTCAAGGGCGACGAGAAGAAGGAAGCGGAAAAGAACACGGAAGCGGCGAGGCTTTGGATTTCAGGGCTCGAGGCGGTCAACCGCAAGCTTGGTATTTCGCGCACAATTGACCTCTCGGCGACACCGTTCTTTCTGAGCGGGTCGGGATACGTCGAGGGCACGCTGTTCCCGTGGACCATGAGCGACTTCTCGCTCATGGATGCAATCGAGTGTGGCATTGTGAAGCTGCCGCGCGTTCCGGTCGCCGATAATATTCCTGGCGGTGAAATGCCGAAGTTCCGGGAACTGTGGAAGCATATCGGCTCGCAGCTCCCACGCAGCGGAGCCAGGAAGGCGGGCGCACTGGACCCGTTGAAGATCCCGGTCGAGCTGGAAACCGCGCTCGATGCACTGTACGGCCACTATGACAAGACGTTCAAACTCTGGCGGGAAGCCGGTGTCAGCGTTCCGCCATGTTTCATTGTCGTCTGTCAGAATACTGCCATTTCGAAGCTCGTATACGACTACATCTCCGGGTTCACGCGCACGCGCACCGACGGCAGCACAGAGGTGACGCATGGCCGACTCCCTCTGTTCCGCAACTACGATGTCGATTCCGGTAAGCCGCTCGGTCGGCCGAACACACTGTTAATTGACAGTCAGCAACTGGAATCCGGCGAGCCGTTGGACGACAGCTTCCATGCGCTGGCGGCCGATGAGATCGATCGGTTCCGACGGGAGATCATCGAACGCTCCGGTGATGTGCGTCAGGCCGAAAATCTCACGGACCAGGACCTGCTGCGCGAAGTCATGAATACCGTCGGCAAGCATGGCCAGCTCGGCGCAGGCATCCGCTGCGTTGTATCGGTTTCCATGCTCACCGAAGGGTGGGATGCGAACACGGTCACGCACGTGCTGGGTGTCCGCGCTTTCGGCACGCAGCTCCTGTGCGAACAGGTCATCGGCCGCGCGCTGCGGCGTCAGTCCTATGAGCTCAATGAAGAGGGCCTCTTCAACGTCGAGTATGCCGACATCCTCGGCATCCCGTTCGACTTCACTGCGAAGCCGGTCATCGTGACGCCGCAGCCGCCGCGCGAAACCATACGGGTGCGAGCGGTCAAACCCGAACGGGACCATCTCGAGATCAGGTTCCCGCGGGTTGAAGGCTATCGCGTCGAGCTGCCGGAAGAACATCTGAGTGCCACTTTCAACGAGGACTCCATCCTCGAGCTTACCCCCGACATCGTGGGGCCGACGAAAACGCATAACAGTGGGATCATCGGTGAAGGTGCGGACTTGAATATCGATCATGCCGATGGCGTGCGGCAGTCGACGATCGAGTTCCATCTCGCGAAGCGGCTGCTGTACACCAAGTGGCGGGACTCCGGCGAAGACCCGAAGCTGTACTTGTTCGGACAGCTCAAGCGCATCACCGCTCAGTGGTTGAACACCTGCCTTGTATGCAAAGGTGGTACGTACCCCGCGCAGATCCTGTATCAGGAGCTCGCCGACATGGCATGCGAGCGTATCACGGCAGGGATCACGCGCGCACTGATCGGTGAAAAGCCGATCAAGGCAGTGCTCGATCCGTTCAACCCAACCGGCAGCACGGCGCATGTGAACTTCAACACATCGAAGCTTACGCGATGGCAGACGGATCCCACGCGGTGTCATACTAACTGGGTCATCCTGGATAGCGACTGGGAGGCCGAGTTCTGCCGCGTCGCCGAGGCGCACCCGCGCGTCGTATCCTACGTGAAGAACCACAGCCTCGGCTTCGAGGTGCCGTACCGCTACGGCTCCGACATGCGCGCGTACCGACCCGACTTCATTGTGCTCGTCGATGACGGCAGAGGTCCGGATGACCTCCTGCATCTCGTGGTCGAGATCAAGGGCTATCGGGGCGAGGATGCGAAGGAAAAGAAGGCGACGATGGACACGTACTGGATTCCGGGTGTCAATCAGCTCGGATCGTACGGGCGGTGGGCGTTTCAGGAGCTCACAGATGTGTGGGATATCGAGCTGGATTTCGACAGGAAGGTCGGGGGCCCGTTTGAGGCTATGCTGGAGCGGGTGGCCGGCCAGCCTGGTGCCGCTTCGCATCGGGGAGCCTGATGGCGCAGTTCACGATACGCGTTCCGTCCGAGCTTGGTGACAAAGGGCTCGTGCCGTTCTTCAGAGGATGGCGCTGGCACGCCAACCCAGGCGACGAAGTCGTCATCGACATTTCGGCGTGCGAGTTCATGGCGCCGTGGTCCCTGACGCTCTTCACCGCGTATGCATTGTGGCTGGGGGATGCAAGGGGAGCGGATGTGCGAATCCGGGTGGATCCGGGCAAGCCTGCGGGTCGGAATGCAATCCAGGCTGGATTGTTCGAGTTGCTCAACACGCCGAGACCGGCCGGCACGCTGGGTACGAACGAATTTACAATCACACCTCTTACGCAGATTCGGACTAGTCAGGACATTCCGCGGTTTGTGACGGGCGTTGCCAAGCTCTTGGATCTTACGAACGAAGAGGTCCAAGGTGCCGTTAGCTATGCCCTGACGGAACTGCTCCGGAATGTGGTGCAACATTCCAAGTCCCCTGTGGGCGGCCTCGCCATGGCGCAGTTCTTCCCCCGCACAGGCCTGGTGGAAATCGTCGTCGCCGATCGGGGAATTGGCGTTCTCGGGGCACTGCGGCCGCGATATCCAGAGCTGAATAGTGACTTGGCCGCGTTGAAGTTCGCGCTGCTTCCGCACGTATCCGGCACTTTCGGCATGGGCGAGTACGGGAGCATGCAGAATAATGCCGGCCTGGGACTGTTTTTCATAAGGGAGATCGCAACGCGGGCTGGCGGTGGATTCTTCCTCGGCAGTGGTAAAGCCCTCGTTGATTTGCGCGGGAAAGCTGATGGCACGGCCGGCAAAATGTATGTCGAGAGTGAAACCAGCGGCTGGCATGGCACGTTCGCCATGCTACAGTTGCGCAAGGACGCGATCGAGGACTTTGCTGGGCTGCTGGCTGTCTGCCGCGGCTTGGCTGCGGAAGCCCGGAGGGATGATGCCCAGGTTGCACTCGATTTCGTCGAGGAGATTCCAGAGTCTGAAGATATCGAAGTCATCCGAGTGCACGACTTCAACGAGGATGTCGACGAGGCCGCGCGTATTCGCGACGACGTAATCACGCCGAGACTCATGTCCAAGCGCCTGGTGGTGTTGGACTTTGAAGGGATACGATTTGCAACGCAGTCGTTTGTGCACGCGCTGATGTACCGTCTGATCCGAGATATACCGGAGGCTCGCGCTTATCTCACACTCGCGCGTGCTACCAATGCAAGCAAGGAAGCGGTTCGGGCCGTGGCCGCGTATGCGAGGACGGCCGGGAAAACGCCGGTCGTTCGCGAGGATCGTAGTGAATAGCCGCGTCGCCGGATCCAAATCCATACGGAGTTTGAATGGCAACATCTAGACGCCCGAGACAGCCCAAGGAAGTCGCAGCCCTTCGTCACGACGAAGCCACGCGCGTCAACATCCCGACCGCCGAGTATCAGTCGATGGTCGAGAAAGCGTCGGAGGATCCGTTGCGCGTCGCATACGACCGTCGCAATCGCGATCTCGATCCGCAGCTCGTGTGGCGAGGCAAGGATGAGCAGGACTGGAGCGACCTCGTCGTGCAGGCACCGCCGCTCTACATCCAAGAGAAGGTCCATCCCAAGGCGCTGATTGACGACCTGCTTCGCGAGACCAACGAAAAACGGCATGCTGAAGGCGACGTCGCACCGGACCTCTTCTCTGACTTCAACGGCATACCAAAAGGCGTCGATCGCACGGAGTTCTACCAGCACGACCAGAACTGGACGAATCGCATGATCCTCGGCGACTCCCTCCAGGTCATGGCCAGCCTCGCCGAACGCGAAGGCCTCCGCGGCAAAGTGCAATGCATTTACTTCGATCCGCCGTACGGCATCAAGTTCAACAGCAACTTCCAGTGGAGTACGACGTCACGCGATGTGAAGGATGGCAACGCGTCGCATATCACGCGCGAGCCGGAGCAGGTGAAAGCATTTCGCGACACATGGCGCGACGGGATTCATTCGTATCTGACGTATCTGCGCGATCGGTTGACGGTGGCGCGCGATCTGTTGACGGAGTCGGGGTCGATCTTCGTACAGATCGGTGATGAGAACGTGCATCGGGTTCGCGCGCTGTTGGATGACGTATTTGGCGAAGACAATTTTTGTGGTATGATTGGCTATAAAAAGACCACGGGCGCTGGTAGCCCGGCAATCGGTACCGACGTTATCGCCGCCGTTACGGACTATATATTGTGGTTTGCCAAGGGTAAGGATCGGGTGAAGTATCGCCAATTGTATAGCCTCAAGGAGGCAGGCGAAGCGGGCGCAGCATCATACAATCGCGTGCAAAGCCCTGACGGGCTCGAGGTTCGGGCGCTTCGCTCAGGCGAGACGTTTGAACCTGAGTATGCCGGAAACGGGTGGCAGCTGGTGAGTTCGGACAATCTTACATCACAAACGGGCGTAGCCAGCACCCAAGGCCAAGTATCCTTTCGAGGCAATACATTCGTACCGGCGAAAGGTGGTTGGAAGACTAATGCGGGAGGAATTGAGCGGCTGAAGTTGGCATCTAGAGTTGCGGTGGGCGGATCGGCACTACGATACGTCCGAAGGTTGTTGGATTTCCCCGTGTCACCGATCAATAACAGCTGGGAGGATACAAGTACCGGAAGTTTCACCGAAGAAAAAATCTACGTCGTGCAAAGCGGCATCAAGGCGGTACAGCGTTGCCTCCTAATGACCACCGACCCCGGCGATCTCGTCCTCGACCCAACCTGCGGCTCCGGCACCACCGCGACCGTCGCTGAGCAATGGGGCCGACGTTGGATCACGATTGACACATCCCGCGTCGCACTCGCACTCGCGCGCGCACGCATCATGGGCGCGCGCTATTCCTTCTACCTCCTCGCCGATTCGCGCGACGGGCAGATCAAGGAAGCGGAAGTCACGCGCACACTACCCAGCGAGAAGGCGACGCGCGGCGACATCCGGCACGGCTTCGTCTATGAGCGCGTGCCGCACATCACACTTAAGTCCATCGCGAACAACGCCGAGATCGACGTCATCCATGAAAAGTTCCAGGCGACGCTGGAGCCGCTGCGCGAGCAACTCAACGTCGCCTTAAAAAATACGTGGCAGGAGTGGGAGATCCCGCGCGAAGCCGACGCGAAGTGGTCGCCTGCAATAATGAAGCTGCACACGGGCTGGTGGAACGCGCGCATCGCACGGCAGAAGGAGATCGATGCGTCGATCGCGGCGAAGGCGGAGTTCGAGTATCTGTACGACCGGCCCTACAACGACAGCAGGAAGGTGCGCGTTGCCGGGCCGTTCACGGTTGAGAGCCTGTCGCCGCATCGCGTGCTCGGTGTCGACGAGAACGACAACTGGGTCGAGGCCGTGTCGGACAACAAGCAGCAGGACTACAAGGCGAAGCAGTCCTTCCCGCAGATGATCCTCGAGAACCTCCGGACCGCCGGCGTGCAGCAGGCGCACAAGGAGGATCGCATCGCGTTCACGTCGCTTACACCATGGCCCGGCGAATACGTGTGCGGCGTCGGCACATTCATGGAGGGCCACAACGGCGACGCAAAGGAGAAGCGCGCCGCGATCTTCATCGGCCCCGAGTTCGGCACGGTAACGCGACCCGACCTGGTCGATGCCGCGCGCGAGGCCGGCGACGCGGACTTCGATGTCCTCATCGCATGCGCCTTCAACTACGAAGCCCATGCGACGGAGTTCAGCAAGCTCGGCCGCATCCCGGTCCTCAAGGCGCGCATGAACGCTGACCTCCACATGGCCGAGGATCTGAAGAACACGGGCAAGGGCAACCTCTTCGT
>JBBSJG010000116.1:0-10481 GCA_038257485.1 Longimicrobiales bacterium | reverse complement strand
ATTTTGTAGCTGGCGCGCTCGCCATGGGGTACTTCGTTGCCGGACTGTTCTTCCTTCGGTTCTGGCGTGACACGACCGAGCGGCTATTCGCATACTTCGCCGTCGCCTTCTGGCTCCTGGCCGCGCAGCGCGTGGCACTGGTCATGATGTCGGGGCAAACACCCGACGAGCTGGTGTGGCTCTATGCCATCCGGCTCGCGGCGTTTCTGCTCATCCTGGGTGGAATCCTGGACAAGAACCGAGCGGCTTCCCGCGCCGCGCAGAATCGAGGCTGAACCATGCAGATGCTTGAGAAGATGTTCCAGACGCATCCGAAAGCCGCATCCGGCGCGGGTGATGCAGCGCTCCGGTGCGCATATGAATGTGCGCAATGTATGATGGTATGCACGACGTGCGCTGATGCATGCCTGTCGGAGGAAGCGGTCGCGCATTTGTCTTCGTGCATCCGTTTGAATCTCGATTGCGCCGACGTTTGCGCCGCGACGGGCCGCATGATTGCGCGTGCGAGCCATGGCGACATGCCCAGCCTTCGCGCGCAATTGCAAGCCTGCCGCGCCGTGTGCCTCGCCTGCAGAGACGAATGCCGGAAGCATGCAGAGATGGGTATGGAGCACTGCAGCGTTTGTGCGGATTGCTGCGATACGTGCATCCTTGCATGCGACGAAATGCTGAAGTCCCTCGTGCCCTGACCGACAGGGTTATTCCAAGCTTGATTTGCGCCCGGAAACCTCGAGAGCATGCACGCCGAAGACGATGTTGCGATGCGGAGTCGGATCGTCTTCGGTGAGTGCGGTTGGAAGCAAGCGGCGCAGTGCAGCGACCGCCTGCTCGTAGTTCCAGCGCATGGCGGGCGAGTTGCGGAGCGAGAACTGTCCCTTTACCACCACGCTTTCCCATTCGAACATGCCGCGAACTTCGTCGATCTCGAAAGCGCACCACGAGTTGAACGACAGCGTCAGAAGCTTTGCGCCCTCACTGGTGCGGCCAAAGATCCAGGGCGCATCATACACGAAGTGAAGCGGTTCGATATTGACGCGGTCATGCTGGGAATACGCGATGCGACCGACGGAATGGCGCCCCAGCATGGACGCGCACTCGGCGCCGGTCATACTCTGGACAACTGGCCTGGTTGTTGTGTGCATGCGGATACCACGTGCAAGAAGGTATCCATACGACGGTCTTAACAATGCATGCCCTGCCGGGAACCCTTCCCGCAGTCATCCGGTTCCCCACGAAGGACAGCTTTCACTCGCAAACGAGGAACAAATGGAACCTATGCATGACGGCCCGAACCACTCATCGAGTGTCGACTGGAGTGCCGCGATCTGGGCAGGTGTAATCGGCGGCGTCGTATTCATGATGATGGAAATGATGCTGATGCCGATGTTCGGCTTCGCACCGGGCATGTGGGCACCGCCGCGAATGATTGCGGCCGTTGCTCTCGGTAAGGACGTCCTCCCGCCACCGGCCACATTCGATCTGACCGTCGTGATGGTTGCGATGATGATCCATTTCGCGACATCGATCATGCTCGCCATCGCCATCGCATACATCAGTCGCGGCAAGTCGATGGCTACCGCCATGATGGTTGGCGTTGTCGCATCCATGGCCATCTACGGGTTTGTCTTCTACATCATGTCGTCCGTCGCGTGGCCGTGGTTCGCAATGGCGAGGAACTGGGTGAGTGTCGTGACACACATCGTGTTCGGCATGATCGCCGGCGCCTGGTACCATGCGCGCGCACGCGCATGAACCGAATACGCAGCCTGCAGTAGCGGATCCGTGGTAGCGATATGATGCCGTGCGAGCACGTCATGGAGCGTCTGTGGGAATTCATTGATGGCGAACTCGCAGCAACGGATGAAGTCGCTGTGCGCGAGCACCTGGAAATATGTGGTCGCTGTTTCCCGCAGTACGACTGGGAGCGTACCTATATCCGATTCATGCATCGCGCGGCAGAGCGAATGAACTCGCCGGGGCAGCGCAGGCGCGTGTTTGCCGCGCTGCTCCGCGAGTCACATCAGACCGATCGGGACAACCACCGGTAGAACAGACCGAATACAACACCGTAGGTCAGGTGTGCCATCGCCTGCAGCGCCTTCCCCATGGGTGGCAGCCAGAACGGCGCGAGCCACACCGGGAACAGCAGAGGCAGAAGCCAGAAACCGAGCACATACAGCACCGCAGCGGCGATGATGCCGCCGGTTACAGCCGACACACCAAGGCGTGGCAGCAGGCGAGCGTACAGAATTCCCACGACCACCGCCATGGCAGCGTGCATGCCCAGGCCGAGCAGCACATCACCCGGTACAAATCCCTGCGGCGCCACGGCGTCCGGTCCGATCAGGAACGATGCGGGGACGCGCACCACCATCCAGGGGTCCATGCCGCGGAGCAGCGACACGATGGCAACCATCACCATGAAGGCCAGCTCGGCGATCAGTGCTGCGGCGATCCCGGCGCCCGTCCGGGTATGTATCGGATGTGTCGTGTGTTCGGCAACTGTCATGGATTTCCTTCCGGTTCGCGTCAGAAGCAAGTACATATGTCGTCGTGCGCCGGCGGTGCCGGCCGCGGCCGGGAACCATTCCTGCGCGAACCCGGTTCACACGTAGTCCAGACCGCACTCTCCACAGGAGGCACCCCATGAAGCCATACCATCCGACCGCCCTGCTTGTCCTCGTCCTGGCCGCGTGTTCCGGAGGGGACAATGCAGACGACGCGCCACCTGCTGAACCACCCCCGCCGGCAGTCCAGCAGGTGGCCGCAGTGGACACCACGCCTGAGGCGTTGTGGGCGCACCTGGAGCAGAGCAGCTACAAGTCATGGCCGATGTTCCCCGGCAAGGGTCAACTGTACAAGGGGATGGAGCCGCACGGGTCGCTGTTGACGACGTATGTGAATCAACTGGCGCAGGATGCCATCACGAATGGCGCGGCCACCCTTCCGCCGGGCTCGATCATCGTGAAGGAAAACTACATGCCGGACAGTACATACGCGGCCGCGACAGTCATGTACAAGGTGGCCGGTTACGACGCCGCGAATGGCGACTGGTACTGGGCGAAGTACGTGGCGGACGGCTCGATCGAAGCGTCCGGTCGTGTAGCTATGTGCGCACAATGCCACACTGCCAACAAGCAACGCGATTACGTGATGACGGCACTGCCCCCCCGATAGGCCTCGTTATCATTGGTCACCGGAAGCCGCGTACCGCCGCAGTGAGCATGGACCGTATTCGGGCCACGATGATGAAGGCGTGGGCGCACCTCAACGGGAGTGTTGTGCGGCAGCGCATTGATCCGCCGCGTGCCGGTCGTCCGCGTGATCCTGGCGTTCCTGGGCCGATGCCCGAGACCCAGCCGCTCGGCAAGCCGGGCTTCGCCGAGGAGGCGCTGCCGTGGATGGACGCGGTGCACCGCTTCGCGCTACGTCTGACGCGCAGCGGCGAGGAGGCCGAGGACCTCGTGCAGGAAACGTATCTGCGCGCGTTCAGGTCGTGGGATCAGTTTGAGCGCGGCACCAACTGCCGCTCGTGGCTATTCACAATCTGCAGGAACACTCACCTGCACGAGCGCGAACGGGCGAGCTCGCGCTACGAGATGACCGAAACGGATGTGACGGGCGCTGGCGATGCGGCCCGCTCGCTGGTGAACCAGCGGGCACTGGCCGCGCAATCGCCCGACGACTTCTTCAAACAAATCGTGGACGACCGGTTGCTGGAGGCCATCGACTCGCTCGCGGAGGCGTACCGCGAGACGCTCATCCTGAGTGACCTGGCAGACCTGAACTATGCCGAGATCTCCGAGGTACTCGACATCCCGGTCGGTACGGTCAAGAGCCGGCTCTTCCGAGCGAGGCGGCAGTTGAGAGACGCACTTCTTATTCACGGAATGAAGTCGGCATATGCTGACGTCCGGCTCGTGACGGATCGGGGGTCATGATGATGCCGTGTGATCAGGTGATGGAACGGCTCTGGGACTTCATCGACGGCGAGTTGCCGGCGGACGAAGAGCAGGCGGTCCGCGAACATCTAGAAATGTGCGGGCGCTGCTTTCCGCAATACGACTGGAACCGCGCATATATGAGGTTCATGCACAACGCATCGGCCCGGATGACGAATCATGCTCTGCGCCGCCGCGTGTTCGAAGCGCTGTTGCAGGAGTCGGGGCACAATGGACTCACGCCTTGAGCCGGAACCACATTCCGAACAGGCGCCTGGCAAGCGGTGTCAGCTTGCGGCGGCCGTACTGATCTGCCGCCTTGCGCACCGCTTCCGCGAGTGTTGGATACGGAAACACAACCTCGCCCAGCTTCGAGAGCCCCGTGCCGATCACCATAGCCTGCGTGATCTGGCTGATGATCTCGCCCGCATTGGGTCCGACCATCGTGGCGCCGAGAATGGTGTCGCTGCCGCGTTCCAGGTGGATGCGCAGAAAGCCGTCCGTCTCACCCGCGAGTCGCGCGCGATCGAGAGCGTCCAGCGGAACGGTCAGCGTTTCCACTTCATCGCGTCGCTCGTGCACCGCGCCTGCGTCGATGCCGACGTGCGCGAGTTCCGGCTGGGTGTATGTGCACCATGGTATGACCAGGTCGCTCTTCTTCGAACGGCCGTGAAAGAGAGCGTTCCGGATGACCATGCGCGCCTGCGCGTCCGCGGCGTGTGTGAACTGCAGCTTCGAAGCGACATCGCCGATGGCGAAGACGGCATGATTCGACGTCCGCATGTGCTCATCGGTCGTAATTCCCTTTCGCAAATCGTACTCGACGTCGGCACCTTCGAGGTTCAGGGCCGCCACATTCGGCGCGCGACCTGCTGCCACGAGAATTTCATCGGCAGCGATGGCCGCAATGTCACCGCCCAACTCGATACGCCTGCCAGTTTCATCGTGTGACACGCGGACGATCCGCGCACCGCAGATGATCTCCACACCGTCCCGCCGCAGCGACTCCGCGACGACGGCCGCGGCATCGGCGTCATCATTGCCGAGGCTGCGGTCACCGGCCTCGAGCACTGTCACGCGACTACCGAAACGCGCAAATGCCTGAGCCAGCTCGCAGCCGATGGGACCGCCGCCCACCACTGCGAGACGAGCCGGCAACTCCGTCAGCGAGAAGACGGTTTCATTGGTCAGACAGCCACTCTCGGCCAGCCCGGGTATCGGCGGAACTGCGGCCCGCGCGCCGGTGGCGATGACGGCCCGCCAGAAGCGCAGTTCGGTGCCATCCACGCTCACCGTGTCACGGGCGGTGAACCGGCCTTCGCCGAGGTAGACGTCCACGCCCAGATCCCTGAAACGCGCGGCACTGTCATGACTGCTGATGTCCGCTCGCAGGCGTCGCATACGATCCATGACTGCGGGGAAGTCAGCTTCCCCATCGACGGACGGGCCGGCGAACCGATCGTGTGCGGAGCGGGCCGCATGCCATCCCCTCGCCGCCTCGATAAGCGCCTTCGACGGTACGCAACCCACGTTGAGACAATCGCCGCCAAGCAGAGCTTTCTCTACCAGTGCCACACGGGCGCCGAGTGCGACGGCGATCGCAGCCGTTACGAGACCCGCGGTCCCTCCGCCGATCACGACGAGGTGATAGCGGCCCGCGGGACTCGGATTCCGCCAGGACGGTGGCTGAACGTTGGCCTGCAACCTTCGGTTGTGTTCATCCAGCGGATGAAGCGCCGCAAGTACGTGTTCGTCCTGGCTAGTCATCACCATTGATCACATCCTCCTCGTTCAGTGCCCGTCGTGCCACCCTCGTGATGATCACGGTGACGGCGAGGGTCGCGACCAGCCCTGCCACGAGGAACATCCAGTAGGCGGCGTTCCGCTCCACGTCGGCGCCGCCGGCCACGGCGGCCACATCGCCGATCACACTACCGGAATACACGTAGAGCAAAGTGCCCGGCAGCATGGCCACGGACGCCAGCACGTAATCGGTGAGACGCACATTGGTCAGACCGAGCGCGTAATTGAGCAGGTTGTAGGGCAGAACCGGTGACAGGCGCAGGAGCAGCACGATACGCCGCCCACTGGCCGCAACTGCGCGATCCAGCCGCGCGAATCGGGGGGTGCCCTTCAGACGTCTCTCGACCAGCGGCCGCGCGACGTGTCGCGCGATGAGGAATGCAGCTGTGGAGCCGATGACGGCGCCAAGGAAGACGTACGCAGTACCCTGCACCACGCCGAAGATCACGCCCGCCGCCAGCGTCAGCACCGATCCGGGGATGAACGCCACCGTTGCGATGGCGTAGGCCGCGACGAATGCGACACCGCCCCACACTCCCTGGCGCGACACCCAGTCCGTCAGCTCGGGTATGCGACCGCCCAGGGTCGAGCCCAGCGCGACGAGTGCCGCGATTGCCACTGCCCCGATCAACAGGCGCACCCACGGCACGGTGCGCTTCCGGCCGGGCGCGGCCGGCAGGGCGGTCACCGCGACCAGGTATTCAACGACCAGTCGTACTCGCTGAACCGAAGCCGGAAATTTCCCGATGCGAGGAGGTCGCGCTCCGCACCCTTGAAGTAGCCGCTCAGATTACGCCCGATCTCTGCGGCCGATGCACCGAAATCACTGCCGTACCAGTCGAAGATGCGGCTGAGCGTGACGACACCCGATGCGACATCGATGCGATTCTTCTCGGGACTCTCGCGCAGGAATACCCGGGCCTGGTCATCCAGCTGCTCGTTTAATGTGGGACCGACATAGGCTTCCTGGCGCAGCGGCGGACAGCCCAGGGCCGCGCATACCAGTGCGAAGTGGATGCGCGGCTCTTTGAACCGTTTACGTATGATCTCATGCTCGATCTCATCCAGCGTGTACGCCTCGCCACCGATCACTGCGATCCTTTCGGACCAGGGGCCCTTGGCCCTGATGAATCCGAGTGTCCGGTTGATGTTGCGGATGGACTTCCGCTCATCGTGTTTGTTGATGAGAGCAATCGTGTATGCATTGTACGCGTTGATCCAGAAGGCGAGCCGGTCCGCCTCGGGGAGGGAGCGTGGGACCGTGCGCGCGAGCTGCTTGAGGTAGGCCTCGAACGCGGGGCTGCGCGCGAAGGCGTCGTAATCGACGAGGCCGCGACCGTTCACGTTCCTGCGGAGCAGCTCGTCGAACGCAGCGTGATCCACCTGTTGTGCATGCACGACGCCGGACGCCGCCATCGATGTGAGGCCGCATACGGCAGCCGCCTTCCACCATCCGCTTCGCTGTCCCATCGGTCGTCCCTTCGGTGGTTAGTGTCCCCGGATAGTAACCGGAGGACGCACGCTTCGGTTCCGTTGCGCTCGTGTCTACGCGACGCGAGGCCCCGCTTGACCACCCCGGCTCCTTCGCCTATCGTCTCGCGAGGGCCTGATCTGAGCCGAAAGAGCGTTTTGATTTCCTATCCCTTTCCCGCGAACGCCCGCACCGGAGGCTACGACACGGTGGTGCTCTGGTGCAAGAAGTTTCCGCGCGCTGATGGACACCGATGCGCGCACTGATGCTTGCGGCGCTCGTGCTTTGCTCAGCGCCTCCGATTGCGTTTCTGGACCTCGACGGTGCGAGGTTGGGTAGCGCGCTCCCGGAAGGCTGGCGTTCACGTGCAGTGCGCGGTGAACGTGCGCCGTCGTCGCGAGTCCTTGATTCTGCCGGCGTTCGATTCTGGCGCATTGAGGGCACTGATGCGGCCGGATGGTTCGTGCGAGCAGTGGAGCCGAGACTGCGGCCTGAGCCAGGTGTTCTGGCGTGGCAGTGGCGATTCCCCGCGTACCCGGAGCTCGCGGATATGCGCGCACCTGGCACCGACGACTCGGCGCTGCGCGTGTTCGTCGCCTTCGGACCGATTCGAGCAATCGGACGCGCGCCGCGCACGATTTTCTATTCGATTGGCGGTCCCGAGCCAGATGCGCACGCACGCTTTGGGCACGGCTCGCGCGACGTGTTCGTGGTGCGCGTGGGTTCAGCCGCTGCGGCGCGTGACTGGACTGCGGTGCGTATGGACCCGTTTGCCGACTACCGGCGCGCGTGGGGCAGTGAACCGCCTCCCATCGCGGTTGTGGGTGTATTGCAGGACACCGAGCAAACCCGCGGCCGAGCGCTCGCGGACCTTCGTTCCCTCACGTGGATTCCCGCCAATGCGGTATCTCCCTAGCCTGCCTGCGCCCCTTCGCGCACTGCTTGCGGCGCTCGTGATACTCACCACCGCGTGTTCACCCGAGCCGCCCACCGCTCCTGAGGCGGTGCCCGTCCCGCCGGGCATGTCGCCGCCGCCCGCATCCGGCAGCGTCGGAGTGTTCCAACGGACCGGCTACGCCGTAACAGGTCGCGCCACGCTCGCGATCAAAGACGGCGTCGCGCGACTCGACTTCTCCGACGACTTCTCCATCGGATCAACACCCGGGCCGTTTGTCTATATCAACACCACAAACAATCCCAATACAGGTCAGCCGCTGCGCGTGTCTGCATTGCGCAGCAGGACGGGTGCCCAGTCGTACAGCTTCCAGGTGCCGGCCGGTGTGCGATACGGCTGGGTGATCATCTGGTGTGATCCGTTCAACGTCGGGATGGCCCAGGCGGCCATCCCACTGACGCCTTGACGGAGCGAGCACCAATCCGACGTTTCACGTTATAGGCAGCCCTCCGAGCGGAGTTGTGAACATGGCATCGATTTCCGATCTCTCCATACGGGAGCGGCTCTGGTATCACACCTACCGGTTCAGGCATGCTGCTGCCGGGCCTCTCTCGTCCATGCGCAGAGATCCGGCCGACGCGCGGATCGCCCTGGTGACATCGGCCGGGATGCATCAGCAGACAGAACGTCCGTTCGATCGCGAGAAAGGGGGCGACTGGTCCTACCGGGTGATTCCCGATACAGCGTCACCGGCGGCTCTCGTGTGCACGCACCCGAGCCGAGCGTGGGACCGGTCCGGTGTCGAACAGGATGTGAACGTCGCCTTTCCACTCGACCGTCTGCGGGAAATGGTTGCTGACAGAACCGTCGGCAGTGCCGCACCGCGGCACATCTCCTTTCAGGGATCCATCACCGCTCCAGGCCGACTCGTTAGCCGGACGGCGCCCGAGATCGCTCGAATATTTGACGCCGATGGCGTGGACGGCGTCGTGCTGGCGCCTGTCTGACCCGCATGTCACCAGTCCGTGGGACTGGTCGCCGGCGTGCTCGAACAGGCGGGCATAGCCACGGTCATCCTCTCGTGTCTCGAAGAGGTGACGGAGCAGGTCGAGCCGCCCCGATGGCTCGCTCTGCCCTACCCTCTGGGCTATCCGCTCGGGAGGCCGGACGAGCCGGATCTTCAGCGGCACATTCTCGGAATCGCCATCCAGCTTCTTACCCAGAGCGGGCCGCGGCCGCTGCGACGTTCGCTTTCGTCGTGAGCGGTTCGCTCCCGGAACCCCGCAGCAACCCCTTGGACATTGCCTCGGTCTATCCGGCCGCCTTCGGTTCGAGCTATTCTGAGAATACAGTTTGCTTGTCCCCAGTTCCCACCCCGGGAACCGAAACGTCCCGCTCGCGATTCGCTATGAAGTGAACCCCTTGAGAAGCGGACCAGGCCTGATGCTCGACCATGCATTGAGACCGATCAAGGATCGCATCCTCGTTCCTGTTTCCCGATCCGTCGGTCTCCGCCTGTCGCCGACGGCTGCGACGCTTCTCGCGCTGGCGACCGGCCTCCTCGCCGCGGCCCTGTTGTTTCAAGGGCGCTACGGCGAAGCGATGGCCGCGTGGGTCGTCAGTCGGATCCTCGACGGCCTGGATGGCACGATTGCTCGAACCCATCAGGGCGTCAGCGACTTCGGGGGATACCTCGACCTCCTATGCGATTTCGTAGTCTACGCCGCAATTCCGACCGCGCTGGTATTTGGGCGGCCGTTGGAGACGGCTCCCCTGGTAGCTCTCATCGCGCTGCTGGCCACGTTCTACGTGAATGCGGCCTCCTGGATGGTGCTCGCGGCAATTCTGGAGAAGCGGGCCGTGGGCGCAGCGGCTAGGATGGAGCAGACAAGCGTGACCATGCCATCAGCACTGATCGAAGGAAGTGAGACGATCGCGTTCTACTCCGCGTTCATCCTCCTGCCGGAGCAGACGGTCCCCCTCTTTCTCACCATGGCGGTGCTGGTCGCCGTCTCCATAGGCCAGCGGGTCGTGTGGGCCTGGAGGAGCCTCCGATGAATTTCAGAAGTGGATATGTTCTGTCCGTCCTGTCAGCGGCGTGGGCGCAGGCCCACTGATTGCACACGAAGCCCCCACCCCTGACGATTGAGGCGATATGACCGAAAAACACTATGATGGTGACTCTCCTCTAGTACCACTGCCGAAGGAGCACTTCACATTGCAACAGCAGGAGGAGGCGCGTGACCTCGGCGACGGTTCGCCGGGGGTTGATCCTCGCGCGGCCGATACTGTCACTGACGACGGCGGGAGCGACGATTCCGAAGACGGCGACGACGAGACGGCGGGACTGTGACGGGACGCGCAGTAATGT
>JBBSJG010000115.1:0-10547 GCA_038257485.1 Longimicrobiales bacterium | reverse complement strand
CGCCGCGGCCGCGTCGTGGTGGCCGCGAACAGCGGTCATGATGTGCATGTCGACGAGCCGGACGTCGTCATCGATGCAATTCGCAGTGTCGTACTGACGGTCCGCGCGGAATTGGGACTCGACAGCCGTGGCGAACGCATGCCATGAATACGGTGTATCATGCAGCACAAACCATTATCGGAAGACCATCCATGCTGATCAATCGCTTTGCCGCGTTTCACCGCCCGTTCGGATGTCCGATCATCCGTCGCACCCTGCGCATACTGCCTGTGTTGTGTGTGATCGCGGTCGGCGCGTGTGGCGACAAGACAGATCCGGACGCCGTCGTCAGAACCGACTCGAGCGGTATCGAGATCGTGAAGAGCCCGGGCACATACAAGAAGATGGTATGGGCCTTCGACACGATCTTCACTCTTGGTGGCGCGGCCGACAGTGCGTTCCAGCGCGTCCGACAGCATACGGTTGCCGTCGCGGGCGACGGGCACATCATGGTGCTCGACACCGACCGCAATCGTGTCGAGGTCTATGACGCCACGGGCAAGTTGGTGAAGCGCATGGAAGCGGCGCCGGGCGGCAATCTCCGGATGCCGAGTGCGGTCGTGGTGCACAACGGCGAGTTCGCAGTATACGATGTCGACGACTGGTCACTGGTCCGTTTCTCTTCGACGGGCGAGTACCTCGGCCGGGCGCTGGCACCCCGCCAATTCCGTGAGGGGATGATCCGCAGTGATAGTGGTGCGCTGGTGATCGGGCAGCGCGTGCGCGATCGCAAGACGGACACGCCGATCATGTCGATCGTGCGCGTTACGTCGACCGATACGACGTCGATCATTGCAGCGACGATTGAGGATCCCATCCAGACATCACTGCCGGTCTGTGGTGGCGTGATGATGATGCTCGAACCGATCTTCGCGGAGCCCCCTGCGTGGACGGCGGGGTATGGCATCACCGCAGTTGCGGAAGCGCCGCTCTACGGCGTGCGCTTGTATCGCGGCAACACCGAGTTCCGTCGGATTCGGCGCGGCGTCGAGCCGGAAGAGGCGAGCAACCAGTTCGCGACGCTCGCGGCGGAGCCCGGCAAGCTGATCCGGCGACCGGATGGCACAAGCTGCACGGTGGACGCGACGGAAGTTGCGCGTGCATCGGGTTGGAAGGACGTGATTCCTGCGATCGGCGGAATTGCGATCGCCCCGGACGGCTCGCTCTGGCTGCAGCGCGTGGACCCGGGCCACTCGCATCCGAACGTAGACATCATTGACCCAAAGGGCGCGTATGTGGGAACACTGCCGCTCAATACGCCCTGGCCTGTGGGGTTCCTGCCGAATGGAGATCCGGTGGCGCTGGCGGAGGATTCGTTGGGGATCACGAGGGTGATCGGGTATCGGATCAACAAGAACCCGCCACCCAAAAACTAGCGGGCCACCAGCATTCTGCCGCGCGTCTCTGTGGTGAGCTCGCTCCGACGACACGTCTGACGGAACGGAATATTCACCGCGGAGGCACAGCGGACGCAGAGCCGGCTGGCGCCGGTTCGCTGGAGCAGCGAACGCCCACTACGAGCGGTTGTTGTTGTTTAAAACAGCATCACTCTCCGGACCAGCCCATGTCGCGTGGGTATGGAAGCCGCGCAGCGGCCTCCGCGTCCTCTGCGCCTCTGTGGTGAATAATCCGTTGTCCGTACTGAGGGTCGCCATCGGTAAGCCGCGGAGGCACAGCGGACGCAGAGCAGGCTGCGCCAATTTCTAAATGGTGGTCCGGTTCGTTTGCTCGACGGCGACGGGTTCGGTGGTAAAGGCAATGCTCGGCCCCTGATGCGCCAGCAAGACCCGGCGACCAAGCCGGTCCCGCACAATCGTGTTCTCCGGCGCGCCCGCAAGGAACGCAAGCCTGCGATGTGCCCGGGTGTGCCACTTCTTCTGGTAGTGCTGACCCAGCATGCGAAATCCCAGGCGACTCCACCAGTTCGGAAAATCGCCGGCCCGCCAGCGGGCTGAAATCTCGAACCGGATCACACCTGACTCGTGGAACTTCGTCAGCAGAAACCACTCCTCGCCCCGTTCGATATGCCCTTCGAGTGTGTCGTATCGAAAGCCGAAGTACGTCGCCTCATCCGTGCTGTCCTCCCGCACCTCATGCACGACGGCGGCGCACAGGTACCGCAGACCGAGGACCTTCAGTTCCAGCAGCAGTCGACGTTGCGACAGCGGAACGGCGCGATCGAAGTGCGCAGTCACGATCCCCGGATCGGAGAACTCGTAATCGCCGATTGCAGTGCACAGGCGGTCGAACGGGCCATGCGGCAACGGCCGCCCCGGGACCTCCCGTGCGACGATCGCGGTCGAGCGGTGAGCGGACCACCCGTCCGACACGGACGAATCGAAATTCCGCGATATCGGACCGAGTCCGGTGATCCGCGCGACGAGTTCCGCGTCCGACCAACCCTGGAGAAAGCGCCACTCCGCCACTACTCGCCCCTCACTCGCCTTGCGCGATGAATGTGGGTGACACGTCATCCGAATCGATGTCGTCGTCATCCCGCTCATGCGTTTCGGCCACAATCTCGCCAATGACACCGTTGCCGGCGCACACCGCCACCTTGTTGATGAAGTCGGTCCACGTGTTCGTCTGCATCGCCTCGCCGAGTGCCTTGAACCCCAGCAGCTGGATCTGCGAGCCGGAGCGGGCAAGGCTGCGGATATGGAAGACGACGTCGTTTCGCTCGTTCCGGTACGCCCCGAATGTGATGCGGCCCGCCTCGGGGTGGCCCTTGACCGTGCCCAGCGTGATGCTGTTGTCGTCGGCGTGGAGGACCCGCACCTGGAATGTGCCGGCCATGCGGATCTCGACATCCATCTCGTCGCCCACCGCCAGGGGTGCCGCGGAGCCATCAACCGGTGTAAACTTCACGAGTTCCGGCGGTGGGAAGTCCCAGAACTGGTCACGGACCAGGCTGGCGACCTTCCGGGGGCCGGCCTCGCAGTTTTTGATGACCGCCCAGTAGTCCCGTTGCAGCAGCTTACCGGCCCCATCGGCCGGCGGGGCCAGGTCGGTTTCGAGCTCCGCCCGCGTGGACTGGCGGTCGGCAGGATCGGCTGTCAATTCGGCCGGATCGCGGACCGGCGTTCGATCGTGTTCGTCAGACATACCATCCTGCTTTGCAAAAGTGGCACCCGGTTTGCCCTTTTGACCGGAAAACCCGCACAGGAGGATCCGACGGTGGACGTTAACCCGGCTGCAATCGACTCACTCAAGGCATACGATACCGCACCTGTCCGTCGGCCCGAGCACGCGGAGAGCTCGCTTACGCGACTCATGGAGCAGCAGACGGCGAAGATTCCGTCGCATTATTTCCTGTTTGCGGCAATTGCATCAATGGGGGTTTCGATCGCCTTCGAGGCGGCGGGGAACGAGCGGATGAGTCGATTCACCGGGATGTGGGCGCCGACGCTCATGATCGCCGGCGTCTACAACAAGCTGGTCAAGGAATTCGGCGTCCATTGAAACATCCAGGTGAAGAGTGCCCGTTGGCGACCGTCGTCGCGGGGTTGATGCGGGACAACCGCGAACTGCTCGTGACGCGCTGGCTCGAGCGCATCGCGGCGCGCGTGTCGATTCACCCCAACCGCATCTTCCCGTCGGACCAGTTGCTTGATCACGTACCGCTGCTGATCGACGGCATCGCGGACTACGTGGAGGATCCGAGCGACGAGATCTCAGCGGACATCCCCGTCGTCGCCAAGGCGATGGAACTTGGACAGCTGCGCCACGCGCAGGGCTTCGAGGCGCACGAAATTCTCAAGGAGTACGAGATCCTGGGCGGCGTCATGTTCCATTTCGTCTCAACGATTGTAGACGACATTGACCAACCGTGTTCACGCAGCGAGCTGCTCGCGTGTGCACAGCGGCTCTTCCGCGCGATCGCGGTTGTGCAGGCCGTCACGACGACGCAGTTCCTCATCCTGGCCAATCAGCAGATTGCCGAGCGCGAGCAGCGGCTGCACGGGTTCAACCGTGCGCTGTCGCATGAAATCATGAACCGCATCGGTACGATCCGCGGCGCGGTTGACATGCTCGGAGAGGATTTCGTACTCGCGGACCATGCCCTGCGCGAGAAGTTCCGCAGCATTGCGACGGAAAATACCGATGGCATGGAGCGTGTCATCCACAATCTCATCGAACTTTCGCGCGCGCAGAGCGACCGGCGGCAGGCGCGCAATGTACAGCTGCGCGAGACTGCACTCGAAGTGAAGCGTCAGCTGCGCGACTACGCAGGTGCACGGAATGTGATTGTCCGCGTGGCGGAGGACCTGCCGGAAGTCGAGGTGCCGGCGTCGCTGATGGAGATCGCGCTGTCCAACTATGTCTCCAATGCAGTCAAGTATCACGACACCCAGAAGACCGACCGATGGGTCGAGATCCGCGCTTTCGCGGCAGACCCGCAGGAGGACGAGCTCATCATCGAAGTCGTTGACAACGGCATCGGCGTTTCGCCAACGTCGCGGGCGAGGCTGTTTCAGCGCTTCTATCGAGAGAGCGAAGACGCAGCGGAAGGCATCGGACTGGGGCTCACGATCGTGAAAGAAGCAATCGAATCGGTCGGCGGTCAGGCGTGGGCAGATTTCGACCGACCGGGCGTCACCGTGTTCGGGATGACACTGCCATGCCGCCGCACCATGGATCGCGTCGATAGTGACGCTGCGAGTAAAGCGGCGCAGGATGCCGAGAATGACAACAACCACTCGTCTTCATCGTAACGGCAACGGGCGCGGCTGTGCATGCCGATACGATCGTTGTCGGGGGTGGTGCGGCAGGTTTCATGGCAGCGCTCTTCGCGGCTCGCGGCGGCCGCCGAGTCACGCTGCTCGAACGCACCAGTGATGGCGGTCGCAAGATCCTGATCAGTGGCGGCGGCCGTTGCAATGTTCTGCCATCCCGGTTCGATCCTTCCCAGTATTTCACGGACTCGTCGCCGAACATCCTGCGCAATATCCTGCGCAGCTGGCCTGACCACGCGCAACGCGCGTTCTTCGAGAATGACCTCGGTCTCCAGCTCGAACTCGAGGAGGAAAGTGGCAAACTGTTCCCTGTGACGCATCGCGCGCGCGATGTGCGCGACCGTCTCGTGCGCGCGCTTGCCGATGCCGGCGTCGAGATCATCTTCGACGCAACGGTCCGCGGCATCGATCGCGCGTCTGCCAATGTCGGCGACGGTGGCGACGGTGGCGACGGTGGCGATGCAGCCCGAGCGAGCTGGAATGTGCAGCTCACGTCCGGCGACGCGCTCACGACACACGCCGTCATTATCGCGACCGGCGGCCTGTCCGTCCCGAAGACGGGCAGCGATGGCATCGGCTTCCGGATCGCGCGCGCGCTCGGACACACCGTGCGGGACGCGTATGCGGCACTCACGCCGCTCACCATGGATCCGCCGCTGTACGGCAGTCTTGCAGGCGTATCATTCCCGGTGACATTGCACGTGCCGCAGCCGAAGCGTCCGTTCTCGACGCACGGCGGATTCCTGTTCACGCATGTGGGTTACAGCGGTCCGAGTGTCCTCGACGTATCGCACTTCGCGGTGCGCGCGCTCGAGCGCGGCGGGGAACAGTCCATCCATGTACAGTGGACGGAGCGCAACGAGGCGGAATGGGAGGCCGCGCTGCGCGAAGGCAACGCGAGTGTCGGCACGATCCTCCGACGCGACCTTCCCGAGCGTCTGCTCGATCGCATGCTTGCCGATGCACAGGTACCGTCCGCGCGCGCGGTGCCGCAGCTGCGCAAGGACGAACGCAAGCGACTCGTCCAGATGCTCGCGCGCTTTCCGCTCCCGTACACCGGCCATGAGGGGTACAGGAAGGCGGAAGTCACCGGCGGCGGTGTCGCGCTCGAGGAAATCGATGCGCGCACGATGCAGAGCCGGTTGCATCCGGGGCTGTACTTCTGCGGCGAGGTGCTGGACGCATTCGGACCGATCGGTGGATACAACTTCGCCTGGGCGTGGGCGACTGGCCGGCTGGCCGGTCTCGCGGCCGGCACCAGTGGAACGGCAGATTCATGATTCATACGTTGCGCGCGTCGACACTCATAAAGCGGCCGCGGGCCGAAGTCTTCGAGTTTTTCTCCGACCCCGTCAACCTCGAGCGCATCACACCGCCCGAACTCCGGTTCCGGATCCTCACGCCGTCGCCTATCGAAATGCGGGAGGGCCTGCACATCGACTACGAACTGCGGCTGATGGGTGTGCCGTTCCGGTGGGAGACGCTGATCAGCACGTGGGAGCCACCACACCGTTTCGTTGACGAGCAACTGCGCGGTCCGTATGCGAGGTGGGTGCACACGCACACGTTCAAGGATGACCCGGCCGGGACACTGATCGAGGACGAGGTCCAGTGGAGCCTGCCGCTGTTCCCGTTCGGCCAGGTCGCTTACCCCATCGTCTCGCGCCAGGTCGCACGCATCTTCCAGCACCGCGAGCAGACCATCCACGACCTGCTGACGTAAGACCGCCGAGCACGAGCCATGCAGTAGTGCCATCGCATGAGAAACGAATCGAAGGACATGCTGCTTGCCGCCGCCTTCGGCTGGCTCTCCGGCATGCGCTCCATGGCCGGCCCGTCAATCGTCGGCCGCCGCATCCTCAAGGTCGATCACGCAGCCGACCTCCTCGCGCTCGGCGCTGTCGGTGAGATGCTCGTCGACAAGCACCCGAAGACACCAAACCGCAATGCGCGCGAGCCCCTCGTCGCACGCACACTTGCCGGTGCGGCCACCGGTGCCGCGATCATGGTGAGCGGTCTCGGACCGTCACGTTCGCGGGTCCTCCGGTCGCGCCGCTTCCGGTGGCCATCAGGCGACGGCGATACAGCGAAGGCGGCAGTCATCGGCGCCCTCATCGGTGGAACGATGGCCTACATCTCGACGCATGCGACGTATTATCTCCGCCGCGTAGTCGCCGACCGCACGGAGGCTCCGAATGTCGTGCTCGGCGCAGCCGAGGATGCTATTGTGTATGGAACCGGGATCGCGCTTTCACGAGAGCTCTGAAGACGCCATGCACAATGTGCCCGTCTGGGAAACCGGCGAGCGTACGAACTACGCACCACTCACGCATGACGCGACGGCCGATATCGTCGTCATCGGACTTGGCGGATCAGGTCTCGCCGCTGTGCTCGCAGCGCGAGCGCGAGGGTACTCCGTCATCGGCATCGATGCAGCGGCGGTCGCAGCCGGTGCCGCCGGACGGAACGGCGGCTTCCTGCTCCAGGGCACTGCCGCGTTCTATCACGACGCGCGCGCGGCAATCGGGCACGACCGCGCGCGCGCACTCTACGACATCACAGGACAGGAATTGCGACGTATCGCGGCGGAGACGCCCGACAGCGTGCGCATCACGGGATCACTGCGCATCGCATGGTCCGATGCGGAGCTCGACGACTGTGACGTGCAGTATGAAGCGCTGCGTGAGGATGGCTTCGCGGTCGAGCACTACGTTGGCAGTGAAGGGAAAGGCCTGCTGTTTCCGGGTGACGGCGTCTACCAGCCGCTTGCACGCTGTCGCACACTTGCCGCGATGGCCGTCGCCGCAGGAGCGGGGCTGCACGAGGGTACATACGCAACGGACATTGCTGGCGACGAAGTACGGACGCCGCATGGTTCGATTCGTTGCAACGCCGTCATCGCCGCAGTGGATGGTGGGCTGCGCGCGATGTTTCCCGAGTTGTCGTCGCGGGTGCGCACGGCGAGACTGCAGATGCTGGCGACGGCGCCCGAGCGCGACGTGCATTTTCCGCGTCCAGTGTATGCGCGCTATGGCTACGAATACTGGCAGCAGCTACCGGATGGCCGCATCACGCTCGGCGGATTCCGCGACCGGTATGCGCAGGACGAATGGACGGACGCTGATACGCCGTCGCCTGAAATACAGGACCTGCTCGAACGACATCTGCGCGATGTGCTGCACGTGTCAGCGCCCATTGAGCATCGCTGGGCGGCGTCCGTGGGCTATACCGACAATGAATTGCCGATCTTCGAGGAAGTGCGGCCTGGCGTGTGGGCGATTGGTGGATACAGCGGGACGGGCAATGTGATCGGGGCAGCGTGCGGACGGGCGGCTGTCGAATGCGTGAGCGGCGGAGATCCGCAGATCGCGCGACTCCTGAATGCAACGACAGGCCCCGCGTGATGCAGGGCCTGCCGCGATTCATGCCTTAGCGATCGCCGCGATCGGGCCGGCCGGGCCGGGCTGGCCGGGCTGGCGCTGTCTGGCCGCCACCACCGTTCGGTCGCACGACACGCCTTTCGACGTTACGCTTTTCTTCCATCATGCGACGCTGCTCAGGTGTCAGGATCTCCATGATCCGCTTGCGCGACTCTTCCTGCTCCTTGCGCAGCTGTTCCGAGATCTTCGTACGCGACTCGCGCGTGCGCTCCATGTCGCGCTGCATTGTCTCACGCTGATTCTCCATCAGCTTGCGACGGTTCTCCATTGCGCGCTCCGTCTCCTGGCGCATCTTCGAGACCTGCTCATCCGTCAGGTTCAACCGCTCCCGCATCATGAGCATGCGCTCCATTACGGCACCCTGCTCGAGGCGACCACGTCCCGCATCACCACCACGCGGCGCAACATCCGCACGCGGCGCACGCGGCGCACGCGGGGGCGTCGCCTGACGCGCCGGCATCGACGGCCTGGCGGCACGCGCACGAACGGCGTCGGCGCGGCGTGCCTGGCGAACACTGTCCACAGGTGTACCCAGCGGCTTGGGGGTCTGGGCAGCCAGCGCAACAGGCATCACTGCGCCGATCACCAGCGCAAATACGATTCGTTTCATTGGAAATCCTTTCAGTTCGTTCGGGTCCTTATCTCTTTGACGCCTAACCTGCCCTGATCGTTAATGGAACTTCCTCCGGCTCGTCCCAACGAGAGGTTTGTCCTCGCGACGGGCCGCGCCTTACATTGGTGTGCCCACCCCGGGGAATTCCCAGAAGGCCGGAGAAATATCGGATGAACAGCACTCGACTGCGCCTCTCCATCATGATGTTCCTGCAGTTCTTCATCTGGGGAGCATGGTTCGTCACCATCGGCACGTACCTCGGCCAGACGCTCAAGTTCGAGGGGGCGCAGATCGCGGCGGTCTTCGGCAGCACTGCAATCGCCGCCATGATCTCGCCGTTCTTTGTGGGCATGGTCGCAGACCGCTATTTCTCGACGGAGAAAATCCTGTCGGCGTTGCATATCATCGGCGGCGGCATCCTGTGGTACGCATCGACGCAGACGGACTTCGCACAGTTCTACCCGATCATCCTCGCCTATGCGCTCTTCTATTTCCCGACACTCGCGCTCACGGCGTCTCTCTCGTTCCACCACATGGACGATCCGGCGAAGGAGTTTCCCCGCGTGCGCGTGCTCGGCACCATCGGATGGATTGTCGCAGGCATTCTCGTCGGCCGCATGGGCCTCGAGGCCAGTGACACGCCGATGCGCATTGCCGCCGTCGCATCCTTCGTCATGGGTGCATATTGCCTCGCGCTGCCGCACACACCGCCGCAGGGACGTGGCAAGGCGATCACCGCGCGCGACGTCGTCGGCCTCGATGCGCTGTCGCTGCTCAAGGACCGGTCGTTCCTGATCTTCGTCATCGGGTCCTTTCTGCTCTGCATTCCGCTCCAGTTCTATTACACCTTCACAAACCCGTTTCTGAACGAGATCGGACTCGCGGAGCCCGCGACCAAAATGACGTTCGGACAGATGTCAGAGATCGGGTTCATGCTCGTCATGCCGTTCCTGCTCGTACGCCTCGGCATCAAGAAGATCCTGCTCATCGGCATGGCCGCATGGACCCTGCGCTACGTGTTCTTCGCGTACGGTGATGCGGGCGCCGCAGTCTGGATGCTCTATATGGGGATCATCCTGCACGGCATCTGCTACGACTTCTTCTTCGTCACCGGTCAGATCTACGTCGATCAGCGCGCGCCCGCCGCCATCCGCGGGGCGGCGCAGGGATTCCTGGCGTTCGTCACGCTCGGCGCCGGACTCTTCGTCGGATCCATCGTCTCCGGCAAGGTCGTCGACCACTACGCAACTGCCGGCACCGCAGTGGGCCACGACTGGCAGGCCATTTGGCTGGTGCCCGCGGCCATGGCGGCCGTGGTCTTTGTGCTGTTCGCACTGGCGTTCAAGGAGAAGGCGCTCGACTGATCTGTCGCACCGCGACCCCTCCGTATATTGTATACGGATGAACCCTATTCATGCCGGGCCGCTCGTCCGACGCACGGTCGTCGATATGGCCCTCGACGCCCTGCGCGACCGCATCCTTCACGGCCATTACCCGGAGGGCACCGCCCTCCGCCAGGACGCCCTCGCCGCGGACCTGGGCGTGAGCCGAATCCCGGTCCGCGAGGCGCTGCGCCGGCTCGAGGTCGAAGGCCTGGTGAGCTTCAACCCGCACCAGGGCGCGATCGTCTCCACGCTGTCGCTCCCCGAGATCGACGAACTGTTCGACCTGCGCGCGGTCATCGAGTCGTCGCTGCTGGCGCAGGCGATCCCGAAGCTG
>JBBSJG010000114.1:0-10558 GCA_038257485.1 Longimicrobiales bacterium | reverse complement strand
GCAAGCAAAGCCTGGAAGACGTCTTCATGGAACTCACGGAGGGCGTCGACGCCGCCGGATCGAAGGGGGTCGCGGCATGAACATGTTCGCGAAGCTCTTCAGCATCGAATGGATCAAGGCTAGGAAGCGGTCGGTCTTCTGGGTGGCGATCGTCGCACACGCTGTCATCATTGCTATCGCACTCGGCGGTCAGCAGTACATACACAGCGTGAAGCCCAAGAATCCGGCGTTCCAACTGCCCGGCGGCTGGGACAACCTGATCATGATCGGGGCGCAGACGGGAATGCTGATGCTGCTGATCGCGGTCACATTGCTCACGGCGAGTGAGGCGACGTGGCGGACACAGCGTCAGAACGTCATCGATGGTCTGTCGCGCGGGCAGTACTTCGCCGGCAAGATCCTCGTTGTCCTGATGCTCGCTGTCATCCTGTGGATCGACATCGGTATCGTGGGCATGATCGTCGCCCCGTTCGGCGGCAGTGGCTCGCTGCAGTGGCCGGTCTTCTCGGACCTTGCGCTACGCATGCTGCCCAATGTCTTGCTCTACTTCGTCGCGCTCGGCATCACTGCATTCATGTTCGGGATGCTCGCATCATCGTCCGGCGCTGCACTCGGCCTGATGTTCGCATTTCTCCTGATCGAACCGATCATCGCCGGCATCATGATCCAGCAGGGCGGTATGCTGCCCACCATCTCGCGCTACCTGCCGCTCGATGTATTCAGCAACCTGGTGGCGAGAGGGAGCTATGACGCGGCGATGATGGCGAAGATGAATGAGGCAATGGTCAAAAACAAGCTGCCTGCTTTGCTGTCGCTGAGCACCAGTGTGGTCCTCGCACTGTGCTACATCGCGGCGTTCGCGGGCATTGCATGGCTGAACTTCAGGAAGCGGGATCTCTAAGTAACGCGCGTCCCCCCGCGGGCAGCAATCCGCCGATTGCTCTGCCGCGAGGGGACGCGTCCTATCTCCGCTGATAGTCCGTCGAGGTTCCGACGTTATTTCGCCGCTATTCCGTCGCGATAGCCGACGAGTTGGCAGCTGCAATATTGCCGCCGCCGATGCCTTCCACGCCGCCACCGACAGACGCGATAACCTGCGTGGAGCGGCCGACCGGGATGCGGACTTTGTAGTCGTTGCCCGGCGGCGTCATCTTTTTGATGAGGTGCGGATTGAGATCTTCGATCTCCGCAGCACTGACGCCCGCGCCAATCGCGACTTCGCTCAGCTTTGTGCCACCCGGAATCGACACCTCTTCATACTGCAGCGGTGCCTGCATCTGCAGATCCTTGAAACCGTACTTCGCCGGCTCCTTCGCGATCGTGCCCATTGCAAGCATGAGCGGCACATAATCGCGCGTTTCGCGCGGCAGCTTGTCCCAGATCTCCCAGTACGAGTCCTCCGACGCGGCGCGCTCTGTACCCGTCTTCTCGCGCATCAGGCGGCCAACTCGGTTCTCGCCCGTGTTGTATCCCGCTGCCGACAGATACCAGCTGTCGAAGCGATCGTGCATCTTCTGCAGATACGTCAGCGCCGCAGCCGTCGCTTCCACGGGGTCGCGACGTTCGTCGACATACTCGTTCACCTCGAGACCGTAGCGTTCTCCGGTTTCCTGGATGAACTGCCACATGCCTGCCGCCTTTGCCACCGAAGTCGCCTGTGGGCTCAGACCGCTCTCGATCATCGCCAGATACAACAGGTCCTCCGGCATGCCACGCTCCCGCAATTCGTTCTGGATCATCGGACCATACTTGCCCGTGCGCTCCAGCCACTCGTGCGTCTTGTCGTAGTTCCGGCCCATCAGGAACTCCGTGAAGAATTCCACACGATCGTTCTCGGCGGCCGGCCTGCGCTCCAGGTCCCACGACACCTTCTTCACTTCCGCGCGATCCGCGGCCGGCGACATCGACATGTCATTCGACATCGCAGCCGTTTCGCCCGGATTCGCCGTACGCCCCGCGATCAGTGCGAGCGAGCTCGCGGCCAGCCCGACCGTCAGCACCGTGCCACGCCCACCCACGTGCTTCATGATCCCCTGACCGGCTGCAGCCACCTCTGACGCTGTCTCATCCGGCTCTATGTGCGACGGCATCTCGGTGCCCTCGTTCTCCATGTCGGCCTTGCGGTCCGGTTCCATATGATCCTCGCATGATAGCTGTAAATGGTTTCACAGTAATTACTTGCAAGCAGCGGACCGCAATGTCGTCACATTCCCACCGGTACACCTGTATGCGACGGCGTACGGGCGGAAAAAGCAGCGGCGTTCGACTTGCCGTCCGTTCGTCGTAGATTGGTCGTGTACGGCGATGTCGTAGTTCATCCTGTTCAGGAGATCGACGTGGGACGTCTTGCAGGAGGCGGGGCTCTTCTGGTCCTGGCCGGATTCATGTTCATGGGATATCTACGCGCCGACGTGGATGGTGGCGCAGCCGTGATGGCGCTCGCACTCACGGTTGGCCTGCCCGCAGCGGCGGGCATTGCGTTGATCCGTGGTCATTACCGCAGTGGCTCGCGAGTGCGCGGTCATAAGGCAGACCTCCGTCAGCAGACACTCGAGGCCGAGTTGCTGCGCTGTGCCGAGCTTCACGGCGGCAAGCTGACGATCATCGAGGCGGTTCGCGACCTGGCGATCACTCCCGAAGATGCGAAGCAGGCGCTCGACGCGCTTTCGCTTCGTGGTATGGCAGAGTTCGAAGTGACCGATTCCGGCGTTGTTGTTTACGCGTTTCATGATCTGCAGCGGCTTGGCGACAAGCCCAATGCGCGGGGCATCCTGGAATGACGGGAATGGAATCGCGGTATCCGTGCCCGGTCTGTCTCGGTGTCAAGATGGAGAAGATTTCGCTCCCCGTGTCGCGTGCGGAAGCGGACGCGGCAGCGCGTGCCTCGGCGGCGTCAGGTGCCCCGGCGGGAGATATCACGCTCGACCATTGCACGCGTTGTGGCGGGGTGTGGTTCGAGATGGGCGAGGTCCAGCTGCTGCGACGCACGGAGCCGACGCTGTTGTGGAGCAAGATCGTCCAGCGTGAGGGCGTTCATTCGATGCAGTGTCATTCATGCAGCACGCATCTCGCGCGGACTGAAGCGCAGTGTCATGCGTGCGGCTGGAAGGTCGAGCTCGATTGTCCGGTGTGCGCCCGGCAGATGGATGTCACGGAGCAGGGCGGCATGCGACTGGATTTCTGCACGCACTGCAAGGGTGTGTGGTTCGACCACGATGAGCTGGCCGCGATCTGGAAGATGGAGGCGACGGCACTCATGCAGCGTCGGGATGGCGGCAATGGTCGGGTCGGTGAAGGTCTTGCGGGCGCACTGATGTACGATCCGTTTGCGATGTATTACGGCATTCACGCCGCCGGCTATGTCGCCGGCGGCGCGGCCGAGTTGCTATCGAATGCGCCGGAGATGATTGCCGCCGCACCCGAGATTGCAGGTTCGTTGTTCGAGACGATCTTCGAGATCATCAGCAGCATCTTCGAGTAACGCTTGACTACAGTCTGATCTGGTAGTTGAGGATCCTGTCCACGCCTTTGGGTGTGGACAGAATCAGCGAAACGTTCTGCCCTGGCTTGAGTGTGCGTGCGATCGTGTTGACATCATCCACACTCTGTACTGCCGTGCCATTGATCGTTTTGATGAGGTAGCCGGGTACCGGGTCCGCATGCGCTGCCGGACTCGCCGGCTCCACCCGATACACCACCAGGCCTGTCGACGTGTTTGCGGACAGTTCGCGCGCAATCTGCGGCGTGAGCGGAATCGCCTCGAAGCCCAGCCTGTTCGTGTTGCCTGCGGGCGATGCTGCCGAGACGTTCGACGCCGCTCGTACCGCCTCGAACTCTGCGAGCTTCACTTCCATGCGGAGCTTCTGTCCGAAGCGGATCGCATCCAGCATCACGGTCTCACCCGGCTGAAAGAGCGCGAGCTTCTCGCGCAGGTCGCCATCGGTGTCCACTGGCTTGCCGTTCACTGCCACGATGACGTCGCCCATCCTGAATCCCGCTTTCGCTGCAGGCGACCCCTGCTCGGGTGCTGTGATGATCTCGGCACCCGCGACACGCGGCAGTTTGTAGACTGCGGCATCGGCGGCACTGACGTCGTTCAATGCGACGCCCAGCTTCGGACGGCGGACCGCACCATGATCGATGAGATCATTGGCGACACGCGCCGCGATGTTCATGGGTACGGCGAAGCCGTAGCCGCTGTAGTATCCCGTCGGACTCTTGATCGCGCTGTTCACGCCGATCACGCGGCCCTCGAGATCCACGAGTGGTCCACCGGAGTTGCCCGGATTGATCGCGGCATCCGTCTGGATGTAGTGCTCGAGCGCGGATGTCGCACTGCCATCTGGCAGGATGCCGAGGCTGCGACCTTTTGCACTCACGATCCCCGCAGTCGCAGTTACGCCGAGCTGCAGCGGATAGCCGAGTGCGACGGCCCAGTCGCCGACTTCGATGCCGTCCGAGTTCGCGAGCGGCACGACCGGCAACCCGCGCGCATCCACCTTCAGCACTGCAATGTCTGTATTGGGATCGCGACCCACGACGGTTGCTGCGTACTCGCGGCGGTCCTGTGTGACCACTGTCACGTGTGACGCGCCGTCGACTACATGATTGTTCGTGATGATGTAACCGTCAGGGCGGAATACGAAGCCGGATCCGCTGCCCTCGCGAACCTGCGGACCACGCGGCACCATGCCCTCGAACGGCGTGCCCGAGTAGGGATTGCGTGCAGCACCCGGGCCGCGCTGCTCCACTTCGATGTAGACGACGCCGGGCATTGCACTGCTCGTCGCACGGCGGAAGGCCTGGCTGAGCTCGTTCGCCGTCGCATTGTCTGCCTGTGCGTATGCAGCACCGGTTGATACTGAGACCGCCCCACCTGTGCCGGCAGGGCCCTCGTGGCGGATCGCGAACAGACCCGTCGCCGCCACGACGGTTCCGGCTACCAGTGTTGTTCCGAATACGACTCTATGGTTGAACCGCATGTGCGTCGCCTCCTGATGTCCGACAACTGGCCGAACCGCTCGGCCCTCCTCGTTTCGACACTTCGTCGAACGGTATGAGTTGCCCTACACCTAGCGCACGCGTTTCGTTCTGCGCTTCATGAAATCCTTCATCACGTACTCACCAAGCGTCATGGTGTTGGTGAAGTACGCCTTGCCCTTCGCCATCTCGCACACCTTCGCAACGAACTGGACCAGCACTTCGTCCCTGGCCAGCATGAACGTGTTGATGAGGATGCCACTGTTGCGACATGCCGCCACTTCGTGCAGCGTTTCCTTGATCACGAACGGATCGAGGCCGCCCGGATTCTTGTAGATCTGACCGTCCGGCATCGTGATCGCGCTCGGCTTCCCGTCTGTGATCATGATGATCTGCCGCATGTCCTTTTTCTGCGCGAGCAGCAGTCGGCGCGCGACCTTGAAGCCTTCCGCCGTGTTCGTGTGGAACGGCCCGACCTTCGCCTGCGCCAGCTGTCCCAGCGGGATTTCCTGTGCGCGATCCCCGAATGTGACGACCTTGAGCGTGTCGCCCGGATACTGAGTCCGGATCAGATGTGCGAGTGCGAGCGCGACCTTCTTCGCGGGCGTGAACCGGTCTTCACCGTACAGGATCATGGAGTGCGAGATATCGAGCATGACGACCGTCGCGCACGAGCTGCGATACTCCGCCTGGTGAACCATCAGGTCACTGTACTCGAGATCCAGCGGTACACCTATATCACCCCTCGCCAGCGCATTCGTGAGTGTCGCGGGGATGTCGAGATTGAGCGAGTCGCCGAATTCGTACGGCTTCGATACCGCATCCGCCTCGATGCCCGTTGCCAGGTGTGGCGTCTCGTGACTGCCGATCGACGAGCGACCGATCGCGCTGAGCAGATGACGCAGCGTGCGGAATCCGAGGAAGTCCATTCCCTTCTGCGTGAGCTGGAACTGGACCTCCTGTGCCGCCTGCTTGCCCTCGTCGATCGAGCCGCCCATGGGTGAATACGAACCCGGAACCTGCGGCTTCTCCGTCGCCGTGAGATATCCCTGCTCCACCAGTCGGCGGACGAGGTCGTCGAGGAGGTCCGCCACGCGCTGCTGGATCTCCTCGTTGCCACCCTCGCCGCGTAGCTCGGAAAGCATCTCCGGCGTCAACTGGCCGCTCTCGATGAGCGCCTGGATCAGCGCGTTCTTCAATGCATCCGCTGAATGGTCGTCCCCCTCCTCACCCGTCCACCCCCACCACGGGTGGAAGTGCGGACCGCCTTCGAACCCGCTCTTCAACAGGAAATCGGCGAGGCCTTCGAGCAGGTTCTCGACATTCAAGGAGTCGAGGAACGAGCCGCTGTACTTCTGATATCTGTGCGATTTCACCCGGACCTGCCTTCCGACATTACGTTTTGTCCCGTCCAGATATCAAATATACCCGGGTTTGTGGATAAGTTGCTCGACTTTCCAGATCCGGACCTGTAATTCATAGCATACCCGGCCAGTTCGCGAACATTCGATGTCTGGATGGGTTAATTCGAAAGCGGAAGGGTGGTCCGCCGGGAGACTGGTTGGGACACGCCGATTCTCCGGGGAGACAAAATACACCGTTGCTGACATCCAGCCTGACCCGTTTCGCGGCAATCGCGCTGTTCATCACGGCACTCGCATCCGCGTCACACACTGCGCCGGCGTCCGCCCAGTTCCGCGGCCGCCCGACCGTGCGCCAAGGTCTGCCGAAGAAGAATGGTGCTGAGGACCGGCGCTGGACGTTCTGCCGCATGCAGTACACGAGCGTGCGAGGCGAGGCACTGGGGCAGGGGTGGCTCACGGACTATCCGGATGCTGACAACAACCTGATGCTGCGCATGTCACAGCTGACGCGCACGCGCGTCAGCTGGTGGAATGTGGGACAGCCCGGCTATGCGAATGTACGGATCACCGATCCGCTCCTGTTCCACTGTCCGTTCCTGTTCGCGTCGGACGTCGGTACCATCCAGTTCGACGGCGAGGAAGTCGAGAAGTTGCGCGCATACTTGCTCAAGGGTGGGTTCCTGTGGGTGGACGACTTCTGGGGCGGCCGCGCGTGGGAGCAGTGGTCACAGCAGATCGCGCGCGTATTCCCGGAATACAAGGTTGTCGACATCCCGCTGGACCACGGACTACTGAATTACGTTTACCACATCAAGAAGGTCCCGCAGATTCCGTCGATTCAGTTCTGGCGGCGCAGTGGCGGCGGTACATCCGAGAGAGGTGCTGACAGTGAGGAAGCACACCTGCGCGGAATCTTCGATGACAGTGGTCGTCTCATGGTTGTGATCACACACAACACGGACATCGCGGACGGGTGGGAGCGCGAGGCCGAAGACGACGCATTCTTCTACCGCTTCTCCTGGGACGCCTACGCCCTCGCCGTCAACATCGTCATGTGGTCCCTCACGCACTAGCAACTGGCAGGCAAGGGCCAGCTACCTCCGTACACTCGTCTCGCCCCGCTGAAGCCTGCCCATTGCATCGTATGTGGCATACTTGTAAAGCTCGCCCAGCGTGGGATAGTTGAAGCACGTGCGAATGAAGAGGTCCGCGGTCGCGCCGCACAGCATGGCGGTGAGTCCGATGTGCAGGACTTCGGACGCGAGTTCACCGATGATGTGCACACCGACGAGTTTCATGTCGTGCGCGCGGTACAGCAATTTCAGGAAGCCTGCGGTGTCGCCGATGATGAGGCCGCGTGCATTGTTGTTGTACTCGGCGCGACCGGTCACATACGCGATATTGGCCGCCCGCAGGGATTCCTCGGTCTCGCCCGCCATGGAGACTTCCGGGATCGTGTAGATGCCGAACGGCAGGATCGACGCGACTTCGGTCTTGTACTTGAGATCGAATGCATGCACCATCGCGAGCCTCGCCTGCTCCATCGATGTCGATGCGAGCGCGGGGAACCCGATGACGTCGCCGGCGGCGTAGATGTGCGGTACGGCGGTGCGATATCGCGCGTCCACTTCGATCCTGCCGGACGGCCCGGGGGCGAGGCCTGCAGCGGAAAGCCCGAGCGACGTCGTATTGCTCGAACGGCCGGCAGCGACGAGCACAGCATCCGCGGGGACTCTCGCGCCCGTGTCCAGCGTGAGCATGACGGATTCGTTGTTGATGGCAGTGCACGCCTCGACGGTGGCGGGTGAAACGACGCGGATACCAAGGCGCTGCATCCCGCGTCGCAGTGCGACCGAAAGTTCTGCATCAAGGAACTTGAGCAGTCGTGTACCGCCGTCGATGAGCGTGACTTCGATACCGAGCGCCGCGAACGTGCAGGCGTACTCGCAGCCGATGACGCCGGCGCCGACAATCGCCAGGCGGTCTGGGATCCCGCGTAGCGAGAGAATGGAATCGGAGTCGTAGACGGAGGTGTGATCGTACGGGAACATGAGCGGTCGACGCGGCAATGATCCACTCGCGATCAGGAAAACGTCAGCATCGTAGAATGTCTGTTCGGCGTTTTCCTGCGTGACGCGTACCGTATGCGGAGCGACGAATGTCGCGCGGCCCGTGACCCGCGTGATGCCGTGAATCCGAAGATTGTGATCCGCGCGTATCTGCTCCGCGCCGACGACCGTCTGCTCGCGATAGAGCAGGTCCCTGACGGTCGCTTCGCGACGCAGCGACAGGTCCACGCCGTAAAGGCTTCGGGCCTTGAGGCCGGAGAGCGTAAGCGACGTTTCACGGAGCGTCTTGCTTGGTAGTGTCCCCGTGTTCGCGGCCGCGCCGCCGAGCTCCGTGTGCTGCTCGATGAGCAGGACGCGCTTGCCGAAGTATGCAGCCTGCGCCGCCCCCTTCTCACCGGCCGGTCCACCGCCGATCACGATCAGGTCGTATGGGCTTTCGCCCCGCGTTTCCGACACGGCTTACGATGCCTCATTCCCTGCTTTAGGTTTCGATCCCATGAACCATGGTCACGGAACCAGTCAAAGTAAAGAAATGGATGTCCCGCCGGATTCACTGGTGCGCCGACTGCTCGCACATTACGAAGCGACCCGCCGCGCCATGCCATGGCGGGAGACGCGCGATCCGTATGCGATCTGGGTCTCCGAGACAATGCTGCAGCAGACCCGCGTGGACGCGGCACTGCCGTACTATATGCGCTGGATCGAACAGTTCCCCACCATCGACGCCCTGGCCGACGCGGATGAGGCAGTGGTCCTGCGCGCGTGGGAGGGTCTCGGCTACTACTCCCGCGCGCGCAACCTCCACACGGCCGCCCGCGTGGTTCGCGAACGGTATGGCGGCGCCCTGCCCGACACGGCGGCGGGCCTGCGCGCACTGCCGGGAATCGGTGCATACACGGCGGGCGCCGTGTCCAGCATTGCGTTCGGGCGAGCCGAGCCGGCCATCGACGGCAATGCCCGCCGCGTCTACGCACGGATCCTCGATCTCGAGGACGATGCCATCCCTGCAATCCATCGCGCTGCCGTCGCCATCGTGCCTGCCGACCGGCCCGGCGATTTCAATCAGGCGATCATGGAACTGGGCGCCACGATCTGCACACCGCGGCCGCACTGCCAGCGATGCCCCGTAGAGGACCTGTGTCTCGCGCGGGTCCGCGGTACCATACCGATCCGGCCGTCGGTTGCGCCGTCGAAGGCGGTGCCGACCTTCCACGTCGCAACTGCGGTCATCATCGATGACGACGGCAGCACCATCGTCACGCAACGTCCATCCGCAGGGCTGCTCGCGGGGTTCTGGGAATTTCCGTCCCGCATCTGCGGTCGGTCCGCCGTCGCCCGCAACGCGCGTGAACTGGCGACCGCATTGATCGGCGCAAAGCCTCCCCGTGCGCGGCGCATCGATCCGATTCAGCACGCGTTCAGCCACCGGATCGAGATCTATCATCCGTTCGTGTACCGCGTGCGGACAACGGACGTCGCAGGCGACGTCGCAGCAGCCGCCGTCTCGCCGTCCATGCTTTCAGCGCTTCCTCTGCCGGTCGCGCAACGGCGTATTGCATCCGCAGCGGGAATCCCGCGCGCGTAGCCCACATGCGTCGCGCGGCGAGCTGCACCCGCGCGTCGAGGGATTACACCTCGAACGACGGCGGTGCGCCGAGGCCGCCCGCACCCATCCCGCCCTGGCCGGGGCGGCGGCGCGGCTCGGACCTCGCGTAGCTCCCCGCCTCCGACCGTGTCAGCCTGCGCATCGCTACGAGCGCTTCGAGCACGAGCTCGCACGCGGCCGCTGTGTGACCGGGCGAGTCGTGTCGACCGAGCCCGAGCTCGCGCGTGACTTCGAGCAACCCTGACACAAACCCGAATCCTTCGATCGCTGCCTTCGCGCTCGATGTCTCACCGATCTGAAGAACACCGCCACTCTCGAAATAGTCGACAATGTCATCCAGTTGCGCCTCCACGGAATCACCGCCCCAGGCCTGGAACGTCTCACCCGCAGCGCGTGCGATCAGCTCGCGCGCGATCTTCTCCGCGCCCACCAGCTCACCTTCGTACTCGAGCTCGAGCTTGCCCGTGATCGATGGCAGTGCCGCATAGATGTCGGTCGGTCGCGGCACAATCTCGTCTTCACCATTCACGAGTGAACGT
>JBBSJG010000113.1:0-10855 GCA_038257485.1 Longimicrobiales bacterium | reverse complement strand
TGTTGCGTCGATTGCGCCGAACCGGTACCATTCTCCGGGCCTGCTCCGTTCGTCTAGTGGCCTAGGACGCCGCCCTCTCACGGCGGTAGCACGGGTTCAAATCCCGTACGGAGTACCTACACGATCCCCCTGCAAATCACCATGATTCGCAGGGGGATCTTTTGTCGCTATGGCACCGCACATGGCACCGTCAGCAGAATTCTGGCGGGAAGCGCGGCTCGGCGTTTCGAGACTTATGCTGACGCGCGCCCCCTCGCTGCAAGTCGACTGCGCCTAGCGGGTAGGCGATATGAGTGCTCGACACCGAGTCCACCCGTTGGCGGCCGCGCGAAGCGTGACGGCCCCACGTCGTTCGATCCGAGCCTGTCCCGATCGCGCGCGCACAAGAACGTAGCTCGCATTGCCGGCTCGGTCCCACATCGTGTACCGATGCTGGAAGCATTCGCGCCTGCGCGGCGGTATGAGACGTATCGGAGCGGCGACGCCAGCAGGGCGGTCGGTGCCAACCAGGTAGAGATCCCCCATCCGGTTCCGCCGGACGGACACCACCGGGGCGATGTAGTCCACGACGACTGACATTGAAGATCGACCTACCAACCCGTCGCGCGCCCGTGCCTCCAACTCCATCGTCCCACGGCCTTGTCGGAGCACCCCGGCCGACTCGAGCGTCCCGCCCTCAAAGGTTTGCCCTTGCCACGTTGCGTGCGTGGACACGGTTCCCGGCCCGTTGCAGTCGCGCGTAGCGATGCGCAGTCGCACGCCACGTCCGATGTACGCGACTTCGTTAATGGGATAGCGCAACGTATCTTGGTACGGGAGCATCCGCCAGAGGAACACGCCCGGGGGTTCAGACGCTCTCCCATCCGGCGCGACACGCACCAATACTGCCGGCCCCGACGTACCTATGCTGCTCAACGACGTGCGGACCGTGATGATCCCGCCGTCGATAACCATGCTCCGAGGCGTACCTGCGGAGTCCGGCATCGGAAAGTTCTGGGTAGTTGGGCACACCACCAACCGGCCGTTCACCCCGAATGTGTCGTCGGGCGTCCCATCGAAACTAGACCGCGACAACACCATGCCGCCCCATGCGTGTCCTGAGTGAAGGGTCGTTCCTGTCACGGGATCAAACGTGCCGGATGCGACATCGACATCGGCAAGGCGCGTGCCATCGGTCGAGTACCGCTCGACCTGGGCGGACGTCGCAGTCCCTCGATACCGGACGACTCGGATCGTGCCGTCGGATTCGACGCCTCGGAAGTTCGAGAATCGCTCGTATGTCGAATCGCCGTGCGGGACGCGCCACCGAACCACGCCATCGACCGCGTGTGACGTGAGGCCATCGGACTGCGAGATCACGAGCACCGTGCCGCCATCGCCGCCAACCATCCCGAGCTGTCCGGTGCCACCGCACGGTTCAGCGGGCGGCACCATTGTGATGCGTCCCTTGACCGCGCCATCGGCATCGAGCCGAAGGATGCGCTTGGCATAGAAGTAGTAGGCATACCTCTCCCCGGACTTGTACTCGGTGGACACCAGCACGTCGACGGCGCCTGATTTATGCACCACGAGCGGCTCGCCGAAATCGCTCCCGACGCGGTTGATTGCACATTGGTCCACGATTCGGCGTTCGCCGATCGACGCGTACGACGTGTCGAGCGTGCCGTCGGCACGGTAGCGTCGGACGCGGAGCTCGAAATCGCCCGAACGGTCGACCAGGTAGAGCCGACCATCGGTCATCGATGCGATCTGCGCCCCCTTCGAGTCCGGGATCACCCCGCCGACGCCGAACGTGGGATCGAACTGTCCGTCTGGCGTGACACGACGGACGCCGCGCTCGCCATCGACGACGTAGAGCGCCCCTTGCGGCCTCGCAACGGCGACCGCTGAAGATCCGTATGGATCGTGCAATTCCAAGGTCCCGTTTACACCGAATGCAGCCACAGCGCGCTCTCCGGCGGCGAGCGCAGGCCCACAGGCGCACATCAACGCGAGCGCTCCGCCCAGGATGGTCGCTCGGATGGTTCGACGCAGCGGCACGTCGCTCAGAGTAGCGGAGTGGGTGGCGCCGGACTAGAACGCATGGCCAATGCTCGTAAGCACGAAGGGCCGCCCGTGGGCGGCCCTTCGCAGGCGGCGTCAGCGCCAGTCGGCCTACTAAGCCAGTGGTTCCGGCGGATTGCTCGACAATCCCGCTGGTCGGCGGTGGTCTCTGCACAAGATGCTATGCGGTGGGGTTGGCTTTGTCCGTCTCCCGGCGCCGCTCGCGCTGGACGCTGGAGTGGAAGCCGGACGCGTTGGCCTTCTCCCAGCAGCCGCCCGCTCCACAAACGCCTACTGTGTCGAAACGCTCCGGTGAATCGTGGTACATCGTGACGAGTGTCACGTGGTCGTTCATAAGCCGCGAGCACATGCTGCATCGCGGGAGGGTGCTTCCGCTCCGTGGTCCCATGGATCCTCCGTACCAATTGCATTGACCTCGCTACCTTATCGAACGTGTGTTCGTCCGATGCCAGGGATACGCTTTGAGAAACAGGCCGAATCGAGGACACGATGCCGCCACGCATGCCGTCGAAGTCACAGCTCCAGTCTCAGATGCGCGCGGCGCGACGCAAGGCTGAATCGCAGTGGAAGGCCGAGGTTCGCAAGGTCGAGCAGAAAGCCCAGCGCGAGGTTGACGCCTACAACCGGAAGGCGAAGGCGCAGTTCGAACGCAACGTGAAGACGTGGGAGCGTGACACGAACCGCAAACTGCGCGCCCAGCGACCTCAGGTCACCTACACCATTACCGAGCGTCGCTATCTGACTGACGTACAGGAAGAGGCGGCGCAGCAGGCGGTGAAGCGCCCCGATCTACGTGACGTGTTTCTTTGTCACGCATGGGACGATCGGGCCGGTGATGCCAAGACACTCCACGACTTCCTTGAGTCGTTTGGAGTCGACGTGTGGTTCAGCGAGAAGGACGTCTCACTGGGTGTATCGCTGGTCCGAGAGATCGATCGTGGCCTCAAGATCTCGCGCATGGGCGTGGTACTCGTCACACCGGAAATGCTGCAGAGCTTGTCCGCGCAGGGGATCGCCGATAAGGAGCTTTCGGCGCTGCTGGCGACCGACCGCGTCATCCCGGTGGTCCACCGGACGTCCTTCGATGCCCTGCGCGACGAGAGTCCGCTCCTGGCATCGCGATCCGGCTTGAGCACCGAGGGCACCACACTCGAAGACGTGGCGGCCAAGATTGCCAACGCGGTGCGTCCGGAGTAGGCGAGAGCGAGTGGATCGCGACACACATTCGAACGACAGCGCAACGTGATGAGCGGATTTCCGCGCAACGATCTCTGCTTTTGCGGTAGCGGGACCAAGTACAAGCGCTGTAGCAATCCCAAAACGCTCGCCACGTTCGCGCGCGACAAGGACCGCGCCGCCTCGATGCTTCCAGTGCAGCCCACCCGAATCGTGCTGGATGACGGTACCAGCCGCCGCGTCCTGTTCAAGATCACGGCGTCGGGATTCGGAGGCTTCATTGTCACCTTCGGCGGGTCGGACACGCTGACGGACTGGCGGTACGGTCCGGTCGAGCATCCGGCCGGAGAAACCTCGACAGGGGTCATGGTCGAGGGCCAGCGGATTGAAGTCGACGACGCCCCGAAGCTCCACTACCACCCGAGCGGGCACGTCAGTCTGAATCAGGACCAGCGTGAAGACACTCACCCTCGACGCTCACTTCAAGCACTTCCCATGGAAGACGTCGAAGGTCAGCATGTGATGACTTTGATGCTCACCCGTCCGGACCTGTTTCCCATCGTTGGGGGCGACCGCAATTCCGACATCCTTCTCTCCGTCAACGGCCCGCTCTCGACGATGAAGGTCGTTGGCACCATCCATCCAATTGTCAGTCTCGATGCCATCGTGCACCGTGCCCCGACTAACCCAACGGCCATCCCTCCTGGGAACAACACGACGGGTCTCCCCCTCGTCTTCACCCGCCTCGACAGCTACGGTGTTCCCGTCTACGTCGGTCTGGAATTTCACGCGAATCCAGATCACTTCCGCCCCGAACGCGCCGAGCATCCGCAAATGCTGGCGATTGCATTCGATCCGCGGACGATGGGCGACGCGAATTCGGAGGCCACAACGTTGGGCGTTTGGAACGCTCCACCGGATCCCGATGCGGCTGCTGCCGTCGAGCCCTGAGCTCCCGAACGATCGCACCAGGCGCCCCGGACTTACGGCCCTGCAAGTCCATGCTCGCGGTGCTCCCCTCGGATGTGTAGACGCAGGCCGGTTGCCTTGGGATGACACGGCGGCGCAACGCGGGACTGTGACCCACAAGCTTCCATCACGGCCTCTCGCCACCGCTCATCCCTCGTGATCCGATACCGACTGAAGCCCTGCCCGACCTTCCATGGACCCCTGTCCGACTTCGCCCATGACCCCGCTTTGCGATCAGCCGTACTGACGCCCGTATCCTCGTGGCAAAGCCTTGTCACGATCCGTTCACCCCCGCGCCCCCTATACACGCTTGCACTGCCGCGAATTCCACGCTACAACGTGGGATAGCAGCCTCGAACCCCGCTCGAAGCTATCGAGAAGCGGGCCACTGATGTCAATGACACGAATCGTGTCAATCAGATCGGCCCCAGCATGCTCTCGATCGGGAAACTCGGCACCGGCCACCACGGCTACTACGAACGCTCCGTCGCTGTCGGCGCGGAGGACTATTACACCGGTCGCGGCGAAGCGTGGGGTCACTACCTCGGCCGCGGCGCCGACGGCCTCGACCTGGAAGGCGTCGTCGAGCCGGGGGATCTCAAGCACCTGTTCGCCGGCACGCACCCCGCGAGCGGCGAGCAGTGGGTCAAGCGGCGCGAACCGGATCGCAAGCCGCGCTCGATTCGCATGCCCGACGGGCGCGTGATCGAGGGCGCACCACCGCGACCTACGGCCGCGTTCGATCTCACGTTCTCAGCGCCCAAGAGCGTAAGCGTGCTCTTCGGCCTGGCCGAAGGACCAGTCCGCAGCGACATCCGCGACGGACACGAAGCCGCGGTGCGGGCCGCGTTCGACTACCTCGAACGCACGGCCTGCGTCACCCGCCGCGGCGCAGGCGGCAATCGTCACATCCGCGGTGAGGGATTCGTTGCGGCAGCGTTCCAGCACCGCGTCAGCCGCGCTGGCGACCCGCAACTCCACACCCACGTCCTCGTCGCGAACGCTGCGCGAGCCGAGGGCCGATACACCGCCCTGCATGGCGCGCTGCTGTACCGCGAAGCGAAAACCGCCAGCTACCTCTACCAAGCAGTGCTGCGGTCGCAGCTCACCCAGCGGCTCGGAGTCGAATGGGGCATCGACCCGCAGAGCCCGCACCCGGAGATCGTCGGCGTCGATCGCGCCGTACGCGAGATGTTCAGCAAGCGCTCCGACGAGATCCACGCACAGCTCGAGAAGACCGGCCACACCAGCCATCGCGCCGCCACCGCAGCCGCGCTCGACACCCGGGTCGCGAAGTCCTACATCACCGAGGGCGAGAACCTGCACGAGCGCTGGATCGGCGAAATCACCGCGCGAGGGATCGACGCGCCGGACGTGCTCGACGCGATCGGGCGAGCCCCGACGCGCACCCCGATCCTGAACGACACACAACCGATCATCCGCGAGGTCACACGCACCGCATTCGCACCAAGCGGCCTGACCGCGAACAAGACGACGTTCCATCGGCGCGACATCATCCAGATCGCCGCACAGCACGCGCCGCAGGGCGCGAGCATTTCCCAGATCGAACGCCTCGCCGACTCCATACTCGACCACGCTGCCCGAGACATCGTGCAACTGCGCAGCGACACGACGCCAATTCCCGAGGGAGATTCCCGGCGCGCCGACGGTCGCGTTCTCACCGATCACCGCGCAGACTGCGCCTACACGACCCGCGAGCTGCTGAACGCCGAGTTCTCGATCATCGACAGCGCCCATCAGCGCGCCCAAGACCAAGTCGCGGTCGTGAAGCAGCGCGACGTGGAGCGCGTGCTCGCCACGCGCGACGAGCACCGCAAGCTCTCTACCGAGCAGCATCGGATGGTGACGCAGCTCGCGACCAGTGGTGCGGGTGTCGAGGTCGTCGTTGGGCTTGCCGGCGCGGGCAAGACCTACAGCCTTGACGCCGCCCACGACACATGGCGCGACGCCGGCATCGACGTACGCGGCACCGCCACCGCGCTGACCGCCGCCAAGACCCTCGAAGCCGATACCCGCATCCCCTCCGAAACGATCGCGATGCTGCGCGCATGGCACGCGCACGCCGAGGAAACCGGCGACTCGCGCAAGCTCGACGATGCGATGCCAAAGCGCGGTGTCCTGATCGTCGATGAGGCCGGAATGACCGAGACACGCGACCTCGCATTCCTCGCCACGCTCGCGGCTGAGCGCGACACGAAGCTCGTGCTCGTCGGCGACCACCACCAACTCCCAGAGATCGGCGCAGGCGGCGCGTTCCGCCACCTCGTCCACAACCTCGAACCAGAGCGCGTCACCCAGCTCACCACAAACCGTCGCCAGGTCGAAGCGTGGGAACGCGACGCGCTCGGCGAGCTGCGCGCCGGCAGCGCCGAGCAGGCCGTCGCGACCTACGCCAGCCAAGATCGCATCGTTACCGACACGTCGCCCGATGGGTTGCGCGAGCGGCTCGCCGCCGACTGGCTCGACGGGGGCGCGCGCGGCGACGACACCGCGATGATCGCCTACACCCGAGCCGACGTCGAAGCGCTCAACCAAGCAGCCCGACGCATCCTCGACCAGCAAGGCAGGCTCGGACGCGAGCGCGTCACCTACGGCGGACGCGAATGGGCGGTCGGCGACGAAATGATCGCCACCCGCAACCGACGCCAACTCGGCCTCACCAACGGCACACGCGGCACCGTCCAACGAGTCGGACGCGACGGCCTCGACATCCGAACCCCAGGCGGACAGACGCTGCACGTGCCGCGCGACTACCTCGAGCGCGGCGACGCAGCCCACGCCTACGCCACGACAGGCCACAAGACTCAGGGCATGACGGTCAACGGCGAAGCGTTCGTGCTCGCCACCGACCACGTCAGCCGCGTATGGCTGTACGTGACCATGAGCCGCGCCACCGATCGCTCACGCATCTACATCGACACCCTCGACCATGACCCCACCACCGGCACAGCCCGCACACCCGACCAGCGACGCGACGCGGCGATCCTCGACGTCTACGACCTCGCGCTCAGGTCTGATGCACAGACGCTCGCACGCGATCACGGGCGCCCGATCGACCCACAGCATCTCGACCGCAACGACCTGCGCCGAGCGATGCAACGCGACGATGCCCTGCGCGAGCGCTTGCGAGACCCGCATGCGCGCCAGCACGGCCGCGACGTCAAACCGACACAGCGGGGTGGGTTCGGCCGCGGGCCTGGCATCGAGCGGTGATGACCCCCGCGATCCGTTGACCGCATGGCCGTTCCGGGGTTCCACCCCGGACCCCGGTTGCAGCGCAATCGCCGCCGCGCATACGCGCGACCCCGATTCCGCCGCTCAATGGGGCGTCGACGCCCATGTCACACGCGCCCGCCACGCGTATGTCAATGACACTCAAGAAACCGCGGACGGTGCCGATGCATCAAGGGAAATGGCTGTGGTCAGTTGAGCCCTTGTCCGCCCTCGCCTCCTGCGAGCCTTGTACCGCCTTGATCGCCGCGCGCAGCCTTCGCACAGGATCGTGTCTTGCGAAGGAGAACGTGATGAACGGCTGGTACGACGTCGACGACGTGGCCGCACTGCTCAAGGTATCGCCGCGCACGGTGCAGCGCTGGTGCCGCGAACGGCGAGTGCCGCATGTCCGGGTCGGGCGCGGGATTCGCTTCACGGCCGAGCAGCTCGCCGAGATCGAGACCGTCTACAGCCGCGCCCGTGCCCTCTCGGCGGCGAGTGTCGATGCACCCAATCCCGCATACCGACATGTGACCGTCGTTCCCATGAAACGGCGGCCCGCCGCGTAGATCCCGCCGCTCTACAGCGTGCCTGCTGCAAGGAGTTCGTTCGCCTTGCTGGCCAGGACGGCGTGCCGACTGAAAATGGTCGTGGCAAATGTGCGCCGGGCAGCGTCGCCCGGCTGCTCAAGGCACCGGTGGCGGATCAGGCCGATCTCACCTGACGTCGAACAGCGCCCTGTAGGTGCTGCACCTTCGAGGCGAGCAGACGAGCATCCTCGACGATCTCGTCTACCTGTTCGTCTGTCGACGTTCGGGTGCGTCGGTAGACCGTGACGCAATCAGCGGTTATCTCCCACACCGTCGACCGGCCTCGGAAGTGGTCGAGGGCTGTCGGGTCGAGTAGCTGACGGACGGCAATCGGATCGTCGTGCGCGCCGGTCGCTATGACAAATCGGCCGTCCATCTCGATGCTCTCAAAAGACTGCTCGCGGAGACGGTCGACCATTCGCGCTTCGATGCGAGTAGCACTGCTCCGGCTCCAACAACAAAGGCTGTTCACACCGATCGACACGGAACGATCCACCGGGATCGTAGCGATGAGCATGACATCCCGGGACCCTTTGCTTCGGCCAAACCGGGCTATGGCGGGCATGATCCTGAGCACTGCTCGCGCGACGGTGACGCCGTCCGCAGTGCGTACAACCGTCGGGTAGCCCGCAGCGCAGCCGTGGGAGAGGATCGGGGCGTTCGGCTCTGAGGTCCCGACCCATGGCATGGCCTCCATCGAAGCGAAGTCGGCGTATGAGACCCGCCGAACGACGGTCGCTCCGTGGCGCTTTGCCCAATCCAACACGAGCCGCTGTTCCGCCCAGCGCCAGCGAGCAGCTACCGGCGCCGAAAGGAACACGAGCAGGATGTAGCCGAACGGCGAGAGTCCGGCAATCACCATCAGGCGCTCGGCCGTTTCCCAACCGACCGCCTCGGGCCTAACCCGCGCATACGCCGTCACAGCAATGAGTAGGACCATCCCGGCTGCGGCCACACCCTGAATCCACGCGATTCGCAGTCGGGCAGATATGGCCCCGACGCGCCACGTCCATGCGAGCCAACGTCCGCCGAACAGTCGGTTCACGTCGGGGAAAGCAGTGTTGCGAGCGGAGCCAGCAGTCCACGGCTCGCCGCACGCATTACATACGCCCACTCGCCTACCGCGCACCCTGCTGACCGTCACGTCGGCCGAGAAGCATCCGGCGCATACCCAGCGGCTGGTCGCGACCTTGTTCGACCGCATCGTCTGTGTGATGGCTCGGAGCATGCTTCGGCATCGGCAGATACCGGAGGCTACTGGACCCCTACGGCCGTAGACTCGGGACATCACCCCGAGGCTGGCTCGGATCGAACGGGTGAATCCTCGCGCCCGCGCCCTCTCCGCGGCGAGTGTCGATGCACCCAATCCCGGATACCGACATGTGACCGTCGTTCCCATGACACGGCGGCCCGCCGCGTAGATCCCCACGCTCTACAGCGTGCCACCTGCAAGCAGCTCGTTTGCCTTGCTGGCCAGGACGGCCTTGCGGCCCTCAAAGAGCTTGGCGTATCGGCGTCGCGTCGTTTCTACTGATGCGTGTCCGAGCCACAGGGTCAGCTCCAGTTCGCCGATGCCCGCGGCGATCAGGATGCTCGCGTACGTGTCCCGCAGCTCGTGCGGGTCGAAGTGGATGCCGCATGCCTCGCGAATCGGCTTGCAGCGATTGAGGTACCAGTCGTTGTACAACGGGCGCCCATTGCGATTGGGAAATACCAGAGGCGTGTCAGGGGCACTCTCGCGCCAGTTGCGCAGCGCCGCAGCACCGGGCGCGAGGATCGGCACGGTGCGCTCCTGGTCGGACTTGGTGCCCTTGATCGATCGATCACCGTCCACCGACCGCACCAGCCGCACGTGCGGCTGATCGGCATCCAACTCCAGGTCACTCCACCGAATCGCCCGCAACTCGGACCAACGCAGCCCACTGTAGGCCGCGAACTTGAGCATCGTCGCGTCGCGCAGGTGCTTGCAACCCGCCACGATCGTGTCGACCTGCTCGGGCGTGTACGGGTTCGCGGGCTTGGGCTTGGGCGCCTTCAGCCGGCGCACGTCGTCGATGCTGCGGTTGGTGACGAGCCCTTCACTGCGCCCCCACCGCACCATCGACTTGAGCATGTCCAGCGACTTGTTCGCCGACCGCGCACCGACGCCCTCGGCAACCATCCAATCCTTGAACTCCGCCATCAACCCCGGCGTCAGCTTTGCAACCGCCTTGTGCCCGAGGAACGGACCGACCCGCAGGTCGTACTGCGTCTTGTAATCCCGCCGCGTCCGAAGCTGAATCGCAGCCGTATCGATATGCCGCAACCACCACAGGGCTTTCAGCTCACCCACCGTGATGCGCTCGGTATCGACATTCATCGCCGCCGTGACGGTGCGCTCAAATACACGAGCATCGGCCTTCTTGCGAAACCGCTTCTCGTCATGCGTTCGGCGTCCGGTGACCGGATCGCGGCGATAGTTCCACCGCACCCGATACAGGGGCCGACCGTCCTGTGAACCCGTGATCAGTGCCATACCTCACACGATAGCGCCGCGCTGCCTCTCAGTCCAACTTTCATGGCACCGCAAATTGCACCGCCAATATCGATACGTCCTAACGGACGTCATGCCGCTAGATCACAGAACCACCTGCTAATGGATCGTTTCTGCGACACCAGGATTCACCCGGTAGCAGGATTGAACGGGTTCAAATCCCGTACGGAGTACCTCGAAAAGCCCCTGCACACGCGGGGGCTTTCGTGTTCGTTGCCGTCAACGCGGCAAGAACGGGTGTTTCGCGCACGCTCGCGAGGATCCCGATTGAACAATGGGCCCCGGGTCC
>JBBSJG010000112.1:0-10937 GCA_038257485.1 Longimicrobiales bacterium | reverse complement strand
GGCGAGTGCGGTCGACGCGTACGTTGCAGCAAACCTCAAGGACTTCCCCGTGAGCGTGTCCACGCGGCCACGTCCGGACGGCGCGGTGGCATTCCGATTCGCCGTGCCGGTCGGTAAACCCGTGGGGAGACCGCCCAGGTGACCGGCTCCGATCGCCCGATCGGCGTATTCGATTCGGGCATCGGCGGTCTTACCGTCGTGCGGGCATTGCGACGGCAGCTTCCCGACGAATCCATCCTCTACTTCGGCGACACCGCCCGCGTCCCGTACGGCGCCAAGTCCCCCGAGACGGTGGTCCGCTACTCGCAGGAGGCCGCGGCGAGACTGCTTGCCAGGGATGTCAAGCTGATCGTCATCGCATGCAACACCGCGACTGCGCACGCATTCGAAGACCTTCACGCATCACTGCCCGTACCGGTAATCGGGGTGATCGAGCCGGGTGCGCGTTCCGCCGTCGCAGCATCACGCACCGGCAGGATCGGCGTGATCGGTACGACAGGCACCATCCGCTCCGGCGCCTATGACCTCGCGGTCCGGCGCCGACTCGACGATGCCCGCGTGTATGCACAGCCCTGCCCGTTGTTCGTTCCGCTCGTCGAGGAAGGCCGCTGCGAAGGCGAGGCCACCCACCTCATTGCGCGGGAGTACCTCGCACCACTGCGCGACATGGACGTGGACGTCCTGATCCTCGGATGCACTCACTACCCGCTGCTGCGCCCGATGCTGCAGGACATTATGGGGCCGGAGGTCATTCTCGTCGATTCAGCAGAGCAGACCGCCATCGACGTCGCGGAACGACTGGACGCGGAGGGGCTCCGCAATCAGAGCGGAAACGAGCCGACGTGCACATTCCTCGCGAGTGACTCGCCGCTCCGATTCCGTGACGTCGGGCGCGGGTTTGTGGGTGATCTGATCGGGAGTGTGGAACTCGTCGACGCCGAGGCCTTCGCTACCGTGGCCAAACAGACAGCGACGGCACACCGGTCGGCTTGATCTCGATGTACGTGAAGTGCGTCAGCCAGTCGCCGGCATTGCAGTAGAAACGGCCGGGATCGACCTCGACCAGGCGGGGCAGGTGAGAATGGCCGCAGACCACCCATGACAGGCCAGCATCCGCCGCCATCTGATCCCTCGCCCAGGCTTCCAGGAACTGCGAACGGCCCGCAAGCTCGCGCGCTTCGTCCGGCTTTGTCTCCGTGCTCGATACGCGCCTCGCCAGTTTGAGGCCGAGCTCGGGGTGCAGCACCCGGAACCCGCCGACCGCCACGCGGCTACGCAGCACCGTCTTCAACATGCGGTATTTGAGATCGCCCTTGCCCAGCCCGTCACCGTGCGCGACAAGCGCGCGGCCGCCCGGAAACTCCATTTCGAAGGGGCGGCTATTCACCCGCATCCCGACGTGATCCCGCAGGAACGAGCCGCCCCAGGCATCATGATTGCCACCGGCGAACGTGACAGGGATCCCGGCATCCGTCAGGCGAGCAATGCCCGCGAGCGTGCGGAAGTGCATGCCGGGGATGACGTCCCCGTACTCGAACCAGAAGTCGAAGAGGTCGCCCGCGATCAGCAGTTCGCTTCCGTTCTCAGCGACATGATCGAGGAATCGGACGAAGGCGCGCTCGGTGGCGACCGGGACCACGCCCAGATGGATGTCGGAGGCGATAAAGAAGGATTTTTCCATTGCGCGCGAAGGTACCGCTGGCGGGTTGCAGTCACAAGCGCGGCGGTGGCGGGCCGTGACGGTTTCCGGTTATCTTGGGAATGCACTTCAATCGGACGGATGCCATGGTGCTGACGCATCGAAATACCCCGACGAGCGAGCGAGGCCGGCAGCTGCGCCTGCACGCCGACCGCAACCCCGGGTTCCCGCTGGAGCTCGACTGGGTGCGCGACCTCCAGATCAACCGAAGCGCCGTCGAGCGGCGCGCGGAAACCATCGCGAAACGGCGCACGGTCAAGAAGCAGTGGCAGGCCGCGTGGCTGCTGCGCGCCATCACCCTCATGGACCTCACTACCCTGCAGGGCGACGACACGGAAAGCAACGTGCGCCGGTTGTGCGCCAAGGCGAGGCGGCCCGTGCGACAGGACCTGCTGGACGCCATCGGTGCTGCCGACCTGCCCATCCGCGTCGCAGCCGTGTGCGTGTACCACAGCTTTGTCGCCACCGCCGTCGAGGCCCTTCGAGGCAGCGGCATCCCGGTGGCCGCTGTCTCCGCGGGGTTCCCGGCCGGGCTCAGCCCCTTCGATCAGCGCGTTGCGGAAATCCACGCCTCTGTAGGCGAGGGCGCGCAGGAGATCGACATCGTGATCACCCGTGCGCACGTATTGAATGGGGACTGGGAGGCGTTGTACGACGAAGTTCGAGCGTTCCGCGAGGCATGCGGCGAAGCACATCTCAAAGCCATCCTTGCAGTCGGCGAACTCGGAACACTCCGCAACGTGGCAAGGGCCAGCATGGTCGCCATGATGGCCGGCGCAGACTTCATCAAGACATCAACAGGCAAGGAGAGCGTGAATGCGACGCTTCCAGCAAGCCTGGTGATGGTGAGAACACTCCGCGACTACATGGAGCGTACCGGTCACACGGTCGGCTTCAAGCCGGCGGGCGGCGTGCGCACCGCGAAGAATGCAATCGACTGGATGCTGTTGATGAAGGAAGAACTCGGGAACGAATGGCTTACGCCGGAACGATTCCGGTTTGGCGCCAGTGCACTCCTGAGCGACATCGAACGCCAGCTCGAACACTATGCGACGGGACGCTATTCCGCGCTGCATCGTCATCCGATGGCCTGAGGAGGGCCTGCCTTGAACGTAGCCGAAATTTTCGAGACACTGGATTACGGCCCCGCGCCGGAGAGCCCCACTGCGGTGAACGCGTGGCTCGACGCGCACGACCGCGTGTTCGGCCTGTTCATCGACGGTGTTTGGCGCAAGCCGTCCGACGGGGAGTACTTCGACACGACCAACCCCGGCAATCGCGCAGTGCTCGCGTCCGTGGCGCAAGCGACGTCGGAAGACGTCGATCGGGCGGTACGCGCTGCGAAGGGAGCACTCGATGGGTGGCGCGATCTCGGTGGGCATGGCCGCGCCCGCTACCTCTACGCCATCGCGCGCCACATGCAGAAGCACGCGCGCATGTTTGCAGTGCTCGAGACCATGGACAACGGCAAGCCGATTCGCGAATCACGCGACATCGACATCCCGCTCGTTGCACGGCATTTCTACCATCACGCCGGCTGGGCGCAACTCATGGAGACGGAGTTGCCAGGCTACGAGCCCGTCGGCGTCGTCGGCCAGATCATTCCGTGGAACTTCCCGCTGCTCATGCTCGCGTGGAAGATTGCGCCTGCACTCGCCATGGGGAACACGGTCGTGCTGAAGCCCGCCGAGTTCACGTCGCTTACAGCCATCCGTTTTGCCGAGCTGTGCGCGGAAGTCGGACTGCCAGCAGGCGTCGTGAACATCATCACGGGCGATGGCCGCACCGGCGAGGCGCTGGTCAAGCATCCGGACGTGGACAAGATCGCGTTCACGGGCTCGACCGACGTTGGCCGCATCATCCGCGTGGCGACCGCGGGTAGCGGGAAGAAGCTTTCCCTCGAGCTGGGCGGCAAATCGCCCTTCATCGTGTTCGAGGATGCGGACCTCGACAGTGTTGTCGAAGGCGTTGTGGATGCGATCTGGTTCAATCAAGGCCAGGTCTGCTGTGCGGGTTCCCGCATACTCGTGCAGGAGGGTGTAGCGGATCGCCTCGTCACCAAGCTGCGTGCGCGCATGGAATCGCTGCGCGTCGGCGATCCGCTCGACAAGGGCATCGACATCGGCGCAATCGTGGCGCCCGTCCAGCTCGAACAGATTACCCGCCTCGTGGAGCAGGGCAGGGAAGAAGGTGCCACGATCTGGCAGCCGTCATGGAGCTGTCCGGAGGACGGGTACTTCTACCCACCCACACTCTGCACCGACATCTCGCCCGCCGCTACGATCGCGCAGGTCGAGATCTTCGGACCGGTCGTCGTGCTCATGACGTTCCGCACGCCCGGCGAAGCGGTCGAGCTCGCGAACAACACGCGCTACGGTCTCGCGTCGAGTGTCTGGACCGAGAACGTCAACCTGGCCCTCGACATCGCGCCGAAGGTCAAGGCCGGAACCGTCTGGATCAACTGCACGAACGTATTCGACGCCGCGAGCGGATTCGGTGGCTATCGCGAGAGCGGATTCGGCCGCGAGGGCGGTCGTGAAGGGTTGTACGAGTACGTCACACCAGCGTGGGCATCTCACGCGGGCACTGCGCGCAGCACACGCAGTGCTGCAGCGAAGCCGAAGTCGGGCGCATCGAAGCGGAACGGCAAGGCGAAAGCGGATCACGCGGCAGCCGGTCTGCCCCCGATCGACCGCACGGCGAAGCTGTACATCGGTGGCAAGCAGACACGACCGGACCAGGGCTACATGCTGCAGGTCACCTCGCCGGACGGCCGTGTCGTGGGAGAAGTCGGCGACGGCAACCGCAAGGACATCCGCAATGCAGTCGAAGCCGCGCACAAGGCGTCGGCGTGGAGCAAGGCGACGGCGCACAGCCGTGCGCAGGTGCTCTTCTACATGGCGGAGAACCTCGCTGCGCGTGCGGACGATTTCACCGCGCGCCTAGCCGCACTCGCGGGCGATGACGAGCGTGCGCGAGCAGAAGTCGATGCCTCTGTGCATCGCCTGTTCACGTATGCAGCGTGGGCCGACAAATGGGATGGTTCCGTGCATCACACGCCGTTCCGCAATGTGACGCTGGCAATGAATGAACCTGTGGGCGTGATCGGGCTGGTGTGTCCGGACGAATGCCCACTGCTGGGATTCATTACAGCCGTTGCACCCGCAATTGCCCTCGGAAACCGCGTTGTCGTCGTGCCGTCGTTCGCCGCACCGCTCGCTGCGACTGACTTCTACCAGGTTCTCGACACGTCGGACGTACCCGGCGGCGTCGTCAACATCGTCACGGGACCTCGCGCCGATCTCTCCGCCGTACTTGCGTCGCACGACGACGTCGATGGCCTCTGGTACTTCGCGGATGACGACGGCGGCGCCGATGTCGAACGTCTCTCGGCAGGCAACATGAAACGCACATGGATCCTTGGCGGACGCGACTGGTATGACAGGCGCCAGGGCGAGGGCGAGGAGTATCTGCGGCATGCGTCGGAAGTGAAGAACATCTGGGTTCCGTACGGCGAGTGAGCGGGAAGGGGAACGCGAACGCGCCGTACGCCACCGAGCTGAGGGTTCGCTACGCGGAAACGGATCAGATGGGCGTGGTATACCATACTCACTATCTGATCTGGTGTGAGGTGGCGCGTACGGGCCTGATTCGCGACCTGGGTTCGTCCTATGCGCGGCTCGAGAAGGATGGTCTCATCCTGGCCGTCGCGGACGCACACATCCGGTATCATGCCTCTGCACGCTATGATGACAGGATCGCGATCAGCGCGTGGCCATCCGTCGTACAATCGCGTGCAGTGACCTTCGAATACCGCATCGATCGCATGCCTGACGATGGTGGGTCAGGCGACGCGGTTCGGCTCGCGAGTGCGTCGACCATGCTCATCGCGCTGGATCCGGCCGGTGCAACGCGCAGGCTCCCCTCACAACTCGTCGAGAAGCTCCGTGCAGCGATTCCGCAATGACATTGCAGCGTTCACGATCGCGCTGACGCTGGCCGGCTGTGCGCCGGCACTCTCCGATCCGCATTCATCCGCGCTACCCTCGGCGCGCACCCCCGTTCAGCTCAATGACTCCGCAATCACTCTGCTCGCCGGTCTGCTCCGCATGGAGGACCGCCGCGCGCTGACACCCGCGCTGGTGCAGGAAGGCTTGCGACATGCGGAACCTGAGGTGCGCCGTCGCGCGGCGCTCGCAGCGGGGCGAACGGGCGATCGTGTGTCGTCTACCTGGCTGCGCGAGACCCTGGCTAACGACGCCCATGAGCGCGTAGGAGCGGACGCCGCGTTCGCCCTGGGTGAGCTTGGCGATACCAGTGCCGCGACCACCGCGTCTTTGCGCGCTGCGATGATGCGACCCGGTGGCGGTGAACGCGCGCAGGAGGCTGCACACGCGCTCGGAAAGATCATATCGCCTGCATCCTATGCGGCGCTCGCGGAAGCGCTGTCCGCACCGATGGCCCTGAGGAATGCAGTCCTGGCCGAGGCCCTCCTGGCAATCTGGCACCACCCGCGGGAGTCCCGGACGCCGTCGCTCGTGTTGCCGCACATGACATCACGCGATCCGCGCGTCCGCTTCAGCGCTACCTATGCCCTGATGCGGGCCGGACGCGCCGCCGCCGTGCCTGCGCTGCTGCATGCGATGCGGGATTCCGATCCACTCGTCCGCGAAACCGCGGCACGCGGGTTGCGCCCGGCGCTCGTCGACTCGGCCGGCGTGCGCGACAGCGCGCGGGTGCTGCTCACAAATGCGCTCACGGATGTCAATCCCGGGGTGCGCATCAACGCGGTACGCGCCCTCGGCAACCTGCGGGACACCCAGTCTGTTCCAGCCATCGAGGCACTCCTGCGCGACTCGATCGGCAATGTCGCGATTTCTGCAGTATCGGCTCTGGTCGATCATCGTGGTCCGGGTTCAGACTTCCTGCTCATGGCGGTCGCACAGTCGCCACAGTATCCGCTTTCGGTGCGCGCGACTGCGCTCGCCGGGCTTGGTCGGAGTGGCACCTATTCGCAGTCGGGCGCACGTGAATGGGTGCGGAGTAGCGACTGGCTCCAACGTGTCTACGGCATCCGCGCGCTCGCCGCCTCGCCCTATGCATCGGTCGCGGCGGACCTGCGCGCCCTCACGCGAGACCCGGACCCTCGCGTGGAAGCCGAAGCCCTCGGCGCGATCGCCGCTGCGGACACGGCCGACACGACCCACGCGCTCGATGCGTTGTACGTAGAGTCCCTGGCGAGTTCGGATGCACTTGTGAGGGCGACCGCGATCGGTGCACTCGGACGGCACCGCGATCGCGCCTATGTCTCCGCCTTCATGGACGCCTATGAACGCGCACGGACCGACCGGGAGAACGATGCAGCCCTGGCGGCTGTCGACGCATTGGGCGCGCTCGCGCGCACCGATTCCGCCGTCGCACGCGCATTCTTCTTCCGATTCGCCCGATCGACAGATCCGGTCGTGCGCGCCGCCGTCGCACGGTCCCTCGGTGCAGGATCGTGGGGCCCGCCCGGATGGCCGGCCGACCGGCCGCTTGCATTCTACGAGGGCGTCGTGCGCACGCGTGTGGCGCCCATCCTCGCAGGCGGGGCCAGGCCGCGCGCCATTATCCATTCGACGTCAGGTGACATCACCGTCGAGCTCGCCGCCGATGAGGCGCCGCTCACAGTCGAAAGCTTTGTCACGCTCGCGACCGGCGGCTTCTTCAGCTCGCCGGGCGCGCGATGGCACCGCGTCGTGCCGAACTTCGTGCTGCAGGACGGCGACCCTCGCGGTGATGGCAGTGGCGGCCCCGGCTACTCGATTCGCGATGAGATGAACAGGCTCCGCTACACGAAAGGCGCGCTGGGAATGGCGCTGTCGGGTCCGGACACGGGCGGCAGCCAGTTTTTCATTACATATTCACCGCAGCCACATCTCGATGGCGGGTACGCGGTGTTCGGCTATGTCGTGTCAGGCATGGCCGCCGCCGACCGCGTTGTGCAGGACGAATCCATTCGCGGGATCGATATCATAAAATGAGAACACGCACCTTACTGGCCTTCCTGCTCCTTGCATCCGTGTCCGCAGCGTCCTCGGCACCGGCGGATGCGCAGACGGTTCCGTTCGGGAAGAACAAGATCCAGTACCGCGAGTTCGATTGGAAAGTGATCTCGGGAAAACACCTCGACGTCTATTTCTATCCTGAGGAAGAAGAGGTCGCCCGGCTGGCCCTGAGTTACGGGGAAGAGAGTTACGAGGTGCTCGAGCGCCGCTTTCAGCATCACCCGTTCCGACGCATCCCGCTGATCGTGTATGCGGCGGACCATGACTTCGAACAGACCAATCTCTTTCCGGGGTTCATCCCGGAAGGTGTGCTCGGGTTCACGGAATATCTGAAGCGCCGTGTCGCACTGCCGTTCCGCGGAGACTACGAGCAGTTTCGCAGCACGCTGCGCCACGAGCTCGTGCACGCGTTCCAGCTGTCCAAGCTCGCTGAGGTATCGTCGCAGAATCCACGGCTGCGCGGCACATCACCGCAGCAGGTTCACTGGTGGAGCGAGGGCCTCGCGGAATACTGGTCGAGCGAACAGACACCTGAAGACGACATGTACATCCGCGACCTGGTGTTGAGCGGCAACATCCCCACGATCCAGGAGTTCACGCGATCATACACGTTCTTCTCGTACCCGCTCGGCGCGGAGCTGCACAAGTATCTGAGTGCGCGGTTTGGCGAAGAATACATCGCGCAGATGTATGAAACATACTTCCGATATGACTCGTTCGATGACGCACTCGCGCGCATTCTGTCGGTGGACCTGGACAAGCTCAGTCTTGAGTTCCGATACGCCCTCGAGCAGCGCTATTTCCCGGCCTACGGTTCGCAGCCGCCGCTCGCGGTGGCGTCGCGTCCGCTGATCACGAAAGGTGGGGCCAACTACAAGCCGGTGGTGTACGCGCCGCGCGACAGTTCGGCGCCCAGGCTGCTCTTCATGTCACCGCGCAACGGCTACACCAGCCTGTACCAGGCGCCGCTCGAGCGAGGCGAGTCGGATGTCGAGGTCATCGTGAAGGGCGAGCGGAGTGCGGAGTTCGAGTCATTCCATGCATTCGAGTCCGGCTTCGACGTATCGCCGGATGGCGTGATCGTGCTCGGTTCGAAGTTCCAGGAGCGGGATGCACTCCTGCTTTGGGACAGCGAAGCTGAGAAGGTCGTGGGCCGGTACCAGTGGCCCGACCTCGTGGGGATCCGCTCGCCGTCGTTTGACCCCGCGGGTCGTCGCGTCGTGTTCGAGGGACTGTCCACTGCAGGCCTGTCCGACCTGTTCATCATCGACTTCGACACGCAGCTGCTGCGCCGCGTTACGAGCGACCGGTATCGCGATTCCGATCCGGACTGGTCGCCCGACGGCAAGTCCGTGGTGTTCGCATCCGACCGCACGTCGACCGGCTCCTCCGGCCACACCAACCTGTTCCTGCTCGATGTCGCCACGGATTCGATCCGCCATCTCACGAATGGCGCGTGGCGCGATCAGGCGCCTCGCTGGTCCAATCGCGGCGAACGAGTCGCCTTCACATCCGACCGCTCCGGCAACCACGATCTCTATATCGTCGATCCTGCGGGGACCGGCCATCGTGTCACCGAATTGACGGGCGGCGCATTCGATGTCGAATGGCTTCCGGGTGACGACGGCCTGGTCTTCGCCGGCTACGCGAACCGCTCGTTCCAGATCTATCGCTACGATCTCGCCGGGAAGGCGCCCGGGACACAGATCGCCCTGGCATCACCGGCCGATTCGCTTGCGACGACACGCTGGGCGTGGCAGCAGTCCGACACCGCTGCAACGACCGCCGCGCAGGCGTATCGCACCCTGAACAAGATGTCTCTCGACTTCGCCGCTGCGGACGCTGTCATTGCGCCCGGCTTCGGATCTTCACAGGGCGCGCAGTTCCTCGGGAGCGACCTGCTCGGCAACCACATCCTGTTCGTCGGCATCTCGGCGACACAGTTCGACAAGCTCGAGAACCTTGTCGACAACTTCACCGGCAGCGCGCTCTATCTGAATCTCAGTCATCGTCTGAACTATGGCGGGGGCATCTTCCGGTTCAAGGGCCTGTACCGCGACGTGTCCTTCGACGTATACGAGGAAGAGAGCTACGGCGGTTACTTCCTTGGCAGCTATCCGCTTTCGAAGTTCCGGAGGTTCGAACTCCAGTTGGGACTCCAGCGCAGCAACCGTGTCGACGTGGACGACGGCCTCGAGGCGGGCTTCATCCGACCGAACACCGTGACTGTCGACCGCGATCTCACGCGACGCGGCATTCTCTCCAACAGCTACCTTTCGTATGTCAAGGACAACACACTCTGGCTGCCCACCGGACCGATCGACGGTGAACGGTATAACATTTCGGTCGGCATGGTCACATGCTTCGCGTGCAGTTCGGCCAGTGCCGTGACCGGCCAGATGGTCGACAGGGGTGCCGCCGCCGAGAACTGGGCAGCGCTCGCCGACTACCGGCGTTACTTCAGATTGTCGCTCCACAGCGCCTACGCGGTCCGTGCGTACGGCTACTACAGCGATGGCGCGATTCCCGGCCGGTCCGTCCTCGGCGGGCCGCATCGCCTCCGCGGATACCCCTACTACTCCCTCGCCGGGTCGCGCGTCGCACTGCTCAACCAGGAGGTGCGCTTTCCAATTCTGACCGGCCTGGCCATCGGATTCCCGTTCGGCACCCTCCGTCTGCCGGGCATCGAGGGCGCAGTATTCGCCGACATGGGCTCCAGCTGGCTCGAAACGGAGAAAGCCGACGGACTCTGGGGCAGTTACGGCGCCGGGTTCCGCACGTCGCTCGGCCCGCCCCTCGTGATTCGCATGGACGTGGGCCGCCGGTTTGCCAGGGGAAGCCGTCCGCCTGTTATCTTCTCGGGTGGCGAAAAATTCCGGAATACATTCGTGGACTTCTTCGTGGGATTCGACTACTGACGTGCTGAATCGCTTGAAAATACTGGCCGTGATGGTTTTGGTGGCGACGGCTGCGTCGTGCGCCACGGCAAATGCGACGCCCGATGCGCCTCCTGGCGGAGGGGCTGTGGCGACGCCGGTCGCCCTGGACACGGCGGCGGCCGGGTCACTCGCGCAGGCGACGCGTCCGAACGAGCCCTTGCAGATCCTGTTCGACTGGTCGCTGCAGGATCGTGAAGCGAAGTTCGGGGGCAAGGGCGTCGTGCGCATGCAGGCGCCCTACCGCGCGCGCCT
>JBBSJG010000111.1:0-11110 GCA_038257485.1 Longimicrobiales bacterium | reverse complement strand
AGCGCGTCGATGTCGAGACCGGAATCGGTCTCGTCGAGGACTGCCAGCGCCGGCTTCAACATCGCCATCTGCAGGATCTCGTTGCGCTTCTTTTCGCCGCCACTGAAGCCGTCGTTTACGGAGCGTTCGGCGAACGTGCGATCCATCTCCAGCAGCGCCATGCTCTCGAGCAGCTGCTCCTGATAGTCGAAGATGTCGATCTCATCATCGGGATTCTGCGCCTGCAGCGCGGTCCGCATGAAGTTGGCGATCGACACGCCCGGAATCTCGACCGGATACTGGAAAGCCAGGAAGATGCCCGCACGTGCGCGCTCGTCCACTTCCAGCTCCAGCAGGTTCTCGCCCTTGAACCAGACCGCACCCTCCGTCACTTCATACGCGGGGTGGCCGCTCAGGACCTTCGACAGCGTGCTCTTGCCGGAGCCGTTCGGGCCCATGATCGCATGCACTTCGCCCGGCGCGATTTGCAGGTTCACACCCTTCAGAATGGGTGTGCCGTCTTCCGCGATCACGGCGTGCAGATTCTCGATTCTCAGGATTGGTTCGTTCATAAGACAGGTACCGGTGTTCTCTGGGCGCGTAATGGGACAGGAAATGGCCCTTTCGGGCCACGTCAAGAATGATTCTCGATATCGATAACGTACCCCGGGTGGGGGGTCATGTCAAGCCGAAACCGGGGTCTCGCTTGCGTGCCGGCCGGGGGGCCGTCCACCTTTGCCGCAGAGCCGAAAAGGAGTCGCATGTCGAAGGTCGTCGTGGTATTGGGCGGGGGCGGGCTGAAGGGCCTGGCGCATATCGGCGCCTGGCGCGCCCTTATGGAGTACGGGATAGAGGTTTCGGAGATCGTCGGCACCAGTATCGGAGCGCTTGTCGGGGCTGCCGTGGGGGGCGGCGCAACGGTGGAGGAGTTGGAGTCGAAGGCGTTGGGGCTGCGGAAGGCGGACCTGGTGACGATCAACCGATGGGCGATCCTGCTGAACGGGATCCGTCAGCAGAGTGTGTTTCGCGGAGACGTGTATGCGGAGTACGTGAGGTCGGTGCTCGCGGTCGACTCGTTCGCGGAGCTGTCGATACCGGTGACGATGAATGCAGTGGACCTGGCGACGGGTGAGCTGGTGTGGCTGGGCTCTGGCGGTGATGAGGCCGTTTCGATTGCGACGGCGGTCACTGCATCATGCGCGCTCCCGGTGTTCTATCCCCCCGTGGAAGTGAATGGCCGGTGGCTGGTGGACGGTGGCATTGGCGATGTGCTGCCGATCGATTTTGCCGCATCGCGGGGGGCGACGCACATCATCGCGGTCGACGTCGGAGCGGGCGCTGAGCGTGAAGCGGGGGAGATCGTGACGCAGGGGATGGTCGCGATCCATCACCGCGTGACGGAGATCATGGCGTATCCGCGCAAGATGGCGAGGCTCGCGTCCTGGTCCGGTCCGCCATTGACGTATGTGCGTCCGCGCATCGACGGGTTCAGCACGTTCGAGTTCGGGCGCACGGACTACTTCATCGAGGAAGGGTACCGCGCGATGACGGAAGCGCTCGCGCAATCAGTGTGGGGTCATGCGGGCGATGGTGCGCACCATCTCGTCGACGGCGCGGCGGGTCACGGCTGAGCTGACGCCGGTCCCGTTGGTCATGATGCTGAACGTCACTTCGCGGCCGCCGTCGGAGACGAGAAATCCGCTGAGTGTCGCAACATTGGAGATGGTGCCGGTCTTCCCCTGCAGCTACCCCGTGTATTCGGTCAAGCGCGTGTTGAGGGTTCCGTTCTCGCCGGGTGCTGCGAGTGCCGCGCGGTACTGCGCGCCCCACGTCGCATTGCGCGTATGTTCAAGCATGCGGACGATGGCAACGGGTGAGAGCAGATTCTGCGGCGCCATTCCCGATCCGTCACGCAGACTGAACGAGAGTGAGTCGATGCCGGCAACGCGCACGAGGTAGTCCCGCTCGACGGCGAGTCCGTTCCTCCACGATCCGCCGGCGCCTCTCTGCGAGCCGAGTGTTTTCAGCAGCGTTTCCGCGATCCAGTTCTGACTCGGGTGCAGGATAGCGCTCACGATCTCGCTGACGGGCGGTGACGTGAACATTGCGACGGGCATGTATGTGACGTTCGCGCGCGTGCTGTTTACGGTGGCAGAATCGCGCAGCACGATGACGCCGTCGCGTACGGTTACGCCTTTGGCTGCAAGTGCCGCTGCAATCGCGCGGCCTGCATACATCGGTGGGTCCGTGACAGCGTAGGACGACGTGTCGGGGCGTCCGATGGCGACCTGTCCGCTCAGATAGATGGTGTCGCGTCGGCCGAGGAAATCGCTCTGTATGGAGGTGCGTGAGGCTGCATCAACGGTGCGTACGGCGGCGAGGCTGATGGGTTGTCCGCCGATTGCGTTCGCGGGCCAGTCGGGGAAGCGCGCAGTGACCGGGTCGCCCGGCGTGTTGCCCGGCTCGATGATGACGCGGAAGATGCTCTCATCGATGGCGAGTGCACCGACGGGTGGCGCATACACGCCCGGCAGGTCGGAGACTTCCCATGTGCCGTTGATCGGACCGTCCGTGAACGCGGATGCGTCGATGATGAGGGGCCCGTCGATGCGTCGTATGCCAGTGTTTATGATGGAATCCGCGAATGCGTCTGCGACGGCGAACGGTCTGTTCCAGTAGCGGTCGGACATGGTCGGATCGCCGGTGCCCATGATAATCACGGATGCTGCGACGGCGGGGTCGGTAGTGACAGCCGCGTGGACGGGTGTCTGATAGCGGAAGTCGGGACCGAGTGCGCCCATCGCGACGGTCGTGACCACGAGCTTGGTGTTGGATGCGGGGATATAGTGGCGTTGCGCGTTCCGCTCGTACAGCACGCGACTGGACTGCTGGTCGAGAACCTGGATGCCCCACGTCGTATACTGCATGGGTGGCGCGTCGGCGATGGAGTCGATGACCCACGCCATGGTGCGACTGGCGACGGGGGTCGCGCGCGTTTCGACGCGTGCTGTTGCGCATGCCCCGGTGAGCAGGGCGACGAGGGGAACGAATCGCGTGATCGACATAACGCTGTTCTGTTCGGGAAGTACGGAGTGTAGCATTGGGTAGAGCGAACGTACGTTGAATACCGCAGCCGAGAAAGATCACGGATGAGTGCAGCACTGGACATGGAGCCTGAAGAGTTCCGGCAGGCGGGCTACAGGGTCATCGACTGGATCACCGACTATCTCGCGAACCCGGAGCAGTTTCCCGTGCTGCCGTCTGTCACACCCGGCGATTTCTCGGCGCTGCTCCCGAAGCTACCGCCGCAGGACGGCGAGCCGATCGGCCGCATCCTGGACGACTTCGAGCGGCTGATCCCGCAGGCCAGCACGCACTGGAATCACCCCGGCTTCTTTGCGTACTTCAGCATCTCCGCGTCGGGCGCGGGGGTGCTTGCCGAAGCGCTGACAGCTGCGATGAATATCAATGCCATGCTATGGCGCACGGGTCCGGCTGCGACGGAGCTGGAGGAAATCACGCTGTCATGGCTGGCGGAGCTGACGGGTCTGCCGCCGGGTCTGGACGGCACTATCAATGACACCGCGTCCTCGAGCACACTGTACGCGCTGGCGGCCGCGCGCGAGAACGCAGGGCTGTCGGTGCGCGAGCACGGGCTCGCGGGCCGCGGCGATGTGCCGAGGCTGCGCGTGTATTGTTCGGAGGAAGCGCACTCAAGCGTGGACAAGGCGGTGCTGACGCTGGGGCTTGGCATGGACGGAGTGCGTCGCATCGCGACGGATGACGCGTTCCGGATGGACGCGGATGCGCTCGCCGTCGCCATTGCCGAGGATCGAGCTGCTGGTATCCGGCCGATTGCCGTGGTGGCGACGGTCGGTACCACGTCAACGACGTCGATCGACCCCGTGCGCGCGATCGCCTCGCTGTGCGAGCAGGAGGGCATCTGGCTGCATGTGGACGCCGCGTACGGCGGGTCGGCGGCAGTCGTGCCTGAGATGCGTGACGTGCTGGATGGCTGTCAGTACGCGGACTCGATCGTGCTGAACCCGCACAAGTGGCTGTTCGTGCCGATCGACTGCTCCGTTCTGTACACCCGCCGACCGGACATCCTGAGGCGGGCGTTCAGCCTGGTGCCCGAGTACCTCGTGACGCCAGATGGCGCCCGCAACCTCATGGACTACGGAGTATCGCTCGGGCGTCGGTTCCGGGCGCTGAAGCTGTGGTTCGTCCTGCGGTACTTCGGCGGCATCGGACTGGCCGACCGCATCCGCGAGCACCTGCGACTGGCACAGCTCTTTGCTGTATGGATCCAGGAGGACGGTCGCTTCGAGCTGGTTGCTCCCGTCCCGTTTTCGACCGTTGTGTTCCGGTTGAAGCCGCCGGGCGTGACCGATGAAGCAGCTCTCGAAAGCCTGAATTCCGCTCTGCTGCAAGGGATTAATGCATCGGGCGACGTATTCCTGTCGCATACGAAGGTGAAGGGCCGGTATGCATTGCGGCTCGCTATCGGGAACGTGCGGACGACGGAACAGCACGTCGCCGCGGCCTTGCAGATTGCAAGACATGTTGCGGATCGCCTTGAATACAGCGCGTCCGCAGCACATTAGAATGGGTTGAACACGATGTCCGGCGTACATTTCCGGGCTTCTTTCATTACAAAGTCTTCATAAAAGGGTTGAACGCCGCGATGCGCACACCGACTCTCACGCAATCGCTATACGGCGCGTATGCCGGTGGTGCCATTCTGCTGCTGGGGGCTGGTCACGCGTCTACGGGTCCGATAATGTGGGCGACGGTTCTCATGATCGGCGCGATCGCCGGCGCGTTCGGTTGCGTGATGGCGGTGAAGTCGCTGCCGAAGAACATCGAAGTGCCCTGGATTATTTTCGGCTTGGCCGCGACGGCGCAGCTGGCAGCCCAGCTCGCGCACCTTTGGGACGACGCAGCGGTCGATTCGTTCGCGCTGCTCAACTTCATCTCCTATCTGCTCTTCGTTGCAGGGCTGGGATGGCTGCTCCACCAGCGGGACCGTGCCCGTGTGTTCGAGATCGTGCTCGATGCCGGTCTCGTCATCCTCGCGTTCATGGTGGTGGTTCGGCGCTGGGCGCCGGGCGCCCAAATGGTGACGAGCGGCGAACATCCATTCGCGCACATTCTCACGGCCATCGGCACTCCGGTGCTGGCGGGCACCACGGTACTCCTCTCGCTGGTGCTGGTGCTGGCACGCACGGATGGTCGGGGTCGCGGCGTCGCAGTGTTGCTGGGCAGCGCTTCGCTGGGCCTGGCGGGTTCGACGATACCGGTTGTGCTTGGCAACAGTGCGTGCTGCACGGTCGGTGATCCGACGGCGTTGTTCTACGTCATCGGCTGGAGTGCTCTGGGTCTTGCGGGTGCGGTCGCTGCGTCGGCCGGTATCGATGCAAACATTCCGCCTGCGGCCGATATCGCGAGCCGTCGCTTGCGTCTGGTCGTCGCGCCCGCGGTAGCGATCGTGATCGGAGCGGTGATCATCGATGCTGCGTGGCACGAACCGCTGCGTGACGCCACCGCTTTTGCGCTCAGCCTCCTGGGAATGCTGTTCGCGCTGCGCGTAAGCCAGCTTCTGTTTGCGACGCACCAGCAGTCGGCGCAACAGATCGAACTTACACAGAGTCGTCTGCTCGTCGAAGTGAGTCAGGCACTGGCGGGGCGGACAGACCTCGATGCGACACTCAATGTAGTAACAAAATGCGCGTGCCGCCTCTTGAATGCGCGTGCTGCAGCGATTGAGCTGCTGGACGAGTCCGGTCAGACGCTGGAGTTGCGAGCGACGCACGGTTTATCGCGCAGTGCGAAGAACCTGCGTTTCGACGTCGCGACGAGTTTTAGTGGTCGGGTAGTCCGGGAGGGCCGCGCACGCACGACCATGAACCCGCGTGAGGAGCCGGACATCCATGAATCTAGTTTAAGGCACCTCGGCAGTTCGCCCATGGCCGCTGCGCCGCTCCGTTTCCAGAACCGTCCACTGGGTGTGCTGTCCTGTATCGGCAAGTATCCGTTCGACGCGAATGACCTCGAACTGCTCGGCGCGCTTGCGGCGCAGGCGGCAGTGGCGATCGAGAATGCGCGACTATTCGAACAGGTGCGCGTATTGTCGCTCACGGATCCGCTCACCGGCCTGGCAAACCGGCGTCAGCTTACGAAGGACCTGAGCCGCGAGTTCGCTGCCGCGATTCGCGGACGCGCTCTGGTCGCCGTCATGTTCGACCTGAACGGGTTCAAACAATACAACGACAAGTTCGGCCACCCCGCGGGCGACGAGGCGCTGCGTAAGTTCGCGGCCGCGCTTTCCATATCTACGCGCGCGCAGAACACTGCCGCGCGGTACGGCGGCGATGAATTTCTGACATTGCTGACGGATACGAACAGGGCGGGGGCAAAGGTTTTCATTGAGCGTGTGCGATCGATGTTCCCGGGTCCTGATGCAGAGAACCGCGAGAAGCGGTTGAGCGTGTCAGCCGGCATTGCGGAGTATACGCCAAGCATGAAGACCGGCGAAGACCTGGTGGAGGCGGCGGACCGCGAGCTCTACCTGGAGAAGCGGCAGCGCACGGTCTCGCTGGCTACATCACAGACCTTCGAGCAGCCTGCACAGTAGGGCCATCCTGAACGGCAGGTCATCGATCAGGATATGTTCATCCACTGCGTGCGCGCCTCCGCCGCGTGGTCCCAGTCCATCGAGGACTGCAGCGCCGGTTGCGGCGGCGAGGCTGCCGTCGCTGCCGCCACCCGTGGAACCTTCCGTCAGATCGACACCCAGCGCTCGCGCAAACTCCCTCGCCTTTTCGTACACGCCGACGACCGCGTCATTGCGAATGAGCGGCGGTCGGCTCTCGGACAGCGTGACCTTGACGATCGCCTCCGGGTGAACGGGCGTGAGGCCCATCAATGCCGCGTGCACTCTCGCATCCTCGCCCGCAACCGCAAGGCGTACGTCCACGCCGGCATTCGCGTGCGCGGCGACCACGTTTGTTGCACTGCCGCCCTCGATGGTTCCGATATTGATTGTCGTCCCCTTCGCGTGATCCTTGAACTCCAGGATCCTCTCCGACTGGTGGACGAGTTCCGCGATCGCGCTGACTGCGGCCCCGGGGTCGATGCCCGCGTGAGCTGCGCGGCCGGTTACTTCGACACGATACGTCGCGACCCCTTTGCGTCCGGTCTTTACGCCGCCGTCGGGCGTGCACGGCTCCGGCACGAGCACCGCAGCGGCGATGCGTGCGTACTGGTCGATGAGCCCGCGCGATGAATGGGATCCGACTTCTTCATCGCATGTGAACAACATGATGACGGGCCGATTGCGTGCGACGGCGTTTGCGGCGTGCCACGCCATCGATTCGACGAGCAGCGCCAGGCCCGCCTTCATGTCATAGATCCCCGGCCCCGACGCGCGTCCGTTGGAGACTGTGAACGGCCGTGTTGCGAGCGTGCCGATGTCATGCACCGTGTCCATGTGCGCGAGTGTCACGATGGGCTGTGCACCGGGCGGATTCCTGTCGGCGAAGGTTGCGACGAGATTTCGACCACGCCCGGGCGCATCGATGCGCTGCACGACGGCGCCGCTCGCCACAAGATCCTGTTCGACCACAATGGCAAGGCCGACGAGCGCGTCCTCGTGGTCGCTTGGCGTCTCGATCTCGACGTAGCGTCGGATGCGTGCAAGCACGCGGTCCCGTATGGCGGTCGATGACGCGTGCAGATAGAGCTCGATCGGGTCGGGTTGCATCAAGTCACGTCCTGTTGGTCGGGCGCGGTGCGCGCTTCGCGAACACTGTGTGCGAGCAGCTCGATCGGATGCATGACGGTCGTGTCGGTACCGCGCAGCACCAGGCCTGCGCCGATCTGCATCATGCATCCCGGGTTGGGTGTGAGGACGATGCTGGCACCCGTGTTCACTACTGCATCGATCTTGTCGTCGAGGATGCGGCCGCCGAGTTCCGGATGCGTGATACCATAGATGCCCGCGCCGCCGCAGCATTCGTCCGCGCGTTCGAGCGGGACCAGGTCGAGGCCGGGGATGCGCTGCAGCAACGCGATGGGCGCGGTCGTGATGCGCTGCGCGTGATGCAGGTGGCAGGGTGCGTCATATGTGACACGGAGCGGCACTCTTCCGGACGGACGGAAGTCGAGCTCCATGAGGTATTCGCTGATGTCGCGTACGCGGGTGGCCATGTCGTGAGCGCGCTGCGCGTAGAGCAGATCGCTGCCGAGTTGCTCGCCATACTCCTTCATCATCGCGCCGCAACCCGCGGCATTGATGACGATGACGTCGGGATCAGCGGCGAGGAATGCATCGACATTGGCGCGCGCGAGATCGAGTGCATGGTCAAGGTCACCGGAATGTGCGTGCAGCGCGCCGCAGCACTGTTGTGCACCGACCTCGATGACATCGCAGCCTGCCGCCTCGAGCACTTCGCGGGTCGCGCGGTTGACGTGTGTGAACAGCGCATCCTGCACACATCCGCGCAGGAGCGCAACGCGTGGGCGGCGGCTCGGTGCTTTGTTCGTGGGTGTGTTCGCGGCGTTTCTGCCGGCTTCTGATGCGATGATTCCGGCCGGCAGTCGGACCGGTCTGGATGACGCCAACATGGCCAGGCCGAAGCGTACCGGGCTCAGCACGCGGGGTGTGAGTCTCGCCAGGAAAGCCGCCATGCCGCCCGCCCGCAGCAGTCTGCCGCCCGCGCCCGCGAGTGCGCTGAGTGACTGGTTCCCGAAGACTGTCAGGAGGAGCCGTGTGGGCAGGCTCTGGCCGGCGGCATCGACGGCGGCGGCGCGTGCGCGTTCGGCGAGGAATCCGTACTGGACGCCGGACGGGCAAACGGGCTCGCAGGCGCGGCAGCCGAGGCACTGGTCGATGTGGGTCCGGAACGAGATGTCGTCCGCGTCGAGCCGGCCCTCGGCAACAGCGCGCATGAGAACGAGTCGGCCGCGCGGCGAGTCGGCCTCATTGCCGAGCCGGGTGTAGGTCGGGCATGCGCTGAGGCAGAACCCGCAGTGGACGCACGCGAGGAGGCGGCGCTCCTCGGCGGCGAGGCGCTCGGCACCGGTCGGTGACCTGGTCATGGCAGGATGCCTGCGGGGTCGAAGACTGCCCGGATCCCCTGCTCGATCTGTATGCGACGGCGGTCGGGTGGCGTCGGGTACTTGCCGTTCCAACTGATGGTCCCGTCGATCGTTAGCAAACTTGCGGCGGCCTGATTGAGCGCGTCGTCGAAGCCTTTCCGGGGCTCGGTGGACGGGTCGCCCCAGAGGCGGAGGATGCCCGCCGTGGCGTGAATCGCCGTGCGGGACGGACCGGCTAATGTGTGGTCCGCCAATGTGTTAGCGATTATCATCAGGTCCGTGATGCGGGTTGGTCGGGCTGCGAGGCGGCCGTAGGCCGTGGCCCCAGCTTCCATCTGGCACAGTCTGGACCAGACAACTTTGTCGAACTCACTGGATGTGCAGCCGGTCGCGGTGCGATTGAGGCGGTCCCGTGCCTCCGCGACTTCCGCGGGGTGTCCGTGGATGCGGGCCAGGATGGTCCATTCCGGGTGTGCCGCGGTTGCGCCGAGCACCTCCGTGGCCAGCCAGGGCGACAGGATTTCGAGTGCTGCCACGGGCCACGCGTCGTGCAGTGCGGCGGCGACGGCGGGCGCCTCGTCGCGATGCACTGCGAAGGCGATGGTGGCTTCAGCGGCGTGCAAGGCGCGGAGTCGCAGGCTGACGCGCGTGATGATGCCGAGTGTGCCGCGGCTGCCGACGATGGGTCTGACGATGTCGTAGCCCGCCACGTTCTTTACGACCTTACCGCCGAAATGGAGGAGTCGCCCGTCGCCTGTGGCGATGTCGAGTCCGAGCACCTGGTCGCGCGGCGTGCCGTAGCGTGCGCGCAGCGGGCCGGCTGAAGCCGTGGCAATGGTCGCGCCGATGGTCGCGTCTGTCAGTGCCGGCGGATCGAGGGCGAGGCACTGGTTGTTTGCGCGCAGTGCGAGCTGGAGGTCGGCGTGGGTGGTCCCGGCGGCGACTGTGACGGTGAGGTCTTCGGGCTGGTAGTCCTCGATCCCTGTGATGCGGCGCGTCGAAATGCGGATGCGTGGTGTTGCGGCCGGTGTTGCGTCTTCGCTGGTCAGCCATGTGCCTGCACCGGCGGGTTGAACGAGCCACCCTTCATCAGAGCAGAGCGCGAGGACCGCGGCGACGTCCGCATCGGATTCCGGTTCGATGACAGCGTCGGGTTGGGCGCGTACTGCGTCGAGGAGCGAGCGTGTGATGTTTGTCATGGCCGGCGTGTCGCGGGTCCTGTCCACTCGCGACACACGCGGGTGGGCAGGAGCTTGGCCGGATTGGCGCGACCGGACGGATCGAAGACGCGGCGAACGTCGCACATGAGCGACATCGCTTCGTCCGAAAAGATGAGGTCCATGTATTCGCGCTTGTCGAGTCCGACGCCGTGTTCACCGGTGATGGTACCGCCAGCGGCGACGCATGCGTGCATCATTTCCTGCGACGCCAGTTCGACGCGGTGCAGCTGATCGGCATCTCGTCGATCGAAGACGATGGTCGGGTGGAGATTGCCGTCGCCTGCGTGGAACATGTTGCAAAGGTGCAGCTCGTACCTCGCCGCGATCTCGTAGACCTTCGCGAGAACTTCCGGCAGCCGGCTGCGCGGAACGACGGCGTCCTGGATGAGCAGGTCGGGCGCGAGGCGTCCCATTGCGCCGAACGCCTTCTTGCGTGCGTACCAGAGTTTCTGTCGTTCGGCTTCATCGCGCGCGATGCGCACCTCGATGGCGTGCCCGCGTTCGCAGAGTGTGCGTGCGCGCAGGACATCCTCGTCGAGTGAGACCGCGGGACCGTCGAACTCGATCACGAGTGCCGCACCGATATCGGTGGGAAGTCCCGCCGCGTACACGCTTGCTTCGATTGCGATGATGGCGTTGCGATCGACCATCTCGAGTGCCGCGGGCAGCATCCCGTTCGCGATGATCGCCGATACTGCGAGCGTCGCGGCCTCGATGGTCTCGAATGTCGCGAGCATGGTGCGTACGGCTTCGGGTGCGCGCTCGAGCTTTACTTCGATCTCGGTCGCAATGCCGAGGGTGCCTTCGCT
>JBBSJG010000110.1:0-11159 GCA_038257485.1 Longimicrobiales bacterium | reverse complement strand
TTCGGACACACGTCGTCTTCACTGCTGTCGCCGGAGGCGTCCGGAATCGCCGGTGGTGGGCTGGTCCTGATCGCGCAGCAGCAGCTCGCGGGTCTCGGCCTCGGCGCACTCACCGATGCACTCGTGCGCGGCTTCGAGGCCCAAGGGAACAAGGCGGGGCTCGACGTATTCCGGATCCACCCGGGCGTGTTGCCGGACGAGCTCAATTTCAATGGCTACTTCCAGAACCTGCTGAAATCGACGCAGATCGAGGCGGGCGAGTATCTGACGCCGAAACTCTTCGTGGCTGTGGAGGGACGACCCGATGCATCACTGCCGGGTCTGCGGCTGGAGTACGAGACCCGGGGTGGCTTCTCGTGGCGCACGACATGGCTGCCGCGCTATCAACCCAGCCAGCCGTCCCTCTCGGAGATGCAGGCCACGCAGAACCGCGTGCTCGGCACGTTCTTCTTCTATACACGTCGCTTCTAGGGGCGAGTGAAGTCGACGGCAACCGTGTTGCCACCACTCACCACGACACCGATGCGTTCACCCGGCCGCGGCACGTAGACGCCCGACATGATTGCTGCAACCGCAGCAGCGCCGCCCGGCTCCGCGACGATCCGCAACACTCGCCACAACATCTCCTGCGCACTGCGGATCGCATCATCCGTCACGAGGAGAACGTCGGCGACGTACTGCTGCGCGATCGGGAACACCAGGGAACCGATACGGCGGGGCGCGAGTGAATCAGCGGCGATACCACCGGCCTCCGCATCGATCGGCTCACCCGCTTCGAGTGCACGCGTCAGGGTCGGCGCGGATTCGGGCTCGATGCCGATTACGCGCACGTCATTGCGATACCAAGTGGCCACGCCCGCGAGCAGACCGCCACCGCCGACCGCGACCAGGACCGTGTCGATTGCAGGATCCTGCTCCTGCATCTCGAGCGCCAGCGTAGCCTGTCCGCTGATCGTGTGCGGCTGGTCGAACGCATGCACCATCATTGCATCGTGATCCGCGGCCCACGCCTCACTCGCCGCGAGCGCGTCGGCGTATGCAGCACCCGTCACTTCGAGGTCTGCGCCGTAGCTGCGAATACGCGCGACCTTGGCAGGCGACGAGATCCGCGGCACGAAGATCTTCGCGGGCATGCCGAGCCGACCGGCGGCATAGGCGACGGCGGCACCATGGTTCCCACCGGACGCGGCGACCACACCGCCCGGCGGCACATCCCGCAACAGGAGACTTGTGAACGCGCCTCGCGCCTTGAATGAACCGGAGTGCTGCAGAAGTTCCAGCTTGATCAGGACTTCCGCATCGTCATCACGGCGGCGAGCATCACCGTCCACGATCTCCGATGCCGCAACCGTGACCAGAGGCGTGCGCCGGATATGCGGCCGGATTGCCGTCTCCGCGGACCGTACGTCGTCACGCGTCACTGGCGTACGGAGTCGCGCGTCGTGTCGCGCGTCGTGCCGCCGCGACCGAGGGAATCGCCCGGGAATGCGCCACGGCCACGCCGACGGCGCTGCAGCGTCAGCGTGTCCCCGACGAGTTTCGTGAAGATCTGCGTGCGCAGTGCGCTGACCGTTTGATTGATCAGTGGCGATCGATGCTGCTGCTGCCCATCGGCTCGTTCCGCGGACTCTCGTCCACGGGGCCAGTGGTGTCGATTACGCCTACTACCGCCGGTATACTCGCCGCCGTCCACAGACCTTCCGACTTGGCTACCCAGGTCGCCGCACACATGTCGCCCATCACGTTCACGGTCGTACGCGACATGTCGAGGATGCGGTCCACACCGAGGATGATTGCAATGCCTTCAGGCGGAATGCCGAACATCGCGAGCACGCCGACCAGCAGCGGGATGGAGCCGCCCGGAACGCCTGCGGCGCCCACCGCCGTCAGGACTGACATGACGACCACAATGACCTGCTGCCCGAGATCCAGCTGAATACCGAAGACCTGCGCCAGGAAGAGTACCGTGATGCCCTCGAACAGCGCCGTGCCGTTCATGCACATTGTGGCGCCGATCGGGAGCACAAACCCCGCGATGGACGGCGGCACACCAACATTCTCCTCGATCACGGCCAGGTTTGTCGGCAGCGTAGCACTGCTCGAGCTCGTCGAGAATGCCGTGATCATGGACGTCCGGATGCGCGTGAAGAACAGCAGCGGGTTCACACCGATGATCACGCGCAGGATGATCGAATTCGTCACGAACGCATGGATGATCAATGCCACCATGACCACCGCGACATAGTTTCCGAGCGGCTTCAGCAGCGCGAAGCCGAACCGTGATGTCACGCCGAAGATCAGTGCGGTCACGCCGTACGGCGCGATCTTCATCGCGAATTCCACAACCTTGATCACCACGTCATTGAGTGCGTCCAGCACGGCGATCATAGGTCGGGCCCGTTCGTCGGGAATCATCGTGAGCGCCGCGCCGAACATGAACGCGAAGAAGATGATGCCCAGCAGGTCGAGGTCCACCATCGCCTTGATCGGATTGCGCGGCACGATATTGACCAGCGTCTCGATCCCGAAATTCTGCGTCGCTGCCACCTCCATCTTCGACGTCGCATCCTTCGCGAATGTCTCCAGCAGATGCGTGCGAACTTCGGCAGGAATACTCGCGCCTGGATTCACGATATTTACGATCAGGAGGCCGAGTGCGGCCGCGAGTGCCGTCGTGATCAGGAAGTACGCGATCGCCTTGCCGCCGACGCGTCCGACGCGCCGCAGGTCGCCGAGGCCGGCAACGCCGAGCGTGATCGATGCGAACACCAGCGGCACGACGATCATGAACAGCATCCGGAGGAAGATCTGACCGATCGGCCCGGCTACATACGTATTGAGCTTTTCAACGGTCGGATGGGCACCTCCCAGCGTCGCATTCATGGCTATGCCCAGGGTGGCGCCGATCAGCAACCCCAGCAATATCTTGGTATGCAGCTTCATGCCCTTACCGGACCCGCCGTTGGATTCGCTCATGATTCTTTCGAGAGGTGGTTTCGAGAGGCCGCAGCGACACGCAGGGCCGTCGCATCAACGCTGCAAACTTAGACGCTGAATGCAGAGCGAGCCAGAGCCAAATGGCTCCGGCTCGCCTGATACCGAATTAAACGGACGCCGGGAGGCATCCGCCCATCGATTGAAGCGGCTGTGGCTACAGGTTCGACGTGTTCGAGTCTGCCGGAACCACGTTGACGGACGGTGTGATCACCATCGTCGTATCCGTGCCGACTTTGACCGTCGGGGTCTGAACATCATACTCCGGCAGCTTGCCGGCGTCGACGTCCACACTCGGTGCCTCGCCGTCTTCTGTCTTCTCGACATTGCAGGCCGCTGCCGTCAGCGCCAGACCCGATGCCAATACCGCTGTCAGAATCCTCTTGTTCATCTTCGATCTCCCCGTGTCCGTTTGATATGCGGTAACCGGCCGGGTTGAGAGCAAGGACGGGGCCAAAATCCCATGGATGGCCGTAACTGGTTTATCCACAACAGCTTATAAGCTGCGCCAGGGCCGGACGATTCCGCCAATACGCATGCCCAGTTCGTCCCACGCCTAGCGTCGGTCTGAAACCGGGCGGCACGAATGGCGGTACCGCCGTCCTTTTCCTGCCGTGCGGGCCCATCCTACTAATTGTCGTCCACGCCAAAGACCACGGGTGTAGTGACGAGGTCCTTACGGTCCCGAAGGTGGTCTTCCATCTTGAGGCGTGGGACGCCGCTGCGGATCCATTCGGCGGCCGGCAGCTTCTTGAGCTTGTTGTCGAACCACTCCGACATGCGGATCGCGTAGTCCTTCTGGTTCACGGGTCGGGCGAGCCCGTGGTTCTCACCGACGTACTCGAGCATGATCACTTCCTTGCCGAGCTGACGCAGCGTATTGAAGTACGTGATGCCCTGGTTGAAGTCGACCGCGCCATCCTTGTCATTGTGCAGGATGATCAGCGGTGTCTTCACGTTCTTCGCATGGAACGCCGGCGAGTTGCGAATGTACGCGTCGTAGTTGTCGATAAAATTGCCCTTGAAGCGGCCCTGGCTTGACTCGAAGATCGCCTGGTTCGCACCACCGCTGTTCCAGTAGACGGAGCTGTACATGCTGACCATGTCGGTCAGCGGTGCACCGGCGATGGCGCCCGAGAAGATGTCGGTCTGTGTGACGAGGAATGCCGTCTGGTAGCCCCCCCATGAATGGCCCCAGATGCCGACCTTCTGCGGGTCTGCCATCCCCGTGGCGAGCACGGCTTTTACAGCGGGCACCACGCTCCAGACAGCGGACATGCCGGGATCGTTCAGCTTGTAAACGATGTCCGGCGCGAACACGATGAACCCGCGGTTCGTGTAGAGCGTCGGATCCGGTGCGCGCGTTTCGGTCGGCGACACGAAGCCGTTCTTGTTCTGCGACATCTTCTCGTAGATCGTCACGAGCATCGGGTACTGCTTGCCGGGTTCGTAGTTCGCCGGCAGATACAGTGCGCCCTGCAGCTTGTCGCCCTTGTCGGTCACGTAATCGATGAGGCGAGTGCCGCTCGACCACGCGAGATCCTTCATCTGCGGATTCGCATCCGTAATGCGGTAGCCACCGCTGAACCCCGGATTGAACATCCAGTAGTTCGGATACTCCGTGAAGCTCTGCCGCGTATACGCGAACGTATCCGCGTCCCTCGCCTTGATGATGTTGAAGCGCGCGTCCTCGAAGAAGATGCTCTTCGCACCCGGCTTGCCCGGATCGACACGCGCCAGACCTTCCTTCTTCGTCCACTCGCCGTATGTCCCGAAGTACATCGGCTTCGACAGGTCGATCCCCGGCAGCGTTGGCTCGACACGGCCGTTCGTGAACGAATACACGCGCTGGTAGTGCACCTGTGTGGCCTTGCCGTCACCCGTGAGGTTCACGGCAGTACCACGGCCCGGTACGGACGGCACTTTCCAGATGTCCCAGCCGTCGTCGAGCAGCAGGAAGTTGCCGTCGCGGCTCCAGCCGATACTGCGCTCCGCGGGCGGGAACAGGTTGTTGTGATCATCGGCCGAATCGACAAATGCCGTCGGCACACCCTTCGTCACGTTGGTGCTTTGACCTGTGGCCAGGTCGAGCGTGTACCAGTGGCCATCGGTGCCCCAGTACAGGAGGCGCGCGCCGTCGGGTGATGACGTCATCCCGCCGGACGGCTTCTTCTGCATCAACACCTTGCGTGCGCCGGTGCCCAAGTCGATGCGGTAGATGTCCTGGTACGCGCGACCGGAATAGCTCGCCTCGAGCTCGTACGCACGGGTGTCCATGCCGTACGCATAACGGTCGCCCGTCGTGACCACGACATTGCGAATGGAGTCGTCCGCGAGCTGAACGAACCGGTCGTCGCGCAGGCGGTAGAGCGACATGTAGTTGTAGTTGCGGTCGGCCTGCTCCTGCACGATCTGCTGCGACTGCAGGCGAGTGTCTTTGGCGTGCCAGAGGATGAGCGTCGGCAGACTGTCGCTCGCCGTGCCTGTCGCGCCGCCGCGACCCTGGTTGACCGAGCCACCGGCGCCGGGCGCGCCCGGTGCGACGGCCGATCGGCCACCGCCGCCCGCCGCTGCGGATGGTGCCGGCTTCGCCGTTTCACGCAGACCGAAGAACACCGCCGACATGTCACGCGCATACCGCGGCGCGCGCTCCGACGCGAGCTTGAATCCCTTCGGGAAATCATTGCGCTGAGACGGATCGAACAGCACGCGCTTCGCGGGTCCGTTCGCACCGAACTGCGTGAACGTCTCGATCGAGAACGCGGTGTCCTTCGCGACATCGTCGATCTTGCCGCGCATCACACTCAATGCACGCGAACTATCTGCCCACGCCAGGTGGCGATAGAGCAGCCGTTCGTTCTCCACAGACAGGACCGCACCGGTGGTCATGTTGCGCAGCTGCACACCATTGCCGACGCGGTCCGGGGTTTCCATGGTGTATGCGAGCCAGCCGCCGTTATCGCTGAATGTGTATTCACCGACGATCCCCATGTTCAGCATCGCGGCGGTCCCGAGGTTGTAGAGCAGCAACGCCGCAGCGCCGCCCGCAGTCGCACCACCAGCTGCCGGGGCACCACCCGCGCGGCCACCGCCCGCAGGCGCGCCTGCACGGCTCGATGCATCGGCCGCCGATTCGGCCGTGCCATAGCCCGACATCGCGACCCATGTCGGACGATCGGCATTGAAGCTGAAGCGACGGATGCGCTCGAATTCCTTCTTCGTACCCGTAGCGAGATTCATCAGGACGAGCTTGTTCGCCGTCGCCCTCGCCCTCGCCGTCGTGTCACGCACGGTGCTGCGCGCACTGTCGCGCACGGTGCTGTCGGGTGGGTTCGGGCGCGCACCCGCAGCCGGTGGCTTCGGTGGCGCCACGATGTAGCCGATCCACTTCGAGTCCCCCGAGATCGCGATGGAGCCGCCACCGTCGCCGACATTGATGCGCGTCTCGGCTGCATCCTTCGATGTGCCGCGGATGACAAGTGTGCCGTCGCCTTCGGCCGGTCCGATGACATAGGCGAACCATCGGCCATCATTCGAAAGCGTTGGCTGACGCATCGAATTCCAGGCCTTCATGTCGGCGGACGTGATCAGGCGATTGGTTGCGGGCTGGTTCTGGGCGTTGGCCGTACCTGCAGTCAGCAGGGCTGCTGCGAGAGCGCACGGCAGGATGGATCGTCTGGCCAGGAGCATCGTCGACTCCCGTCCTCAGCGGACAGAATAAGGGTCGTCGGTAGAGGGGAACCGCTAACCTACACCGCCGTCAGACCCGGGCATAGAGGCGCCGCAACGTGTAGCCGCAGGCGATCAGTGCGACCACTGTCCACGCCACGCCCCAGACCACCGTCGGGATCCCCGTGAGCTGCGCCAGCATGTTCGCATCCGACGGCGCGCCCGGCCGCATCAGGATGTCGTCGCGAATGTCGAAGAGGGCGTACAACGCGCTGGTGAGTCCGAGGATGGTCAATACGACGACGACGCCATTGGGCGGGAGGCGCCGGCTCGCGAAGAGCAGTGTCAGGCCGAACAGAATGCCGAATACGACGCCGAACCCGCTTCGCACCAGAAACACGGTCGCAATGAGCAGGATGCAGGCGAGAGCGGCGAGCGTGGCGCGTGGGATCCGACCGCGGGCACCGGCGGCGCGCAGGAGAAGCAGGCCCCACACCAGGCTACCGAGGTAGCCCGCGCTGAGTGCGAGGAACCGGCTGCCGCCTGCGATGTACGTCGCGCCACCCTGCTGGGGGCTCAGCGTAATGCTCTCCACCCGCCCGCCCGTGAGAGCGCCCGCCATTGCATGACTCAACTCATGCAGGAATACCACGAAAATCTTGAGCGGATAGATGACCATGGTCGGCCACAGCACCCACAGCACCACGAAGTACGCGGCGAATCCAGCGATGAAGAGCATGCGACGGCGGCTACGCGGCTGCATGGAACCCGGTCCGTTGATGGTGAACGCCCATACTCCTATACGCCGCGACACGCGCTTCGTTTCGCGGGGACGTACGGTCGTGTAGCAGAGAGGCCCTGCGACGAATGTTCGTCACAGGGCCCCCTGTATTACTGGCTGAGAAGACTTACGCGCCGTAGCCCGACGGCACCTTCTCCTCTTGCGGCGTCGTGAGCACCTTCTTGTAACACCAGAACGTGCCGCCCCACACCACCGAGAGAGACAGGAACATCGTGACCCATCCACCGATTGTCATAGCTGGTTCTCCTTGTCCGGGAACTGGTCGTCAAGATCAATGCCTGCCGCGCGCCAGCGGCGCTCGCCAACTGCAACCACCGCGATCAGCACGAGTGCTGTCGCGACGATCATCAGCATCGCCATGCGCGAGCCCGTCGTGGACCACGCGGCCGCGAGGGACGGACGCAGGTTCTGCACGCAGAATCCGATGAAGATGATGATCAGGTAGGCCGGCGCGATGTACTTCATCACGATTTTGAATACCGGCGGAATCCGGATCGACGCACCCGCATGCATTTCCTTCCAGCCTCGCTCGATGCCGAACACCCACGAGAAGAAGATGATCTGCACGGCTGCCATCACGAAGATCAGGAGCGTGCCGACCCAGAAGTCGAGCGTGCTCCAGAACGCGCCGTCCTTCGTGAACCACAGCGTGAGCGACGTACCGATGACTGCCATCGCCACGACCGCTCCTGTCGACTTCGTGTGTGACCAGCCCATGCCTTCCTTGATGAATGCGACGGCAGGCTGATACATCGACAGGGAACTGGTGATGGCCGCCAGGAACAGCATGAAGAACCACACCGCACCGATGAAGTTCTCCCAGATCCCCATTTGCGCGAACACGACCGGCAGCGTCGTGAAGCCCAGGCCGAACGACCCGGTCGCCACGGCTGCCGTGGTACCGCTCAGGCCCAGGAAGACGACTGCCGCGGTCAGTGTGATCATGCCGCCGAAACCGACCTCGAAGAGCTCGTTCGTGGAGGCCGCTGCGAGCCCGGACAGCACGACGTCGTCACGCTTCTTCATATACGACGAGTAATTGATGATCACGCCGAAGCCCACGGAAAGGCTGAAGAAGATCTGGCCGGCCGCTGCCATCCATGTCTGGAAGTCTGCGAGTTTGGAATAGTTCGGATTCCACATGTAGCCCAAACCGTTCAGCACGCTCTGCTCCGGTACCGCCGGGTCTGGTGTGCCGAGCGTGAGCACGCGGATCAGGACGATCAGTGCTGCGACGGCCATCACCGGCATTGCAAACGACACGAACTTCTCGATGCCCTTGGACAGGCCTCGGAAGACGAAAAAGACGTTGATGACAAAGACCGTAATCCACGAGATGAGCGTGAGGTTCAAGCCGCTCGTGAGGAGAACACCGTCCTCCCTGGTGCCGGTGAAGTCCTGATAGTACGCGGCCGCCGTCGCACCCTGGTCCGCGATCGACGCAGCATTGTCGATGCCGATGCCACCCGTCAGGTACTTCAGGAAGTAGCCGAACGTCCACGCCTCGATGAATACGTAGTAGAAGGACACACCCAGCGGGATCAGCACGCCGATGACGCCGAGATAGCGAGCGATGCGTCCCTTGCCGATAATGCCCATGATGCCCGGCGCCGAATGCAGGCCCTTCTGACCACCATACCGGCCCATCGCCCACTCGCTCCAGCCGATCGGGATGCCGAGCAGCACGAGCGCTGTGAAATACGGAATCAGGAAGGCGCCGCCGCCATTCGCAGCAGCCTGTCCGGGGAATCGGAGGAAGTTGCCCAGGCCGACAGCCGATCCCGCCACGGCCAGGATGACGCCCAGCTTGCTGCCCCATTCTTCCTTGTGATGCTCAGTTGCCATAGGTCAACTTTGATAAGGGTTGTTTAGTGACAATCGTCCATTGGAACGACGCATGACGGCAATTGTACGTGGCACCCCACCCTCCCGTCTACGCCACCACGAGGTTTTCCCTGAAACGCCGGCCCATCAAAGGATCGGTCCCACGCCCTGCTGCGACTTTGCGGCGGCATCCCGACCCACGAAGAAACTGGCCAGCGCTGCCGTCACGTAGCCCAGAACACCGAGCGAGTAGCACGACAACAGCACCGTCAGGACGCGCCCTTCCGTCGTATTCGGCCACGACCCCGATCCCAGTGTCGTCACAAGCATCGCCGTGAACCACAGCGCGTCCCCGTATGTCGCAAAGCCCGGCGACGACCGCTCGAACATGAGGATTCCCGCAGCCCCTCCGAATACAACCACGATCGTCATCGCGAACACGTATGCAGCCCCGCGGCCCTTCAGGAATTCCGCAACCGAGCCGACGCCGCGATTGATGGATGTCACAACCCGCACCAGGCGGAACCCCTGGACCACGCGGACCGCCCGGAATACACGCACGAACCGGGCAATCCGCAGGGCCGGCACGACCAGCGAAAGCAGGGTCAACCAGTTGGTCCGGAGGTACGCCGCGCGGTTCGGCGCGAGCGCCAGACGGAGCAGGAAGTCGAATACGAAGACCGCCCAGATCGCGACACTCACAAGCGTGAGCGTGCGCCCGATCCCGCGTGTCACCTCCAACGTGAGAATTCCAAGCCAGATCAGGCCGAGCAGCGCCATGGGCACTTCCAGCCACCCCTCCAAGTCATGCAGAACCTGTCCGCGGTCAGGTTCGGACATCGGTCGCTCAGTGCCTGCTTCGGCTGGTTTCATCAGTCCCGGGGGTGCGTGATCGCTGGTGCGGATTCTACCTCCCCTCCTCCCCCCGGACCACCCTTCCGCAATTTCGGGAACGCCGTTCCAGCTATCCCATCGCCCCATTTTTCCACATAGATTGCCCACCAGCTCCGAAATCCCGGCTTCCAGGCACCGTTTTTCGCGGTCCGGCGGCAGCGGGGGCAAGTCCACTGTACTCAAAAGTGTGTCTCGGCTGGCCGTGCCCACCTTCGGCCAAGGGGACATCCATAGTTATCAACAATCCATACGTCATGGCATAGCTGCCGGGGTCTTTACGAAATAGCGGAAGGCAGGTCCGGCAACGGCAAGTGTTTACTATGGACTAAACAAACTGAACGATGTACACTCACACCCATGAACAACGATATGCTCGATTTCATTGAACGCATGGGACTGCTCTCCGAGAGAGACGGATTCCCTCGCATCGCCGGCCGGATCTTCGGACTGGCCCTGCTCTCCCCGCGCGCGTGCTCCCTCGACGAAATCGCGGAACAGCTGGGGGTGAGCAAGGCGAGCGTGAGCAACGACGCGCGCATGCTCGAGAAGCTCGGGATGGTGGAACGGGTGAGCCGGCCGGGCGACCGGAAGGATTACTACCAGATCACGCGTGACAGCACGGAACGGTCGCTGGCAACGCGGATCGCACATTTGCGGACGTTCGAGGAAGCGATCTCGGACGCGCTGACAATGCCGATCGAACATCATGACGTGCGCGACCGCCTGGAGGTTCACGTGGCGGCCTATCGTGCCGTGATTGCCGCACTGGAAGGCACTGTCGCCGCGCTCGCGGCGAAGAACGAAACCTCGACAAGACGGAGCAAGGCGCGTGATGCGGCGCAATAACATTCTTTTCGTGATGGCAGTGGTGATGGCAGTGGTGACGGCGTGGATGCCGGCTCGCGTGCGGGCACAGGCGTCGCCGACGGTGAAGGACACGGTCCCCCTGACGCTCGAGCAGTCCATCTCACGAGCG
>JBBSJG010000109.1:0-11263 GCA_038257485.1 Longimicrobiales bacterium | reverse complement strand
TTCTTCGAAACTGCGAATTGCGTCCGCCAGCCGGTTCGTTACTTCTCGCCAACCGCGACACGGCTGTGTCAGGGGCGACGTGTCAGATAACTCCCTTTTTGCGAATTGGGAGTTGGTGGGATTTCGTAGAATGACATTGAGATCGGCGCTTTGCCGTGTCCAGAGTCGTGATAAATGATTATAGCGAGGAATGTGGGTTGGTGCGTTCTTGCGCGGCAACTGGCTTCGCGACTGACTCGCGGAATGGCCGTAACTGCCATGTACTCGCCCCGCTGCAGCCGCAATTCTCTTTCATGCGTCGCATTCTTGTAACACGGTCTCAGCGCGAGGGGTGGGTCGAGCTCGAGTTTCCGTTCGACAAAGAGCTGATCGCTGCGGTTCGGTCGTTGCGGATCCGGGTGTGGGACCCGGGTACGCGGCGGTGGGCGGTGCCGATCACGCAGATGGATACCCTTGTTGCACGGCTGGCGGGTCTGAACGTGACGATCCGCACGGTATTTGTTCCGGAGTCGGATGCGGCTCGCGGTGGGCCGGGTGCGCCGCCGGCTGCGGGGATTGCCGCTCCGGATGCACGGCATACTGCGTCCGACATGCCGGTTGCCGCTCCTGGTCCGGGGGACGCCGCTCATGGTCCGGTTGCCGCTCCTGGTCCGGGGGACGCCGCTCATGGTCCGGGAGACGCCGCTCCTGGTCCGGGGGACGCCGCTCATGGTCCGGGGGACGCCGCTCATGGTCCGCGGGATTCTGCACCCGCTACGCGGCACACCGCATCCCTGGATGCATCACGGCGACCTCCTATCCAGTCGATCACTCGCGACGAGATCAATGCGGCGCTGGTGCGGCATGCGGAGGAGGAGTTGCAGCTCAGGGCTTATTCGAGTCGGACGCAGATCGCGTATATGAAGTTGATACGTCGCTTTATCAACGAATGCGGTGAGTCGCGCATCACGCTTGAGCGGGCGCGGGGGTATCTGCTCGGGCTCGTCAATGGTGGCATTTCCCAGGGCTACCACGGTCAGGTGGCGGCGGCGCTGCGATTCTTCTGCGAGCATGTGTTGCGAGAGCCTTTGGAGCGCGGGGCGTTGCCGTCGCCTCGACGTGGTCAGGGGCTACCGCAGGTTCTGAGCGTCCAGGAGGTGCGGCGGCTGGTGGACGTGACGCTCAATCCGGGACATCGGTTGATGCTGCTCCTCATGTATTCATCGGGCTTACGGGTGGGTGAGCTGGTTCGGCTGCAGATGCGGGACCTCGACCGGGACCGTCGCCTGATCACGGTGCGGCGGGGCAAGGGTCACAAGGACCGCATCACGCTGTACTCGGACCACCTGGAAACGGCGTTCGCGGCATACTGTGGTCTGCGCGAACGGGTCGAGGGTTCGGCATTGGTGTTTCCGGGGCGGCGGCCGGACCGCTCCATCAGTGCGCGTACGGTGCAGCACATGGTTTCGGCAGCGGCGGCGCGGGCGGGCATACACAAGGCGGTTTCGCCGCACACGCTTCGGCACAGCTTTGCGACGCACCTGCTGGAGCAGGGGGTGGACCTGCGCTACATCCAGGAGTTGCTGGGACATGCGAGCAGTCGCACAACCGAGATCTACACGCATGTCACGACGCGGAACCTGCTTCGTATCAGGAGTCCGCTGGACGCGCTCGATATGGACGGATGACGCTCATCGGCGGCTGTGGAACGCTCCTTGGTCCTGTCAGTCCCATACGCGATGGGGCCTCCAGGCGTGGGACGCGACCGTTGAATGGGGTGCGCGAACCGACGTCGCATAACAGTTTTGCGTGCTGGCTGGGTTTGGGGCGCGCGCAGTTTTGCGTGCCCGTATGACGCGATCCCGTAGGCAGGGTCGGGGATCGCGTCGCACGTTTCCAAGGTATGTTGGGGCGGCCGATTGCGCCACAGTTCTGCAGTCTGGTGGGACGGGGGGACGGGGGCCTACCTGTACAGCGCCGGAAACTGCTTCCGAAGTTCCTCGACCTTGGGTGCATCGTTGTACACGATATACGGCTGGTCCGGGTGCGCTTTCATGTAGTCCTGGTGATAGTCCTCGGCCATCCAGAAGGTCTGCAGGGGCGTGACCTGGGTGACGATCTTGTCCTTGAACACCTTGGCGTTTGTGAGCTGGCGGATATAGGAATCGGCCGCGCGCTGCTGGTCCGCCGTCGCATAAAAGATTGCCGACCGGTACTGGATACCGGTGTCGGGGCCCTGGCGGTTCAGTTGCGTGGGGTCGTGTGCGACCGCGAAGAATACGTGGAGCAGCTGCTCATACGAGACGACGGCGGGGTCGAAGTAGACGCGAACGGCTTCGGCGTGGCCGCCGCGGCCCGATGTGACATCCCGGTAGGTCGGGGACTTCGTGGTTCCGCCGGCGTAGCCCGATTCCGCAATGCGCACGCCTTTGATGTGCTCGAATACGCCTTCGATGCCCCAGAAGCAGCCGCCCGCAAATACCGCGACCTGTTCCGCGGGGACCACAGACAACGGCGTTGTATGCGACGGCAGTTCGGCGGTTCCGGCCAGCCCCGCGCCTGCGAGCGCCATGACTATTTTGAGCATGAGTTTACCTCTCGTTAATGCGTTTCGTCTCTGATGTAGGACCCGAAACGGGGCTGTGCGTTCCCCCTGCGTCAGCCGCCTGGAACAGATGAACATCGCGTTGCGGGAAGGGGATGACGATGTCCTCGCGCCGGAGTGCCTCATGGATCGCGAAATTTAGATCGGACCGTGTCCGCCGGGACGCCCATGCGTCCTCCGACCAGATCGACACTTCGAACACCACACTGGAATCGGCGAACTCCGCAAGCAGTACGAGCGGTTCCCTCGGCGCATCGTGCGTAAGCGCCGTCGCCGCGCGCGTGAGCACGTCATGCACCTGTCTCAGGTCCGCGCCGTATGAGACGCCGACCTTTGTGCGAATGCGGATGAGTGAATCGCGCAATGTGAAATTGGTGATGGTGTTCTGGACCAGGGTTGAATTCGGAATGATGAGGTCCTCCTCGTCGCGGGTGCGGGCGACAGTCGCTCGCATGCGCATCGCGGTGACGCGGACGACACGACCCTCGACCTCGAGTACGTCGCCGGGTTTGATGGTGCGTTCGGCAAGCAGAATGATGCCTGATACGAAGTTCTGCGCGATGCTCTGCATGGCAAAACCGATTGCGATCGCGAAGAACGCGCCGGCGGCGAACAGGGTACCCAGACTGATCCCCATTGTCTGCAGTGCGCTGCCGAAGCCGATAATCAGGATCACATAGTGAACGAGCCGTGCAACCGTTGAGACCGTCCCGCTGTCGGCGGTTCCGCGGGAGCCGAGCCACCGGGTTACGCCGCGCTGGGCAAGCCTCGATGCGAGCATCGTCCCGACAATGATGAGGCAAATCAACAGGAGCGTCAGCAGCGTTACGGTGGTGCTGCTGATTGTGAAGAGCGGTGTGTTGAGGAGCTGGCGCCAATCGATCACTGCTTTGTCCATTCCATTCCCGTCCTGTTTGGCCTCGGCCTGAGGATGTGGTATGTTGCTGGATGCGTCGTAAGCCCGTTACACCTGTCAGGGCCGCGGAAATGCGCCAGCGTCCCGGTTCGCGCGCACGCGCTGTACCGCGCGGCGGCCAGCGCGGCCCGCGCGTAAGTCGGCGCGGCGGGCGGCGGGCACTTCGGCGCAAGAATCAGCCCGCGACCTCATACCGTATGCAGGCCTCCCGCCGACTGCGGCGTTTCCGCCAGGGTTCCATCGTGGCGGTCGCCATGGCGGGCGTGATGCTCATGATCTTCGCGCCTGGCTCCGCGGCTTCATCGCAGGACACAACGAATGTGCCGGGTGCAGACGCGATCGAGACTGCGACACGGCCGCTGCGCGATCTGGCAAACGAATTCACGCGCATGCTGCCCAGTATCCTCGTCGCCATCGGCATCCTCCTCGTCGCGGCGCTGATCGCGCGACTCGTGCGCCCCCTGCTGCGTCGCATGTTCGGTTCATGGACGCGTGCCGACGCTGCCACTGCACTGGCGATCATCGTACTCTGGACCATCGCAATCGCGACGTCGCTCAGTGTGATCGCAGGCGACGCGCGTGCACTCCTCGGCTCCGTCGGCCTCTTCGGCCTGGCGTTGTCATGGGCGCTGCAGGCGCCGATCGAGAGCTTCGCGGGATGGCTGCTGAACTCTTTCAAATCCTACTATCGCGTCGGTGATCGCATACTGGTCGGCGATGTGTTCGGCGACGTGTACGCGATCGATGTGCTGACGACAACTGTATGGGAGGCGGGTGGACTGGACAAGGCGGTCCACGGCGCGCAACCGACCGGGGCGTTGATCACGTTCCCGAACTCCGAAGTGTTGCGTTCGAGCATCACCAACTACACGCGCGATTTTCCATACGTATGGGATGAGATCACGATCGGTGTTGCGAATGAATCCGACGTGCGTCTCGCGTGCAGGGTGTGCCGCGACACCGCGGGAAAAGTCCTGGGGCAGGTCATGCAGGCACCGGCCGCTGACTACCAGGCACTCCTGATGAGCAAAAATCTCGACTTCGACATCGCAGTGGAGCCGCAGGTCTTCGTAACGGCCGCAGACGAGTGGACAAACCTGACGATCCGCTATCTCATACCGGCCCGCGCCCGGCGCCACTGGGCCAGTGAGCTCCTCCTCGCCGTCAACGATGCCCTCGCCGAGCCGGACAATGCGGCCCGTATTTTCACGTCGTATCCACGTCGCCAGGTGCAGGTTCTCCCTCTGGACGGCCTGGACCCGCTTGGGCCTCCGCAGCAGGTGACTTGAACCAGTGCTCACGCGGGACGACGATCGGGTTCGGCGGATCCGCCCTGTAATGGGGCGAGGTGATCTGCACACCGTACTCGTTGAACGCGTCCACGATATTCGCATGCAACGCTGACAACACACGCGGCCTGCTGGCGGGTTCGTCGAGCACGCAGTTCAGTTGGTACTCGACGTAGAAATCGGACAGCGCAGTCTGCAGGACGAAGGGCGAGGGTTCGTGGCGGAGCCCGTTCGTGTTGCGTGCGGCTTCGATCAGCATGGCCTGCACCTGTCGCCACGGTGTGTCGTATCCGATCGTCACACTGGTGTAGAGCAGGACGCCATCGCCTTCCGCAGCGAGGCGACTGTAATTCTTTACAGTGGCGCCGACTACGACGGCGTTGGGGATGGTCACTTCCTCTCGTTTCATCGTCCGTATCTTTGTGGACAGCATGCCGAGCTCGCTCACCACTCCCTCTGTCTCGCCAATGCGCACGTAGTCGCCAGGCCGAAGTGCGCGGGCATACATGAGAACGAGGCCGCTCATGCCCTGACTCATGACGCCCGATGATCCCAGCGAGAGGACAACGCCTGCAAAGAGGCTCACACCTTTGAACACGTCACTGCTGCTGCCGGGCAGGTACGGATACGAAACGACGAGCGCGAACATCCAGAGCAGTGCAATCACGATCCGGCGGGTTGGATTCGCCGTCTCCGGATGCACCCACGGCACTTCTACGGTTCGAGCTTCCACCGCGTCGAAGAACGAGCGCACCAGGCGCGTGACTGCACGCGTGATGACCAGAATGAGGACAACCGTGAAGAGGCCGGGAATCGAATGGAGCACGCTGGTTGCCAGCGAGCGCATCGTGACGAGCAGATAACCGCCGAGCGCTTCGCCCCATGGGCGGCTGTACGCGAACCGTGTCAGCACAAACGTCAGCCAGAGATAGGCCAGGAACAGACCGACTGCGGATGCGACGAACGCAACCGCGCGTCGCGTCGCCGCGGTCATCTGGTCGGCACGCAGTAACGTGAAGCCGCGGATGGTAAGGCTGCGCCCGGCCCGCGAACGGGCCACGACCGGCAGGCGCCGCATGAGTCCACGCTGCGCCACGATAAGGACGCGCAGGAGAATGAGGAACAGAACGGTCGCAGCGACAGCGAAGCTGGCCGCGCGCAGCAGGCGTGGCAGGCTGTGCGCCTCGCGGTCGACGTCGACGACGTCGCGCAACTGCACCGCAGCCGCTTCCGCGCGATTCGCGAGTGACTCGCCAAGCTCGCTGCTGATGTCGCCCGGTGTCAGCACGAACACGGGCGTTCCGCCGAGGGTAACGACCATGCCCGCACCCTCGGCTTGAACGGCGACGGCATCATCACCATTGCGTCGAATGGCCTCGCGAATGCGCGCAGTCGCCGCTACCGCACGTTCCGCTGCGCTCGCCGCTCCCAGCGGGCTGCGGAATACCGTAACCCGCCGGCTATTGATGATCAGCGCTGCCGTGTCCTGAGGCTCGGCCGTGTCCTGGGCCGCTGCGGATCCCGACTGGGCCGCTGCGGATCCCGACTGGGCCGCTGCGGATATGCGTCCCGGGGGTGCGCCGAGTGAGATCAGGGCGCTCAGGAGTAGGAGTCTGCCGAGGGCTCCTGCCCGCCAGACAGCAGCGGCCGGCCACTTCGCCTGCTTATTGCTTGACATTATGCGCCCGGTGTATGGTTGCTTGTCTGTGCCGCCGCGTTTCCAGCGGCGTCCATAGCCGCGTGAGGATCACCCCATTTCCAGTCCGGCGCAATAATCCGCGGCTCCATCACAGAGGTTTCCTGGTGCTACTCGTCGCATTGACGGCGGTGCTTACGCTGCCCGCTACACTCGCCGCCCTGGTCGTTCGATTCGGGGACCGCGATCCCGTTCATATCCGGACCGCTGCAAAAGCTGGCATCACCCTTCTCTTCCTTACCACCGGCATTGCCCACTTCGTCATCACTGCGCCCATGTCGCAAATGATCCCTCCGCCCATTCCGTTCAAGACCGAACTCGTGTGGATCACGGGTGTGCTGGAGATTCTGGGTGCGATCGGGATCTGGGTACGGCGGTACGAGCGGCTGACTGGATGGTGTCTCATGGCACTCGTCGTCGCGGTATTCCCCGCCAATATCTACACGGCGGTCACAGGCGTCGTCATCGAGGGACAGAGTACGGATCTCAGCTATCTGATCGTACGGGTGCCCTTCCAGATTTTTCTGGTGGTGTGGATCTGGGCGGGGACGCGACGGGACGTCCCGGGATCGGGACATCAGGTCACCCACCACGTTGGCATCGCGGCAATCACCCACTGACCATCCATGCGCAGGAAATAGATCTCGTAACCCGTCGCATACGCGCCGCGTGAAGGGGCGGGTTCTGCGCCCGGCGTACGATACGTATACACGAATTCCAGGCGCGCGAATGGACCGGCGACGGTCACGTTCGAGACGGAGTATGCTGAATAGGGCACCTGCAGCTGCGGCTGCGGCGTGACGCCTGGTGCGTTGGGTGTGTTGGCAGCGCTCGGCACGATGCGGAAACGACGCGCCCATATTTCCTGCACCGCGGGCGTCAGTTCACCCCGGATACGTACGGAGTCGCCGGTGCGCGGCACAATGCGGGACGGTGACTCGCCGGATCCATCCGCGGTGATCAGCGAGCGCCATGGTGCAGCACCATCGAGCACAATCGAGAGGAATCCGTCCTGTATGGTCGTGGCAGTCGCATCGTCGGCATCGCGACCGTCCGTGCCGAACAGCGCGACCATCTCCTGCACAGCCGACGCGCGATCGGCTGGCGAGCCCGTCGTCATCCGCGCGACGATCGAATCGGGATTCCCGCGGTACGCGCCCAGTCCGATCAACATCGTGCGGTACATGCGCTGCGCAGTGTCGTTCGTCGCTGTGGCAAGGCGTTGGTTGAACTCACGCACAAAGTCGCGGCCGTCGATCAGTGTCCGAACGCGCAGCGCGGTTGTGTGGGTATCACCGAACCGTATGTTCGGCCTCGCCGTCGGGACCGTATCACGATCGCCGAGATTCATCTGCGGATACGCGGGGTTCCTGCCGTCCATCCACTGCAGCCATGCAGGCCAGTCCTCACCTGGCGAGGGAATGCGCGCGCGAGCGCCGGCGGGCCATCCGGTGGCAACGCCGTTCGCGAGATTGATCACCCTTTCGAAGGCGTCATCGACGTGGGTCCACGCACGTACAGTGTCGACCCATGTGCGTGGGTCCAATGCGAAGTGCGCGGCGAGTGCGAGCTCGCGGAGACGCGGCTCGGACGCGCGTTGCCACTGGGACGCCAGCAGACGACACGCTGCACGCGTGCACGCCCAATGCGCACTGTCGGGCTGCAGTGCGGGCAACTGGCTGGCCAGTGCGCTGAACGCATTGCTGTAGATGTAACCGAGGTTGACATGGTAACGAAGCGCACGCGCGGGATCGGACAGCACGTCCACCATCAGCGGAACCGTCACCATATCGAGCGTCCGTCGCGCACCGGAGCCGCGGCTCAGCGAGTCGAGTGCGGCCGCTGTGTCACCGCGCGCGAGCACCTGCTCGATGGACAGCCTCGGCATCGCCTCAGCAGCGATGATCTGCTCCGATGACCAGCGTGGTCGATTGCGCACTACGAGACGACGCGTCGTGGAATCCTGCAGGTACTGGTGCCGGATGCGCTCCATGCGCGCTGGCGTCTGGAGGACACGGCCGTCCGGGTAGAGATGTTGAACGGTGCCGATGAGGGATGCGCTGTCGTCGCGGACGAGATACATGCCCCACGCCGGATCGTACAGGTGGCGGCCGCGCACCACGCCGCGGCCGGTCCGCACGACGGGGATCAGACGGCCCGCCACGCGATCCTCACTCACAAAACGCTCGCTGTAATCCACGAGCGCGCTGTCACGCACCCACCAGACACGTCGGCCGTCGACCACCGAGTCGCCGATGATGGTACTCACGCGCACACCGCTCAGCTTCTGCTCGAAACTGTCCACGCGCGTCGTGAATGCGAGTGTGTCCACCCAACGCTCGCCGATGGCAACGCGCGTGGGATGGAACGACACGGCTCGTTCCCATATCCTCGCCGCGGGCAGCCCCAACCGCTCGCTGGTCCAGCTCTCGAACAGCGAGATCCGCCTGGATTGCTCCAGGTCTTCCGCACTGCGTGTAATGCCGATCTGCTCCGGGATGTTCCGCTGGCCGCGGACATCGATGATGCGGCCGTCGGCCGACCGCGTGTACGATCCTGAGATGCTCCGCTGGAGCGACAGATAGAACGTCCGCCCGCCATTCACTGCGATGACCGAGTCGATCTTCGACGAGATCCCGGGTTCCGTCGATTCGTCCAGCCGCAGCACCAATGGACCTGCAGGCTTTTCGCCCGCGTGGATCCACCGTTCGACGACGTTCTCGACAAGGAGCATCCCGGCAGGCGAGGTCTGCTGTGCAGATAGTGCTGCCGGGGCTGCGGACGGGAGCAGCAGCAGCGGCAGCAGGAGCAGCACCCGCGCGGCCGCTGCGATGCTGGTTCTTGTGCGATTCGACATGCGTCGCCTGCGGATGTTGGAGGGGATGTGTGCGGCAGCAACAAACAAAAAGAGCCCGCCATACCGGAGTATGACGGGCTCTTTTAAAAATGGCAATCAGAATCAAGTGTTCGGGCAGGTGCGACATCTGAGAGATTTTCAGTGACTGCGAGCTGTTCTTTCGAACGTCTCGAGCACCTACTCGTCGTCTCCAGAAAGGAGGTGATCCAGCCGCAGGTTCCCCTACGGCTACCTTGTTACGACTTCGCCCCAGTCACCGAGCTTGCCTTCGGCCGCTCCCTCTCTTGCGAGTTAGGACACGGACTTCGGGCACTCCCGGCTTCCATGGCGTGACGGGCGGTGTGTACAAGGCCCGGGAACGTATTCACCGCGGCGTAGCTGATCCGCGATTACTAGCGATTCCGGCTTCATGCGGGCGAGTTGCAGCCCGCAATCCGAACTTGGACCAGGTTTATGGGATTCGCTCCACTTTGCAGTCTTGCAGCCCTCTGTCCTGGCCATTGTAGCACGTGTGTAGCCCCAGGCGTAAGGGCCATGATGACTTGACGTCGTCCCCACCTTCCTCCGGCTTGACGCCGGCAGTCCCCCGAGAGTCCTCAGCATTACCTGTTAGCAACACGGGGCAAGGGTTGCGCTCGTTGCGGGACTTAACCCAACATCTCACGACACGAGCTGACGACAGCCATGCAGCACCTGTCCACGGGTCCCGAAGGAGGCCCCCTCTTTCAAGAGGGTTTCCCGTGCATGTCAAACCTGGGTAAGGTTCTTCGCGTTGCTTCGAATTAAACCACATGCTCCACCGCTTGTGCGGGCCCCCGTCAATTCCTTTGAGTTTCAGCCTTGCGGCCGTACTCCCCAGGCGGGGCACTTATCGCGTTAGCTACGGCACTGAAGGGGTCGCTCCCACCAGCGCCTAGTGCCCATCGTTTACGGCGTGGACTACCAGGGTATCTAATCCTGTTTGCTCCCCACGCTTTCGCGCCTCAGTGTCGGATCTGGCCCAGCTGGCCGCCTTCGCCACAGGTATTCTTCCCGATCTCTACGCATTCCACCGCTACACCGGGAATTCTACCAGCCTCTACCAGTCCCTAGGCGAACAGTTTCGGGAGCAGCCTCGAGGTTGAGCCTCAAGATTTCACTTCCGACTTGTTCACCCACCTGCGCGCGCTTTACGCCCAGTAAATCCGAACAACGCTCGCACCCTCCGTATTACCGCGGCTGCTGGCACGGAGTTAGCCGGTGCTTCCTTTGAGGGTACCGTCACACGGATGCATTATTTACACATCCGCCATTCTTCCCCTCTGACAGCGGTTTACACCCCGAAAGGCGTCATCCCGCACGCGGCGTCGCTGGGTCAGCCTTGCGGCCATTGCCCAAAATTCCCCACTGCTGCCTCCCGTAGGAGTCTGGACCGTGTCTCAGTTCCAATGTGCGGGGTCGTCCTCTCAGACCCCGTAGCCGTCGTCGCCTTGGTAGGCCGTTACCACTACCAACTAGCTGATAGCCCGCGAGCTCCTCCCTGCATGAGACCATTGTAAAGAGGGCCTCTTTCCCAGGCTCTTCCTGTGAAGTGCCTGCCTATGCGGTATTAGCCCGAGTTTCCCCGGGTTGTCCCCCACACAGGGACAGATTGCTCACGTGTTACTCACCCGTCCGCCACTCGCCTCAGACCCGAAGGTCTGGACTCGTTCGACTTGCATGTGTTAGGCACGCCGCCAGCGTTCGTCCTGAGCCAGGATCAAACTCTCCAAGAGATTTTGAACAGCTCTAAACAAACGCCTACGTGTTATTTCGCGTTAGCGTCATTTGTCACTTCCGTGACCATTCGTAGGCATTCGGATTCTACCTTTGCCTTAATCCCTCTGACACTCGAAGTGTCTAGCCCCTCGAAGGTATACGAGGTGCGGGACCTGCACGAACA
>JBBSJG010000108.1:0-11278 GCA_038257485.1 Longimicrobiales bacterium | reverse complement strand
GCGACCTGCTCGTACGTGATCCGCAGAATCCCGCGGTGATGTCGAACCTCGCGATTACGCTTGGCCGCGGAGGCAAGACGGCGGAGGCGAACACGATCTACGGCCAGCTGCTGACCCGGTCGGACCTGACGGGCAACCAGCTGCTGAACGTGGGCATCGGTCTGCACAACGCCCAGGACTACGACAATGCGGCGGCGGCATTCGAACGCGCCTCGCAGCTCAGCCCGACGTCCTATGACATCATGGACTTCGAGGTGAACTCGCGGTCCGGCATTGTCGACGCACTGATGAAGTCGCTCGAGGGCAAGACGGGCGCTGCAGCCAAGACCATTCAGAATCAGCTGGTTGCGCAGTATGCAAAGCTCATCGGTACTGCAACGCGCGGCCTTGCGCTGTCGCCTGCCGATGCCACGATGTTGATGCGCCTGGCGGCCGCTCAGCGAGGCATGTCGGACCACGAACCGGCAAAGAAGGCCGAGTGGCAGAAGGCCGTGCTCGCGTCGCTCGAGCGCAACAACGCGCTGCTGTTCTCCATCAGTGAGATCCAGACGGTCTCGGATGAGAAGACGATCACGCTCAACGGCACGATCACCGGGCTCACGGACAAGGCCGGCTCGAAGGCGAAGCTGAAGTTCCATCTCGTCGACAAGGACGGAATGTCCGTCGCCTCGAAGGACCTCGAGGTCGCCGTGCCGGCGAAGGATGACCGCCAGCCGTTCACCGTCACCATCGACGCACCGGCCACGGCCGTCTCCTGGAAGTACGAATTGCTGAAGTAGACGCCTACAGTCGAACGTTCATTTGCGGGGGTGCGCCAAACGGTGCGCCCCCGCTCTTTTTTCATGCGGAAAAGCACGCATCTTGCACCTGTACAGGGCAACCTGAACCATGGATGAATCACGATGACGGAGACAGCAACCTGCACCCGCTGCGGCCAGGAGTTCGACGATGCGGAAAATGGATGCCCTGTGTGCGGCCGCCTGCGACAGGCGACGACGTGTTCGAGGCACCCCGCCCAGACCGCCGAGGGACAGTGCATCCTGTGCGGCACGCCCGTGTGCGACGAATGCAATGCCGGCGATTCGCACTTCGCATGTCCCACGCATGCGGGCGTGCCAATCTTCGAGGGCTGGGCTCAGGTGTACACGACCAGCGACGAGATCGACGCGCAGCTGATCCGTGAAAACCTTGTGGCAGAGGGCATAGACGCCGAAATCCTGTCCCAGCGCGACCAGACGTTCCTCGTGGAGCTGGGGGATCTTGCACCGGTCCGTGTCCTGGTGCCCGCGTTTGATTACCTGGCCGCGCAGGAGCTGATGTCGGGTCACATGGACGAAACGGGCGAGGTTGCGTTTGCCTGTGAGGCGTGTGGTGAGGCCTATGATCCTGGCCAGACGGTTTGCGTATCCTGTCAGGCACCGATCCCGCACTCTGCTTGAGACGGGGTTGAAAACGTGCTAAATTGAAGGGCTGCAATCGAAACGGACGTCCGCAGTGGATGTCCCGGAATTGCGTCTTTCCGAGGTCATGAATGGTCCGTATCGCCGATGTCGTCCCGGGCACGATTGCCGACGAACTCCATTTGGAGATCGGCAGCCGTGTTGTGCGCATCAACGGCGAGGCTGTGCGTGACATCGTGGATCTGCGGTTCCTCGAAGCGGATGGCACGATCGAGATCGAGATCGCGAGTCCGGGTGACGGCGACCGCACGGTCTACGAGATCGAGAAGGACGAGGGCGAATCACTCGGCATCGTGCCGGCGGCGGATGCCGTTCGTCAGTGCGCGAACAAGTGCGTGTTCTGTTTCATCGACGGCAATCCGGAGGTCGCTCGGAAGTCGCTGCACCTGAAGGATGACGATTTCCGCTTGTCGTTCACGTACGGCAGCTATGTGACGTTGACGAACCTGGGCCCGAAGGGTTTCGAGCGTCTGATCGAGCAGCGTCTGTCCCCGTTGTATGTGAGCGTTCACGCCACGGACCCTGAACTGCGTGAGCGTCTGCTGGGCGTGCCGCGCGGCGGCGAGATCGTGGCGCAGTTGCGCGCGCTGACGTCGGCGGGGATCGACGTGCATACGCAGATCGTGCTGTGCCCGGAGTGGAATGACGGCGATCACCTCCAGCAGACGCTGGATGAGCTGTGGTCCATTGGTCCTGGTGTGTTGTCGTTGTCGGTGGTTCCAGTCGGACTGACGCAGTACAACCTCAACAAGCCGATTCGGCTGCTGACGCCGCCTGAGGCGCGCGACGCGATCCGCCTGGTGGACATCGCCCGAGCGAGGTCGTTCGCGGAGCGCGGTACCGGCTGGGCGTACGCAGGCGACGAGATGTTCTTCATTGCCGGGATGCCGGTGCCCACGGCGGATTATTACGACGACTGGCCACTGATGGAGAACGGCGTCGGTGCCGTGCGGAAGCTGATGGACGACTTCGATGAATTTTTTAACGACATCCCGCATGCGACGGGGAAGCGCATCGCACTCGTGACGGGCACTCGGATGGCGCCCGTCTTCGAACCGCTGATCGCGCGGTACAACGCGGAGCGCGGCGCGCTCGCCGAAGTCGTTGCCGTGGAGAACGGAATGTTCGGACCGACGGTAAGCACGGCGGGCCTTCTGCCCGCGGATTCGATTCTGGCCGCGCTCGAGGGCCGGCAGTTCGACGTGGTGCTGCTGCCCGGTGAAGCGCTCAACGACGATGAGCGTTTCATCGACGACATCACTCTGGAAAGTGTTCGTGAAACGATGGCGCCCGCCCTGCTCATTCCCGCATTCGATCTCGTCGCCGCGCTGGGTTCCGTTTGAGGCGGGGCCAGCCTGTCGTCGCCGTCATCGGTCGCCCGAACGTCGGCAAGTCCACGTTCTTCAATCGTGTTCTGGGTCAGCGGAAGGCGATCGTCGAAGACACGCCGGGCGTGACGCGCGACCGCAACTTCGCATCGGCGGAGTGGGACGGCCGCAAGTTCTACCTGGTGGATACGGGCGGCCTCGAGCCTGACACGGGCGAGTTCATGGCGAAGGCGATCCGCAACCAGGTCATCGCGGCGCTCGCGGAGGCGGACGTCATCGTGTTCATGGTGGACGGACTGGCCGGGCCGCATCCGGCGGATCATCGCGTCGCCGAGCTGCTTCGCCGCACGGAGTTGCCGGTCATCCTGGCCGTGAACAAGCTGGACAAGCATCCGAACGAAGTTGCGCAGCACGAGTTCTGGGAGCTCGGTCTGGGCGAGCCGCTGCCCGTGAGCTCGATGGTCGGGCGTGGCTCCGGGGACCTGCTGGACGCGATCGTCGCCAAGCTGCCCGCGGCCGACAACGATGACGACGACAGTGGTATCCACATCGCGGTCATCGGCAAGCCGAATGTAGGGAAGTCGAGCTTCATCAATCGACTGCTCGGTGAGGACCGGATGGTTGTGAGTGAAGTTGCAGGCACGACCCGCGACAGCATCGACACGCCCATGAAGTATCATGGCCACGACCTCGTGTTCGTCGATACGGCGGGCCTGCGCAGGCAGGCGAAGATCGATGAAAGCCTGGAGTACTACAGCATGCTGCGGACGGAGCTCGCGATCGAGCGGGCGGACATCTGCCTGCTGCTGATCGACGGCTCCGAAGAGGCGCACGTGCAGGACCTGCGGATCGCGGGCAAGGCATGGAAGGCGGGCTGCTCGCTGATCATCATCGTGAACAAGTGGGACCTGGTGACCAAGGAAACGAATACGGCGGTCGAGTACGAGCGTGCGCTGCACAAGCGCGTGCCGACACTCAAGTGGGTGCCGACCTTGTTCACGTCCGCACTGTCCGGCCAGCGGGTGCACAAGGTGCTCGACCTGGTGCTCGAAGTAGCCGCCCAGCGCAACCGCCGCATCCCGACGCGTGAAGTGAATGAAGTCATCCGTGAGCTGATCACGCGGACGCAGCCGCCGCACTACCGCGGGATGCCGATCCGGGTGATGTATGCTACGCAGGCCGCAGTCGCCCCGCCGACGTTCGTGCTGTTCGTCAATCATCCGAAGGCTGTGCCGGAGAATTACATGCGCTACCTGCAGAAGGGATTCCGCCACGCGTGGGGGTTCGCCGGTAGCCCGCTGAAGCTGCGCCTCAAGGGTCGGCGCGAAGAAAAAGGTGCGGAGCCCGGCCGATGACCTGGTTGCTCGTCGTCGCCAGCTACCTGATCGGCGCATTCCCAACGAGCTATGTGATCGGCAGGGCGGTCCGCGGGATCGATCTGCGCGAACACGGCAGCGGCAATCTCGGCGCGACCAACGCCTACCGTGTGCTCGGCTGGCGGGCGGCGACGCCCATCTTCATCGTCGACATCGCCAAAGGCTGGTTCCCGGCGTTCTTCTTTCCCCTGCATGACGGATCGGCGACGGCGGAGTGGGCGCTCGCGTATGGCGCCGCGGCTATCGTCGGCCACGTCTGGTCGGTATACGTCGGGATGCGCGGTGGCAAAGGCGTCGCGACGAGTGCTGGCGTCTTTCTCGCACTCGCGCCGGCCGCGGTCCTCACGGCGCTCGCCGTCTGGGCAGCACTCGCGTTCATTACCGGATACGTGTCGCTCGGGTCGGTGGTCGCAGCCGCGATCATGCCGTTGCTGGTGTTCCTGTTCCAGGGCACCGGACCAGTCTTCTGGCTCGCCGTCGGCCTCGCCGCATTCGTAATATTCGCACACCGCGCAAACATTGGCCGGCTTGTGCGCGGCGAAGAGCATCGATTCGGGAAGAAGGCGAAGAAAGCATGAGCGACGAAACACTTCAGACGGTCGCGGTCATCGGTGCCGGCAGCTGGGGCACCGCGCTGGCGAACCTGCTCGCAAAGAAGGGGCACACCGTGCGGGTCTGGTCCTTCGAAGCCGATGTGGCCGATTCGATCAACAACGCGCACGAGAACACGAAGTACATGAAGGGGATCGAGCTCGCACCGACGCTGACCGCATCCACTTCACTGCAGGATGTGGTGACCGGTGCGGACGCCGTGCTGTCGATCAGCCCCGCACAGCATGTCCGTGGCGTGATGACACAGGCAGCACCGTTCATCGGCGCGGATACCCTTGTCATCAGTGCGTCGAAGGGGATCGAGCTCGGATCGCTGAAGACGATGGCCCACGTCCTCGCGGAAGTTCTGCCGAAGAACGTAGCGGCGAACTCCGTCTACCTGTCCGGCCCCAGTTTCGCACTCGAGGTCGCGCGCGAACAACCGACAGCGGTGACCATCGCCGGTCGCCAGCAGGAGGCGGCGGAGCGTGCACAGCAGTTGTTTCAGACACCGTACTTCCGCGCGTATACGAGCGACGATGTCATCGGTATCGAGCTGGGTGGCGCGCTCAAGAACGTGATCGCAGTGGCCGCCGGCATGGGCATCGGCCTCGGCCTGGGCCATAATGCGACGGCGGCGCTGATCACACGCGGACTCGCTGAAATTTCCAGGCTCGGCATCAAGCTCGGCGCGAATCCGCTCACGCTCGCGGGGCTGTCGGGAATGGGCGATCTCATTCTGACGTGCACGGGCGACCTCAGCCGCAACCGCCACGTGGGGGTCGAGCTCGGGAAGGGCCGTCCGATCGATGACATCCTCGGCGAGATGGTGATGGTGGCCGAAGGCGTACAGACTTCGCGCGCGGCGTACATGCTCGCCGAGCGCAGCGAGATCGAAATGCCGATCGTAGCAGAGGTATATGCAGTGATCTTCGAAGGCCGCACCGCCCGCGAGGCCGTGGAGAACCTGATGCTCAGAGAACCCAAGCCGGAGCTGTGGCGATGAACGACGGGTATCCGTGGGAAGACGCACCCGCAGACGCAGACGCACCCGAGCCGGTGCCCGATACCGCCGCCATCACGCCGCGAGATCCGGCGGCGAGGTCGCGTTCGATCGCGCGCAAGGAGTACTATTCCATTGGTGAAGTCTCGGAGCTCGTCGGTCTGCCCGCGCACGTCCTGCGTTACTGGGAATCGCAGTTTCCGGTATTGAACCCGTCGAAGAATCGTTCGGGAAATCGTGCGTATCAGCGCAAGGAGATCCGGCTGATCCTGCTGGTGAAGCAACTGCTGTATGAGGACAAGTACACCGTCGAAGGCGCGAAGTCGAAGCTGGACCAGCTGAGGAAGGGCGGTGAGCTGGCGAATGTGTCGGGCGTTGCACTCGATCGTGAGCTGCTGGATCTGCTGAGGCAGGACGTATCGGCGCTTCGCCTCGTGCTCGCCGGACCGCGCACCTGATGCGGATTCTTGTCACGAATGACGACGGCTATCTGGCGACGGGGATCCGCACACTCGCCGATGCGGCGCGATCCCTCGGTGACGTGCACGTGGTGGCACCGGACCGCGAGCAGAGTGCAACAAGTCACTCGCTGACGCTGCACCACCCGTTGCGCGCGAGAAAGGCGGGCGACGGCGTACAGGTCATCGACGGCACGCCGACAGACTGTGTGATGCTCGGCGTCGGCGAGTTGCTCGAGCACAAGCCCGATTTCGTTCTGTCCGGCGTCAATCATGGCGCCAACCTGGGCGATGACGTGCTGTACTCAGGGACTGTTGCTGCAGCTATGGAAGCGACAATCCTGGGAATCCCGGCCATCGCGTTCTCATTCGCGGGCCGTGATCCGGAGCAGATCCCGGCGTGGCAGGAAACACTGCAGGGCCTCCTGTCGCAGCTTCTCACGAGGGATCCGTACCCGGCCGAGACACTGTTGAATGTGAACCTCCCGGCGATCCCGCCATCGGAGGTGAAGGGTGTGCGCGTGACGACACTCGGACGCCGTGCGTACGTGGGATCACTCACGCGCGCAAATGATCCGAATGGCCGCGAGTACTTCTGGATCGGTGGCGGTGAGAGCAAGTGGTGGGGGAGTGATGACTCGGATTTTCGAGCGGTTCACGACGGATACATCTCGGTCACGCCGCTGCATCTCGACCTGACGAACTACAAACTTCTCGAGGAGATCGGGCGTTGGAGTCTGACGCTCTGAACGACCGTCGCCACGAGCGCGCGCGTCGGCAGCTCATCGAAACCATTGCAGACCGCGGCATCCACGACCTGGCCGTGCTGCGGGCATTCGACCTCGTGCCCCGTCACGTCTTCCTGCCGGAGTCTATCCAGCATCGGGCGTACGAAGACTCGCCATTGCCGATCGGGTTCGGACAGACCGCGTCACAGCCCTCATTGCAGGCCTTGTATATGCAGACCCTCGATCTGCAGCAGGATGACAAGGTGCTTGAGGTCGGGACCGGCAGCGGGTTCCAGACGGCCGTACTCGCCACATTGACCTCGCACGTGTACTCCGTCGAACGCGTCCGTGAGCTGTCGGTCAGGGCACGCGCAGTGCTCGACGCCATGCGCACATCGAATATTGCGCTGCTCGTAGGCGACGGCACGATCGGCTGGTCACGCTATGCGCCGTATGACGCCATTCTTGTCGCCGCGGCATCGCCAGGCATCCCGGACGCGCTCGTCGACCAGCTCGCGCCGGGCGGACGAATGCTCATCCCCATTGGCGACCGCATCGAACAGAAGCTCACACTCGTTCGCAAGACGGACAGCGGTATCGAGAAGGAAGATGTCGCCAATGTCACGTTCGTTCCTCTGATTGGCCGATTTGGCTGGGCTACGTAGAACATGGATATCGTGCAGTGGTTCAAGCATCTCGTCGACTTCATCCTGCACATCGATGTGCACCTCGACGAGATCATCCGGTCCTACGGTCTGTGGACCTATGCGATCCTCTTCCTCATCATCTTTGTGGAGACCGGTCTCGTTATCATGCCGCTGCTCCCCGGCGACTCGCTGCTGTTCGCCGCCGGCGCATTTGCCGCGAAGGGGAGCCTCGACATCACTGCCCTGATCGTGCTGCTCATCATCGCGGCCATCCTCGGCGATACGGTGAACTACTCCATCGGCAGAACGCTCGGCCGGCGCGAAAAGGGAATTCCTTTTGTGAAGGCGGAGTACCTCGCGAAGACGCATGCATTCTATGAGAAGCATGGAGGTAAGACGATCATCATCGCTCGCTTCATGCCGATCATCCGGACATTCGCGCCGTTCGTCGCAGGTGTCGGCCTCATGGATTACAAGAAGTTTCTCGCCTACAACGTCATCGGCGGCGTGCTCTGGGTGACGCTGATGACACTCGCCGGCTACCTGTTTGGCGGGATCCCGTTCGTCGAGGAGAACTTCTCCCTCGTCGTGATCGCGATTGTTCTGCTATCCGTCATGCCGGCGGTTGTCGAGTTCGTGCGGCACAAGCTGCGCAAATAGTCCGGGTCTGGCCCAACCGGGCCGGGCGGGCGTATCTTGGGGCGGTGAAAACGTGCGACCAGGGAGATCGACCCGCTGATGGATGAGTCCGGAACATACAGCCGTTCGGCGCCACTGCCGCCAGTGACCACCCGATGGGACCCGCCCGCCCCGGCGGAGGGCTCTGCTGCGTCGCCGCTCGTCCCGCCGTTCATTCAGCCCGAGCTGCCGCCCCCACCTGTCGACGATGAGCCGATGCCGGTGCTTCCAGCAGCCGAAGCCCCGCCCGGCTTGCCGCTGCAGCAGGCCGTGCGGATGCCGGGCGAGCCGCTCATGCCATGGGAGGAGGAGCCGGTTGCTGAGTCACAGGCGCAGTCGGGGCCTGTGGTTACGGCAGAGCAGAGTGATTCGACCCGAAGCGACCTGGACGATTGGGAGAGCGCGATCGACCCGAATGGCGGTCAGGCTCTGCCGGGGTGGGGCGATGACGCGGTCGGCGATGCGTTCTCTCCGCCGCCACAACTCGATGACGAAGGAGCGGTCATGGCCGAACCCGAATCCGCCGATCAGGCCTTCCCGCTCGACGCGTTCTTCATCCCGCCAGACGCCAAGCGGCTCCCCAAGGGGCTCGAGCACGCGGAAGAGCTGCACGTAGAGATCGCCGAGGCTCTGGCAAAGCGACTCGAGGGCGTCGCGCAGCGGCTGCGCCGCGAAGGCTTCACCGGCCTCCTCCACCCGGCTGACGACGATGAACCGATCGACACCCTTCTCGCCGGCCTCCTGGCCGGCTACCTGGCCGACCGCACAGACAGCTGACCCCGCGGTCGCTCCTCATCCGTCATCCGTCGTCCATCTTCTTCGCCGCCGCGAGTGCATCTTCCGGGCTCATGGTTTCGCCCGTATGCGTCGCAGCGATCGTCGGACGGTCACGATTCCATGGCGCGAAGACCGGCAGCAACAGCAATCCCGGAATGCCCGCGACCAATGTGATCAGGAAGAACGTCGGCCATCCCACGGCCTCGGCGATCCCACCGGCCGGGGCGATGATGATGTCGCGACTCGCAGCCATCAGGCTCGATAGAAGGGCGAACTGCGTCGCTGAGAAGCGCACACTGCACATGCTCATGAGGAACGCAAGGAAGCCCGCTGTGACCAGGCCCGTGCAGAAATTCTCGACGACCATGGTGGTGACCAGGAACGGATAGCTCTTCCCGATGATCGACAGGAAGTAGTACATCAGGTTGCTGACCGCCTGCAGCCCGCCGAACACCCAGAGCGATCGGTTGATGCCGATCCGGCCCGCTATCGCGCCGCCGCTCAGCGCACCGATGATCGTGGCACCCAGACCGAGGCCGCCCGCGATCGCTCCGATATCCGTCTGCGAGAACCCTGTCATCAGAAGGAACGGCGTCGCCATGTTCTGGGCGAGGCTGTCGGACAGCTTGTAGAGAACGATGAAGAGCAGAACGGCGAAGCCTTTTCCCACGCCGGCACGCTGGAAGAACTCCTTGAGGGGGAGCACCACCGCCTCCGTCATGGTCTTCGGCGGGGCGTCGTGGAGCTTCGGTTCAGGCGCCAGGAAATTGCCGACAACGCCGATCAGCATCAGGCCCGCCAGAAACATGTATGTGATGGGCCAGCTGAGACGATCGGCCATGATGAATGCAAGCGAGCCCGTGACAATCAAGGCGATGCGGTATCCCACCACGTAAATTGCGACACCGCCTGCCATCTCGCGGTCCGCCAGCACGTCCGTGCGGTACGCGTCGATCACCACGTCCTGCGTCGCACTGAACAGCGCGATCATCACCGCATTGAAGGCGATCAGTTGCAGGCCCCTCTGCGGATCGTGCAGGCCCATCGCACCAATGGCGAGGATCAGCAGCACCTGCGCAATCAGTATCCAACCTCGTCGACGACCCAGGAACGGGGGGATGAAACGGTCGACGAGCGGCGCCCACAGGAATTTCAGCGAGTAGGGCAGGGCCACAAGGCTGAAAAGACCAATGGTCGTCAGGTCGACATTGGACATCGTCATCCACGCCTGCAGCGTCCTGCTGGTGAGGAACAGCGGCAGGCCGGAGGAGAAGCCGAGCACCAGCAGGGCAGCCATTTTGGGCTGCCCGAAAAGCTTGTGAGGCGGCAGCGGCCGCGAGTCGGGTCCGGTCGTGGGTTCATTCATGGGCATCCGACCGGGCAAAGGTAGTGCCGCAATTGGGCTGGTCGCGTCTTCATTGACCATGAAGCGCGGCGAATCACATATTGGCCGTCCAGCCGGCCGCTCCGAATCTACGCATGGAAGGTCCGATGAGCGAAGTTACCGCCGCCACAGCGCAATCCTCAGCGACGCGCACTCCACGCCTGACATGGCCGCCGCCGGGGATCGAGGGCTTGCAGGGCGCTGTCTGGCCCGTCATCTCCGAGTTCGCTATCGGCGTGATCGTTCTCGCTCTCCCGCTCCTCCTTGCCATCGCAACACCGCAGCAGTTCTGGAGTCTGGGCGCGTTCGGTCAGAGCTGGTGGATTCCAATGGCGACGACACTGCTTGCGTTCGTCATTCTCGTCTCGGCGAGTTGGCGGCTCTCCCGGCTCCTGCGCGAGGCCGCCGCCGCCTCACGGACTGGCTACAGCGCGGGAACCATCGCCGTCGCTGCGTCCGACGTCTCGAAGGACAGCGGGTTCGTGCTGCAGGGGGCGAGGCAGTATGCAGCGCTGGGGCCGACGGAACGCCGCACGCTGCTCCGGCTGCGGATCCTGAGCGCCTGCTGCTATCTCGCAGCGTGCCTCTGGGTTCCCGCTGGCCTCGCGCTGGCCCTCCTGCTCGCGGCGGCCGCTTCGTTCGGGAACGTCGGGATCTGGATCCTCACACTCCTGCCCGCCGCCATTCTCGCGATGATTGGCACCATCGCACGCGTCTCCGAACAAACGTTGACTCGTCGCCTGAAAAGTGGGGCGGCCGGGTCCCACTCCCGGAGTCTGGATCATGAGGCCGGCGAATGGATTGAGAACATGGCGCTTGCCGCCGACGATGCTTCGCCCGGCGGAAGG
>JBBSJG010000107.1:0-11298 GCA_038257485.1 Longimicrobiales bacterium | reverse complement strand
GAAGACGGCGTGCTGAAGAAAATTGCGCTAACGGGAGGGACGCCTGAGACATCGCCCGGCAACGGGATGCGGCTGTATGACATGGCATTTGGACAGAGCGGGAAGATGTATTCGCGCTCTGTGATCCAGGCGCCGGACTTGCGCATCATGAACGGCGCCGGTGTTCTGGATTCTGCGTATAGCGGTACACTCGGCTACACGCTGGCACACACTGCAAACCGGGTGTATGCAGGCGTGAACGGCGCCATTGTCTACCTGCCGATCACGGCGGACCCGCCGGCTTCATCGGCGACGATCCACCTGGCGGTCATTTCACCACTGCCAGTCTCGAAAACGCAGTCCCGCGCGATCAGCCTCCGTGCGGTTACACCCGCCGGTGAGCGTATCGGCTCGCTGCAGGGAAGGATCGTTTTCAACAGGCTCATGGTTACTGTTGACTCGATCACGGTTGGGACTCTGGGCGGAACCGTCACGTCCAATTCCGCATTCCAGGCCGACAGCGGGTTCGTCAACCTGGCCGTTGCACAGCCGTCGCCTCCGAACGCGGATACCGCGACGGTTGCGACGGTCTGGGCGCACGGTCTCAGCACGCCCGGCGACACAACCACCATGCGGTGGACATTGACGGAGCTTACATCGAGTACTTTTGCAAACCTGCTCCCGCGAGTCGCTACGAACGTTGGCGCACTGCTAACGGTGACCGGCGGTACATGGGGAGACGTCGACTTCACATGGCGCGACTATCCATTGGCAAATGCAGTGACGGCGAAGGACGCGTTGATCTGTCTGTCGCATGCCGTCGGCAAGGATGTCTCGGCATTCGAGCCAGCGGCCTGCGATGTTGCCTGGGAAACGACCGCCGGTGTCTATACGGGCGCCGTGACATCGAAGGACGCGCTCGTCATTCTTTCGAAAATTGTCGGTAAGGACGTGTCGCAGTTCCGTGTCGGACTGCCGCGTTAACCATAGGAGAAAGAGAAAATGAACATGCGCTCAATTGCACGCACCGCGCTGCCGCTTCTTCTGATCGTCGCGGCCTGTCAGGACACACCGGTCATGGGACCGGTTACTCCGTCCGTCACCGAGACGCTCGCTCTCAACGGACCGGGGCTCTATACGGTCTTCGCGCGCAGCGCGAAGACACCTGTGGCCGACACGGTGTACATTGATGTCTACGTGAAGGATATCTCGGTCGGGGCCGATATCGGCTCCTACCAGGGAGTCATCAACTACGACGCGGGCAAACTGACTTTCGTAGATGCGACGGGTCCATCAGGTGTGATGTCGGCGTGGAACGAGACCGACAGCGGTGTCATCAAGGTGGCAGGTGCCGCTGCCAACGGTCTGCCGAAGAACCAGGCGCTGCTGACGCTCCGCTTCGTGCAGCGAGGTATCATCAAGGGAGATGCGTTCACGTTCCAGCTTGACGAGGTTGTGCAGCAGAGCTCGTTCGCGAACCTGACGTCGAAGGTGTCGAAGACGGCGGCAATCTACAGCGCACAGCCGCTCCCTGCGGACAACTGATCAGCGGAAAGCAAGTGCAGCAATGGGCGTCGCTCGAGAGGGCGACGCCCATTGCTTTTAAAGCCCGGCGTTATCCATGAAGCGCGTGCTCTGCGTGATCAGCCCGCCGCGCCCCGCCGTTTTGTTGCCGGTCAGATCGTTCCCCATGAACGTTGCATCCTCCGCACTGCCCGCGATGTACACGCCATACATCTGCGAGCCGCTCGGGTCGGCGTTGCCGCTGCGGTTTTCATATGCGCGGATCTTCCGGCTGTTCGCCGGCGAGGCGGCCGAGATGACGAGAATTCCGTAAGGCTCCTCACGGGCGCCGTTGTTGAGCAGCGTATTGCGCAGAATGACTGCGTCGCTGACCGCGTCGATGCGTACGCCTGCACCGCCGTTCTGTTGCGCGGTATTTCCCATGAACGTGACAACCTGGGACAGCGTTGCCGCCAGGCCCGATGAGCGGCTGTCACGGATGTCGTTGTCGATGACGGTCGTGCTGCGTGATCGATGAACGTAGATCCCATGGCCGGGGACGCCCGCAGTGGCGTCGGGAGAGATGCCGGCGTTGCGGATGCGGTTGCGAGCGACGGTCACGCGGGCGGACTCACGCGCTGATCCACGCTGCACGCCGATGCCCGACGCCACCGTATCACTGATGTCGTTATCAATGACGCTGATGTCCTCGCCGCCGAAGACGAGAATACCGTGTGCGGCTGATCCGTACCTGTCACGCCGGTTCGCCCGACGGATCACGTTACCCGCGATCCGGATCCTGGCTGGGTACCCGGTGCTGCCCGGAACGTCCTGCACCGCAATCGCGTCGTCCATGACATCCGAAATATCGCAGCCGATGATCTCCGAGTTGCGCAGATTGCCGAACAGCGAAAAGCCGCCGGCCGCACTCCCCCGGATCCGGCAACCCACAATGCGGATCTCCCTCGTCTGTTCATTGCCCGGCGTCTCACACCACACCGCCATCGTCTGGACGTTCCGGAACTCCACACCGATCAGACTGGCCCCATGCACGCCCTCCACGGAGACGCACTGACTGTGGCCATCATTGCCGTAGACGTCGCCACGCTGGTCGAAAACGAGACCTGACACCGTGAGATTCGTAACGCCGCGGCCACGCGGTACCAGCATCTGATGCGCGGTTTTGCGGGTTCCATTGACGATCACTGCATCCCCGTCTGCGACCAGCCTGACGTTTGAGCCATACCGGAGTACGCCTTGGTTCAGGAGGTATCTGCCAGCGCTGAAGTACAGGGTGCCGCCGCCCTCCGCGGCGAGTCGGTCGAGACCCGCCTGCAGTTTGGGCTGGTCGTCGGCGACGCCATCCCCACGCGCGCCGAAATCACGGACGTCGTGGCACCTGGAGAGGAGGTCCTCGCGGGCCGACCCAAGCCCTGGAAGAGCGAGCAGCGAGGCCGGAGCCAGCCCCAGCACCTGTCGACGTGTAAGCATGTGATAGCCTTGCTTTTCGGGTTCTTCGTTAAGGCAGCCGCGCGACTTCGATTTATGACCGCATCAATGGGTCGCAAAACGCTTGCATATCCTCTGGCGGACCATTAATCTTTCGGGTGTGCAGCAGCACTGCGGCACCTCATGCCAGCGGTCTCTTCGCAGTCCCGACTAACGCACCGATCCAGCCAACCGACGGCTCTGCCGTTACCACCAAATGTATACCCCGGAGGACGTCCCGATGGCGCCAACAGTACTACGACGTGCAGCTGCGTTGCTTTGTATTCTCGCGGTTGCTGCTTGTGCGGACAATCCAACGCAGCCGGCAGCGCCGAAGCAGCAGGCGAGCACGATGATGCCGCCGATCGTAGCGGAGAGCCAGTCGTTCCGCTTTGCTGGAACGACATATTTGAGCTACGGCGGAAAGCGCTACGCGTATCCGGATGAGGCCACGCTTTTCGCATGCACCGGTTCGTTCCCGGGCGTTGTTCAGGATGTGACCGAGATGCCCGCGCTCACCGACGGCGGTGTCCTGCCGAGCGTGCTCACGCATGAATGGATGAGCAGCGCGTTCCCGGTGAAGGGATCCGATGGCGCGAGCGTGTATGTGGTGGTTGGTTGCGTGAAGAATCCGCTGCCGGACCTCGAGACACTGCGCGCGATCTTCGGTGCATCGGGTGCCGGAGACATTCTCACAGTCGCCCAGTCCGTCGTCGATCAGGTCCCTTCGGGTGCTGTGGCGCGTGCACCGCTGTATGCGCCGGGCACGCTCATCAAGACATCCGCGTCCGCGGAAGTGCGTTGGGTATCGCACATGGGCGGGTCCCTCGCGATTCCGTCGGGCGAAGTACTGGACAGCTACTGCAGGTTCGGCGTGAGCCGTGTACCGGAAACGCTGAGCACGGAGCTGATGGCATATTATCAGTCCAAGGGGTCGGTCGAGGCGTCGAGCAGCAATTGCGCGGAAACACAGCCGCCCATGGTGCTCGATGGCGAGGTCTTCCGAATCGCAGGGCAGACACAGAACTACATCGCGTATCGCGGCAAGATGTTCGGAATCCCTGATGCTGCGACGCTCTTGGCCTGCACGGGCGGGTTCCCCAGCGTCCTGCGTGAGATTCCGCGTGCGCCCGCCTTGCGTGCTGGCGGGATGCTGCCGTCCGCAACGACGAACGAGTTCATGACCGGTCGCGTCGCCGTTTCAGCGCCAGGTGGCGCGGGCGTGTATGTGGTGATCGGATGTGCACGCGCCCTCATACCGGATTCCGAGACGTTTTTCACGATCTTCGGACCATCCGGATCGAGCAGCACTGCAACGGTCACCGACGCAGTCATGGCGAGCGTACCAAACGTCGGCACTGCGCGACTGCCGCTGCGCCAGCCGGGCACACTGATCAAGAAGGGTTCCAGCCCCGAGATTCGCTGGGTCACGTTCGTCGGCGGCGCGCTCGCCGTTCCGACCACAGAAATTCTGAAGACGCACTGCCGCACGAGCGTCGTGTCGGTGTCGGATGCGGAATTCGATGCGTACCCCGCAAAGGCATATCTCGAGACAGCGATCGCGCAGCCCTGCACATCTCCGCCGCTGACCGTTCTTCAGGCAGATCTGCGCATGCCCGTTCCGGCGGGGAAGGCGTGGCGCGTTGTCGGTCAGCCGAACACCGGTGCGAATGTCGGTGTCATGCGTTATTCGATCGACATCGACGACACCACGGAACCGCTGAGCGGCGACCCCGTGCGACAGGATGCCGTCCCGTTGCTCGCCGCTGCGGATGGCACGGTCTACTTCATTGGGCGTACGCCGCTCTACGGCAAGTTCATCTGGCTCGATCACGGTGGCGGTCTTTCCACGATCTACGCGAACGTCGACTCGCTCAGCATCGTCACAACGACCATCGGTCAGTCGGTCGTGCGAGGCCAGCAGATCGCAACGATGGGAAACAGCAGGTCCGACACCTCCGACGTCCGCCTCCACTTCGAGGTCCGCTACTTCGAAGATGGTGAAACGAATGCGGCGTGGCTCGATCAGACCGTTATGGAAGGCAAGCGGGTAATCGATTACACGACCGGTTCGTATGCCTTGTCCAGCAATACACCAGTGCTGCCGGCGGTGGCAGCCGTCGTCCTCGAGCAGGACTCGATCCGCTTCTCGCAGATCGGCGCCGATGCGTACGTGTACGGCAAGGCAAGAGCTGCGACCGGGGCAAATCTTCCGCAGCACGTGTTGACGTGGCGCAGCACCAACACTGCGGTCGCTACCGTAGCAGACCGCGCGTATCAGACAACGACGGGCGTGGAGGTGCGTGGTCTGGTCACCGCCGCAGGCGTCGGTCAGGCCTTCATCATCGGTGAGTCCGCGGGCAAGGCGGATACGATGCGCATGAGCGTTCAGAGCCCGCTCGGCACACTTACACTGGCGCCGGCGTCCCGCGTCGTAAACGTCTCGCAGACCGCGCAGCTCGCCGTCACCGCGATCGGAACCGCCGGCGACACACTGGTCGGCACGCCAATCACCTGGTCTTCCTCGAATGCCGGCGTTGCATCAGTGAGTGGAACCGGCCTCGTCACGGGCGTGGCGCAAGGGTTGGCGACGATCTACGCGGTGAGCGGCACGAAGACGGACTCGGCGTTCATTGCGGTCGCGTCGCCGACATCGAGCCCCGTCATGACTTCGCTGCCGGCTTCAGGCGGCAGGCTCGACGCGGCCATCGGACAGAAGTTCTCGGTGCCGGTCGTCGCCGACCTCAGTCGCGTCAGCCCGAACGGTGACCTCGGATCCGCGCAGTTCAATGTGAAGTTCGATGCGGCGGTCCTGCAATTGGATTCGGCGACCGTTATCGGCGGCGGCCTCGGCAATCTGTCCTCCGCAGGCACCTATTCTTTCGCCTATGCCGGGACAAACCCGCTGGGCACGAGCACCCCGACCATGGTCACGGTGTTCTTTACGGTGCTGCCGGCGGCAACGGTTGGCGCCGAAACGAAGGTTCATGTTTTCGAGCCTGTGCCAATGTCCAACACGAGTTTCGCTGACTATGCATCCTCGAAGATCCTGGCGGGGAGAGTCCGGATAAAGTAGTCGGAGCGGGTGTCACACTGACGGCACCCTCCAGCCAGGCACTTGAAGAAGGAGGGCGTCACCCTGCGGTGGCGCCCTTTTCTGTTCGCCTCTGTACCGGACGTGGCATGATCGGCTAGTTTTACCAGCCGGTCTGGTTCGCGCCGGTTGCAACCCGGGAGGAAATGACGTGAGCATTGTTGTAACGGGCGGGGCCGGCTTCATTGGTTCGGCAGTCGTGCGCCGACTCGCTGGCGAGGGCCGCTCGGTCGTCAATCTCGACGCGCTGACCTATGCCGGGAACCTCGAGTCTCTTGCCGCCGTGAGCGGCAGCCCCGCGTATGCGTTCGAGCACGTCGACATCTGTGATGCCGACGCTGTCAACGAAGCCTTCGAGCGGCATCGTCCTTCCGCGGTTCTGCATCTCGCAGCCGAGTCGCATGTCGATCGGTCCATTGATGGACCGGGCGCGTTCGTTCGTACGAACCTGCTCGGCACGTTCAACCTGCTGCAGGCAGCGCGACGCCACTACGAACATCTCGGCACCAAGGAGCGCGGCAGCTTCCGTTTCGTTCACGTGTCGACCGACGAAGTGTTCGGCAGTCTCGGCGAGACCGGAGCCTTTACACCTGAGACGCCGTATCAGCCCCACTCGCCGTACTCCGCAACGAAGGCCGGATCGGATCATCTCGCCCGCGCCTGGCACGACACGTACGGGCTGCCCGTCATCGTAACCAACTGCTCCAACAACTACGGGCCGTATCAATTTCCGGAAAAGCTGATCCCGCTCATTACGCTTTCCGCCCAGCATGGGCGACGGCTCCCGGTCTATGGTAAAGGCTCCAACGTCCGCGACTGGTTGTTTGTGGAAGACCATGTGGACGGAATCCTCGCTGCCGCGGCCAATGGCGAGCCTGGCGAAACATACCTATTCGGTGGCGGCGCCGAACGCCGAAATATCGACGTCGTACGGACCATCTGCAGTGTGCTCGATTCCGAACGCCCCGATCCCGCCGGTCCGCACGAGCGTCTCATCGAGTTTGTAAAGGATCGGCCGGGGCACGACTTCAGATATGCTGTCGATGCATCAGCATCGACGGCCAGGCTGGGTTGGAGGCCACGCCACTCGTTCGAGACCGGGATCCGTGAAACGGTGCGTTGGTACCTCGACAACGGCGATTGGTGCGAGCACGTGCAGTCCGGAAAATACCGCGGCGAGCGGTTGGGAAGTGTGGTCACAGGATGAGTGCGACCTCCGTGGCTGTTCCTCTCCTCGACCTGAAGGCGCAGTATGCAACGCTGCGCGACGATATGGAGATCGCCGTAAAGCGTGTCATCGAGTCACAGTTCTTCATCAACGGCCCCGAAGTTGACGCACTCGAGGAAGAGATCGCCGCGTACTCCCACGCGGCCTTCGGCGTGGGCGTTTCGAGTGGCACGGACGCGCTTCTTGTAGCGCTTATGGCCCTCGATATCGGTGCGGGTGATGAGATCATCACATCGCCGTATTCGTTCTTTGCGACTGCGGGCGTGATCGCGCGTCTCGGCGCGACCCCCGTTTTCGCGGACATCGATCCCGCTACGTTCAATATCGACCCCGCCGGAATCGCAGCGGCGATTACGCCGCGAACGCGTGCAATTCTTCCGGTACATCTGTATGGCCGCCTTGCCGACATGGCTGCGATTTCCGCGGCTGCAGGTGAGGTGCCCGTCATCGAGGATGCCGCGCAGTCCATCGGCGCGCGCGGACCCGCCGGCGTTGCCGGAGGCGTCGGCCTCATGGGCTGCTTCTCGTTTTTTCCCAGCAAGAATCTGGGCGGATTCGGCGACGGCGGGATGGTCGTCACGAATGACAACGCGCTCGCGGCACGTCTGAGAATACTGCGCATGCATGGAATGGAGCCCAAATACTACCACTCCCTGGTGGGCGGCAACTTCCGCCTCGATGCACTTCAGGCTGCAGTTCTGCGCGTCAAGCTGCCTCACCTCGACACCTGGAGCGCGGCCCGTCGTCGCAACGCTGCGCGGTACCGGGATCTCTTCGGGGAGGCGCGTATCGCGGAGGTGACGCTCCCTGACGACGTTACGGGGCACGTCTACAATCAGTTCGTCATCCGCGCACCTGAGCGCGATGCACTGCAGACCCATCTGCGCGAGAATGGCATCGGCACGGAGGTGTACTATCCCGTTCCGCTGCACCTGCAGGAGTGCTTCGGCTATCTCGGAATCGGGCCGGGTGACATGCCTCATTCGGAAGTGGCGGCGCGCGAGACGCTGGCGCTGCCGATCTATCCGGAGCTCGCTGATGAGCAGCTCCGGTCCGTTGTCGCATGCATCGACGGCTTTTTTCACGGGAATGGCCGCTCGTGAATACTCTCGCGGTCGCTGTGGACAGTGCTGCCCGCTATCCGACGGGAGACCTGGGACCGGCGCAGCATTTTCCCGAGTCGCCATTCGGGAAGGATGAGCTGGGAACCAACGCGTGCTATCCGCTCGTGCGTTCTGCCCTCGCAGGGAGCGGTGCGGACGCCGATCGGTTCGGTTCCGCAGAATGGAATCCGCTCGGCGAGTGGATATCGCCCGGGGACCGCGTCTTTGTGCTCCCGAACTTTGTCGCGCACCGGCGTGAAGGGGAGTCACTCGAAGACTTTCAGGCCAAGTGCACGCATGCGGCCGTGCTACGGCCCGTCCTGGACTACATCCTGATCGCCAACCGCGACGCCGCGCGCATCGCGGTAGGGAACGCACCGCTTCAGGGGTGCGACTATGCACGTGTTTCAGAACAAACCCGCATGGCGGAGCTTGCTGCGTACTACCATGAGCGCACCGGCGCGGCGATGGGCCCCATGGATCTGCGACAGCTGCAGAGCCGCTGGACGCGCTTCGGCGCGTTGCTGGAATCCCGCGTCGTCGATGAACCCGCGGTCGAATTCGATCTCGGCGCCGACAGCTATCTCGACCCGCTCTTCGCGCGCGGTCGCGCGCTCGTCCGCGTCGGCGACTATCCGCCCGCAGACACGATGGCGTATCACGACGTCGGTCGTCATGTGTACGTGTTGAGCCGGCGTGTTATGGAGGCTGACGTCATTGTGAGCGTGCCGAAGCTGAAGACGCATCAGAAGGTCGGCATTACATGCGCGCTCAAGGGCACCGTCGGCGCAATCGCGCGCAAGGAGTGCCTCGCTCACCACCGGCGGGGCGGGCCGGAGGACGGCGGCGATGAATATCCTGCATCGTCTCCTGTACGTTCACTCTATTCGCGGCTCACGGATCTTGCGGATGCGTCGGGTACCGGCCCCGCGGACAACACGGTACGCATCGCGGCGAAGATACTCGGGCGCGCAGTGGCCAGCGGGAACGGTATTCGCGGTGGCGCCTGGTACGGCAACGACACCGCATGGCGAATGGTGATGGATATCGCGCGCATCCTGCGCTATGGCCGCCTGGATGGAACCATGGCCGACACGCCGCAACGCGAGCACATCGCGTTCATCGATGGCGTCACCGCGGGTGAGGGCGAGGGCCCGCTGCGACCCACCGCGAGGCAGTGCGGCGCGGTCGGCTTCGCATCCGATCCGGTCTGGGCGGATGACGTATGTGCGCGGATGATGGGCTTCGATCCGGACTCGATTGCAATGCTGCGCGAGGCCCGCACGATCGCCAGGTGGCCCCTCACGTCGAGTGCAGCACGACCCCCGCTTCACATCACGGATGCCGCCGGGCGATCGCTCCCGGAGCTGCCCGCGTGGGACTTCGTTCCCGCGAAAGGCTGGGTCGGACATGTAGGAAGCGCGACCTGATGGGGGTCAGCCGCCTCGAGCGATTCTATGACCGGTCGCCAATCTGGTTTCAGAATACCATGGTCACCACCCAAGGTGTTCTGTTCCGACTTCGCCGCACGCGGGATCGCGACATCCGTCGCTCCCTCGCGTTCCTCCTCGAGAGTCAGTGGTGGACAGCTGAAGAGTTTGCCGACTACCAGCTCGCGCAGCTGCAGGCGCTGCTCGACGTCGCATTTACCCGCGTCCCGCACTACCGCGATTGGGCCGCACGCGAAAAGTGCTCGGCACAGGATTTCCGCGCGGTTTCCGACATTCGGCGACTTCCCATTCTCACGAAGCAGGAGCTGCGTGGGAACGAGCACCGTTTTCTCAGCGATGGTCTCGATCTCTCACGATGCTACCGCTATTCCACCAGCGGTACGACCGGTACGCCGCTCACGCTGTACGAACCGCGCGAATCGCTTTCCAGGCGTGTCGCCTACGTCGCGCGACTCCGCACTGAGGCAGGCCTGAGCGATGCGCTTCACCCGCGGCGCGCCATGGCCACCGGTCGCAAAATCGTGCCGACTGCGCAACTCACTGGCAAACACGTATACTGGCGACGCAATCTCGCCGACAATGCGATGTTGATGTCCGCCGGCAATGTGTCGCCGGAGACGGCACCGCACTACACGCGTGCCTTGCGTTCATTCGGGACGGAGCTCATCGACGGTTTTCCCTCGACCATCAAGTCGCTCGCCCGCTGCAATGGCGGCACCGTATCCATCCCCACTCTGCGAGCGATCATCACGACCGCGGAGACCGTAACGGTCGAGGATCGTGCGGAGATCGAGAATGCATACTCGGTGAAGCTCTTCAACCAGTATGCCGCGAGCGAGCCGTCCGCATTCTGGTGGGACTGCCGTTCCGGCAACATGCACATGAGCCCCGAATACGGTGTGTCCGAACTCATCGACGCGGCCGGCAACGAAGTCGATGAAGGGGAGGAGGGCAGGGTGATTTTGAGCTCGTTCCTCAATCATGGCATGATTATGCTCCGGTACGCGGTTGGCGACTATGCCGTGCGAGGCCCGGCTGCAGGCTGTGCGTGCGGCCGCGCGATGCCACAGGTGAGCGCGATCACCGGTCGCGTAGAGCAGGACCTGTATCTTCCGGGCCGCGGGTGGATGCGGCGTCTCGATACCGCGCTCAAGGGCCTCACCAGCATCATCGAAGCGCAGATCGTGCATGAGCAGCTCGATCGTCTGCGCGTCCTGATTGTGCGCGCGCCGGGTTACAGTCCGGCGCAGGAAAGGAGTTTGCGCGACAACCTGATCCGAATCATCGGCACCGGCATCGGCGTGGATATTTCCTATGTCGACAATATTCCACGCGGACCGAACGGAAAGTTTTCCGCCGTCATCACCCGGATCAAGGAGCAGTATCCCAAAGGGCGGGACACTGCATGAGCTCGCGCAGGTTTGTTGTGGTAGGCGGCGGTCTCGTGGGACT
>JBBSJG010000106.1:0-11334 GCA_038257485.1 Longimicrobiales bacterium | reverse complement strand
GTGAAATGCGTGTAGTCGTCGACACCCAGCGCAAAATGTGCCTCGAGATCCTCGGCCTGACGCTCGACGACGTAGTGGCCGGATCCGAGCAGACGCAGCACCGACAGCGACAGTTCCTCGAACCCCGCGGGATCGCGCTCGCGCGCGCCACGCAGGAACGCGCCGACTGCGACGCGATCCGGCGTCTCGCCGAGCGTCACACCGTTGCGAGTTGCGATCCCCACGATCTTATCCCAGCGCGCGGGTGCACCCACCATCCGTCGCACCCAGGAAACGTTCTTCTCTTCGAGGTACGTCGCGATCACCACGTTTGCAGCGATCATGAAGTCCTCGATCAGGTCGCGCGCAGCGCCCCGTCGAGTCACCGCGAAATTCACGACTTCGCCATTTTCGAGCACAGCGCGCGTCTCACGGCGCTCGAACTCCAGTGCCCCCATCAGAAGACGCTGGCCGTGCAGCCGGACCGCGGCCGCATGCTGCATACGCAGCTGTGCCTCGAGCGGAATCGCGTGTTCCGGGAGCGCGGCGCGACCGGCGAACCAGTCGTTCAGACTGTCATAGTCCATCTGCACGGTGTTCCGGACGAGCGCGCGATACACTGCACCATCGCGTGGAACGCCTTCGTCACCGACTACGAACTCCGCCACCAGCGCCAGACGATCCCGACCCGGCAGCAGCGACGACACGCCCTCGGACAGCACCGTGGGCACCATCGGCAGCAGGACACCGAGGCCATACACGGTCACCGTATTCTGTGCCGCATTTGCGTCAACCGCCGAGCCCTGCGGCACGAACGCATCGACATCCGCGATTGCGACACGCACCATGGTTCCGCCGCCGACAGCGGACGCCACCTCCAGCTGGTCCACATCGCGGGTCTCGACATTGTCGATCGAGGACCAGGGAAGGTCCCGCAGGTCACGGACCCCCTCGGCCACCGCAGCCGCCAGCAAGGATGGCGCCGATGCGGCGGCCGCCCCGGCCTCGCCCTCGACCGCCGCGTCCGGCTCGGCCGCAAAACCTTCTGCCGTCAACAGTTGACGCGCCCAATGGCGCAGGGGGTCAGACATGGCCGTCCGGAGTGCAACTAGCTTGCCCGTCCCATCGTGCAAGCATGTACTTGCTTCGGGGCGAGGGCGCGTGTAGCCTTCCCGCCATGATTCTCAATGCACACGATCGAATCCTCTGCGCGGCAGTCCGCGTATTCGAGGAGCACGGCATTCGCGGCGCTACGACCCGTCGCATCGCGGACGCGGCGGAAGTGAACGAAGTCACGCTCTTCCGCCATTTCGGATCGAAGGAAAAGCTGATGATGCAGGCGCTGGAGTGGGCCGCGTCGGCTGCTGCGGACTGTCCCCTTTGCCTGCTGCCCGAGGAGCCGTCGGACCCGTCCGGGGAGCTGACGGAGTGGGCCAGGCTGCACATGATCACGATGCACGAGCGTCGCATGCTCATCCGGACGAGCATCGGGGAGTTCGAGGAGAACCCTGATGTGACGTCATGCGGGACGCAGATCACAATCAGGATCGCGGAGGATCTCCATACCTACATCGTGAGACTCCAGGAGCGGGGCATGGCGCTATCGGACTACGACGCGCGCGCGGCGACGTCGCTGCTCATGGGCGCGTTGTTCAGTGACGCGATCAATCGGGACATCACGCCGGTGCGGTTCCCGTATACGATGGATGAAGCGGCGGAGCGGTATGTCGCGCTGTTCCTGCGCGCGATTGGTGTTGGTGCTGTGAAACAATCGGAATCGAAGAGTCCTGCAATGGGGAAACGGTGAGTGTGAGGATGCGAGTGATGTATGTGTGCGTGGCGCTGTTGTTGATGGCAGCGCCCGGGAGGGGTCAGCAACCCGCGTCGCCGGTGAAGGCGCTGTCGATCGAGGAAGCGCTGCGGCTTGCGGCGGGTGGCAGTGAGCAGGTTCAGGTCGCTGCCGCGGGTGTGAGTCGCGCACGAGGCCAGCAGATGCAGGCGAAGAGTCAGTATTACCCGCAGCTGAATGCGTCGGCGAACTACTCGAAGGCACTCGCGTCAGAGTTCGAAGGATTGTTCGGCGGCGGCACCGATACGACAACGACGACACCCGGCGATTCATCGTCTTCCGGTGGTCTCGACTTCGGTGCGCTGCCGTTCGGCCGCAAGAACACGTACATGTTCAATCTGTCGCTGTCGCAGAACCTGTTTGCTGGCGGGCGTATTCGCGCGCAGAACCGTGTTGCGGACGCGAATCGTCGCGTATCGGAGATCTCGCTGTCGGAAGCGCGTGCGCAGGTCACGCTGGACGTGGCACAGGCGTACTACGACGCCGCGCTGGCGGACCGTCTGTTGACGATTGCCGAAGCCACGCTTGCACAATCGGAGCGCACGCTGGAGCTGGCGAGGCTTTCGAAACAGGTTGGCAATCAGTCGGAGTTCGAGTTGTTGCGCGCGCAGGTGACGCGCGACAACCAACGGCCGCTCGTGATTCAGCAGCGCAGTTCACGGGACCTGGCGATGCTGCGTTTGAAACAGCTCCTGGACCTGCGAGCGGATGAAGAGATCACGTTGTCGACGGACCTGCTCGGGGAGTCGCTCCCGCCCGTCCAGGGCTTCGCGCCCCCGCCGGGTGTGCAGGTGCTGGACAGTGCGACCCGTTCGACCGTGCGGCAGGCTGCCGAAGGTCTTCAGATCCAGGAGGCGTCCCTCGACATCGCGCAGTCCCAGCGCTATCCGGCGCTCGCGCTCACGTCGAACTACTCGCGCGTCAACTATCCGCCGGACGTGCTGCCGCGTTTCAACGACCTGCGCACGAACTGGACGATGGGCCTCAGCATGCAGGTGCCCGTGTTCACCGGTGGCCGTCTGAAGGGCGACGAGGTGGTGTCGGAGGCGAATGTATCGCAGGCCCGGGCACAGCTCCGGCAGGTGCAGGAAATGGCCGCACTCGACACGCGCAGCGCGTACCAGCAGCTGGCTGCCGCCGAGGCCGCGTGGGTCGCGAGCTCCGGTACGGTTACGCAGGCCGTTCGCGCGTACGAGATCGCCGAGCTTCGCTACAAGGAAGGCATCTCGACGCAGCTCGAGCTGAATGACGCGCGTCTGCTGTTGCAGCAGGCACAGGCGAACCGTGCGCGTTCGGCGAGGGACCTCCAGGTCGCACGCATCCGCGTGGTCCTGCTGCCGGACCTGCCGATCGGCGCAGGTGCCGCGAGCGTCGGGGCAATGGGCGCGCCGGCAAGCGGCGGAGGTTCACAATGACCGACATGACGACGGCAAAATACACGATGGATCGAAAGGGTTCAGACATGCGGACGGTCACGAGGGTCGCGTTGATTTCGCTCATGGTTGTCGCTTGCAAGGGCAAGGACAAGCCGGTGGCGACTGCAGCTGCAGGAAGTGAAGAGATGGCGGTTGGCACGGAGAGTGTCGTGGTCGTCGCGCGCGGTCCGATCGAATCGGGTCCGCGCATTTCCGGGTCGCTGGAGCCGCGCGAACAGGCGGCCGTACGCGCCGAAGTCGGCGGTTCCGTGCTGGGCGTAAATGCAGAGCCCGGCCAGGCGGTGGGTCGTGGCCAGCCACTCGCACGCATCGAGGATCGTGCTGCGCGCGATGGTCTCCTGTCCGCGCAGTCGCAGGTGCGATCGGCCGAGCAGTCGTTCACGGTCGCGCAGCGCAATGCAGAGCGGATGCAGACACTGTCGAAGGCGGGCGCGATCGCGGATCGCGATCTCGAGGTCGCCGTGAACGGCATGGCGTCGTCACGTGCGATGCTTGCAGATGCGCGCGCGCGTCTCGCAAGCGCGCAGCAGATGGTGGACAACACGCAGGTGCGGTCGCCGATCAGTGGCGTCGTCAGCCAGCGCCCGGTGAATGCCGGCGACGTTGTTGCACCGGGCACGCTGCTGTTCAACATCGTGGATCCGAGCAGCATGCGGCTGATGGCGTCGGTCCCGTCGGACCAGCTTGCATCGCTGCGGCCCGGGATGTCGGTCTCATTCGAAGTGCGCGGCTATCCCGGCCGCGTGTTCGCGGGCACCATCGATCGCGTGAGCCCGGTGGCGGACGCGGTGACGCGGCAGATCCCGATCTGGGTATCGATTCCGAATCGCGGTGGATCGCTCGTCGCGGGTCTGTTCGCTGAGGGTCGCGTCGCGAGCGAATCGCGCGACGCGCTCACGGTGCCGCTCAGTGCGGTCGAGATGGGCAATGCACCGACCGTGCTGCGTCTGAAGGGCGGGAAAGCGAATGTCGTGCAGGTTGGCGTCGGCATCCGCGATGATGCAAACGATATCGTCGAGATCACATCGGGCCTGATGGCTGGTGACACCGTGCTGATCGGTGCAGCCAGGACCATCACGCCGGGAACACCGGTGCGCATCGGGCCGGCTCCCGAGCGCCCGGCATCATCTCCCGCAGCGAAGAAGTAGGAGACGCTCATGTGGATCTCTGATTTTTCGATCCGGCGTCCGGTCATCACGGTTGTCGTGATGCTCGCGCTGGTGCTGTTCGGCGTGTTCTCCGCGTTGAGTCTCGATACCGACGAGTTCCCGGAGATCAGCCCGCCCGTCGTCGTCATTGCGATTCCGTATCCGGGTGCATCGCCGGAAACCGTGGAGCGCGAAATTGTCGATCCGATCGAGGAGGGCATCACCGCGATCGCCGGCATCGACCGCGTGACGTCATCCTCAATGGACGGCTTCGCGACGATCATTGCGGAGTTCGTGTTCGAGAAGGACGTGCAGCAGGCCACACAGGATATCCGTGACAAGATCTCGGAGATCCGTCGTGACCTGCCGACCGAGATGGAGGAGCCGCTCCTCCAGCGGTGGGATCCGGGCCAGTTCCCGATCATCTCGCTGACACTGTCATCGAAAACACTCTCGCCGGCTGCACTCACGCGTCTTGCCGACCCTGGCATCACGGGTGAGCTCAAGAGCATTGCCGGTGTCGCGCAGGTGAATATCGCGGGCAAGGTCGAGCGCGAGCTCGTGGTCGAGCTGATGCCGCAGGCGATGCAGGCCGCGGGCGTCAGTGTCGGCCAGGTCATACAAGCGCTGCAGTCGCAGAATCTCGCAGCACCCGTTGGCCGTGTCGGCGAAGGCATGACGGAGCGAACGATCCGTCTGCGTGGCAGACTGGACAGTCCGGAAGACTTCGCGCGCATCACGGTCCTCGAGCGGAATGGCGCGCTCGTTCGCCTGGGCGAGGTGGCGAGGGTTGCGGATGCGACGGAGGAACCACGCACGCTCGCTCTCTACAACGGCAATCCCGCGGTCGGTCTCGACATCCTGAAGACGACCAACGAGAGCACGACCGCCGTCAGTGATCGTGTGAGGGCTCGCATTGAGGAAGTGCGCAAGACGCTGCCACCGGGCGTGGAGCTGGACATCATCCGCGACGCAGGCATCCGCGTTTCTGGTTCCGTGAAGGACGTACAGAACACATTGATCGAGGGTGCCCTGCTCACAGTACTCGTCGTGTTCCTCTTCCTGAACTCGTGGCGCTCGACGGTCATCACGGGTCTCGCGTTGCCCGTCAGTGTGCTCGCGAGCTTCATCATGGTGAAGGCATTCGGCTTCACGCTCAACACCATGAGCCTGCTCGGCCTGTCGCTCGCGATCGGCATCCTGATCGATGACGCCATTGTGGTGCGAGAAAACATTGTCCGTCATATGGAGATGGGGAAGGATCACTTCACTGCGGCGAGGGAGGGAACCGCGGAGATTGGTCTCGCTGTGGCCGCGACGACGTTCTCGATTGTCGTGGTGTTCGTGCCGATCGGCTTCATCAATGGTGTGGCTGGTCAGTGGTTCAAGCCGATGGCACTTACGATTGCGACGTCGGTTCTCGTATCGCTGTTCGTGTCGTTCTCGCTCGACCCGATGCTGTCGGCGTACTGGCCGGACCCGAAGGTCGACATCGAGAAGCGCAACTGGATCTCGCGCAAGCTCGATCGCTTCAACCACTGGTTCGAAGCGCAGACCGTGAACTACAAGAAGGTGATCGGTTGGGCACTCAATCACCGCGCGGCGATGGTCGCGATTGCGCTCGCGTCCTTCGTGATCGCGCTTGCGATGCCCGCGGTTGGCCTGGTGGGCAGCGCGTTCTTCCCGGAACAGGACATTGGCGAGTTCGACGTCATCGTCAAGACGCCGCCGGGTTCGAGCCTGGACTACACGCGCATGAAGGCCGAAGAGATCGCGGCCATGGCCCGCCGCATGGAGGGTGTGAAGGAGACATACACTACCATTGGCGGCCAGACTGGGTCGGTCGACCTGGGCAACGTCTTCGTGAAGTTACTGCCGAAGGATGAACGGTCGGTGCGGCAGGACGAGATCGCGAATGCGCTGCGTGACGAGGTCGCCCATATGAGCGGTGTCGAGGCGTCGCTCGGTTCGGGCGGGTTCGGCCCGACGCAGCAGATCCAGCTCCAGGTGAAGGGACCTGACGCCGACGTCCTGACGCAGATCGCGAATCGCATCGCGGAAGAGGTTCGGAAGGTACCGGGCGCTGCGGATGTCGGACTGTCGACGAAGGGTGAGAAGCCCGAGCTCGAGGTTCGACTGGACCGCGAGTTGGCGAGCACGCTCGGCCTGAGTGCAGGCAGCGTCGCGCAGGCGCTGCGGCCGGCATTCGCGGGCGTCGATGTCGGCGACTGGGTCGATCCTTCCGGAGAGACGCGCGACGTCACAGTGCGTCTGGTGCCAGAGTCGCGCACGAAGGCGTCCGACCTGCGCGCACTCCCGATCGTCGTTTCGTCGCCGGGTGGACCGCCGGTCACACTACCGCTTGGCCAGATCGCGGAAGTGACGGAGAGCTTCGGTCCTGCGCAGATCGACCATCTCGACCGCAACCGCGTCATCACGGTGGGCGCAAACACGCGCGACCGTCCGCTCAGTGCCGTTGTCGCCGACATCATGACGCGCGTGGATGCGATCGAGAAGCCGGCCGGTTATGAAGTCACGCAGGGCGGCGAAACGGAGAGCCAGACCGAAGTGTTCGGCCAGATCCTCGGCTCACTCGCCGTCGCCATCCTCCTCATGTACATGATCCTCGTCGTGCAGTTCGGGTCGTTTCTCGATCCCGTTCCGATTATGGCATCACTGCCGCTCTCGTTGATCGGCGTCATGCTCGCGCTGCTCGTCACGGGCAGTACACTCAACCTGATGAGCATGATCGGCGTGATCCTGTTGATGGGGATTGTCGCAAAAAATGCGATCCTGTTGATCGACTTCGCGATCTGGTCGGAAGAGAAGGGGATGGAGCGTCGAGAAGCGATCATCGAGGCGGGCGGTGTGCGACTTCGCCCGATTCTGATGACGACATTCGCAATTGTCGCGGGCATGTTCCCGACGGCGCTCGGGATCGGCGAGGGTGCGGAGTTCCGGGCACCGCTCGGCCGTGCAGTGATCGGCGGCGTCATCACGTCGACGTTCCTCACACTGCTGGTGATCCCGACGTTCTACGACATTCTGGCGGGGTGGCGGGAGACGTTCTTCAAGCGTGTGCTGCATCACAAGGCGCCGCACTCGCCGGGCGCCGGCCTGCACCCGCCAATGCCGGAACCGGCGGGCGACTAGTGTTCGCGGGTGCGGTGCGCCGCACCCGCCTGGTGATCTGACCGGCGAGTTGAACCGAGCCAGCCCTTCCGACGGAAGTACGCGAGTTCGACGCCGGCCACGATCGCCATGAACAGCAGGCAGATGAAGTAGCCGAGCGGCTCCCGGAGCTCCGGCATGTAGTCGAAGTTCATGCCGTATACACCGGCAATGAAGGTCAGCGGGATGAAGATGCTGGACATGACGGTCAGCACTTTCATCACTTCATTGGTACGCTGCCCGACGGCCGACAGGTAGATGTCCATGAGGTTGGACGCCAGGTCGCGGTAGGTTTCCGTCATGTCGATGATCTGCACCGTATGGTCGTATACGTCGCGCAGGTACATGCGGACGTGGTCCGACACAAACGGATTGTCGTCATCCCGGTACATGGAGTTGATGGCTTCGCGCTGCGGCCAGATCGCGCGGCGCAGTTCGAGCAGTTGCCTGCGTCCGTGGTAGATGTCGCGCAGCTGGCTCGGGTGCGGCTGTTCGAACACGTGCTGTTCCACGCCCTCGAGATACTCGCCCAGCTGCTCAAGTACGGGGAAATACCCGTCTACTACGGTGTCGACCAGAGCATACACCAGGTAGTCGGGACCACCCTTCAGCAGTGCTGCCGCACCCGCGCGCAGGCGCGCGCGGACAGGGTCGAACACGTCACCCGACCGCTCCTGGATTGTCAGAACGAAATGCTTCCCCAGGAAGATGCCGACCTGTTCCGTCTCGACATCCGCGTCGTGCGGGTTGATGCGTGCGAGTCGGGTGATGATCAGCTGGAACGTGTCGTAGAGGTCCGCCTTCGGCCGTTGCGGGATGTTGACCGCGTCCGCGAGGGCGAGCGGATGAAGTCCGAAAATTTCGCCGACCCGCCGGATCAATGCCTCATCGCCCATGCCCTCGACGTCGACCCACGTCACGCTCTCGGTATCGAGGTATGGCGGGATCTCGGACGGATCGTCGATGACGCGCTCGACCATGCCATCGGCATTGTAGTCGATCAGCGTGATGACGGGCTTGGGTGACGCGGCCGGGATCGCGAATGTGCCCGGACTGGAACCGATCGGTGGATTGCGCTTGTGTGAAATCACGACGCAGCAGCTGCGCGGTCGAGAAGGCGACGCACGGATGCAGCCAGTGTTTCAGGACGGAACGGCTTGTTGAGCAGATCGAACTTGCCGCTCAATCCTTTCCTCGCCAGGGCATCCGACGTGTACCCGGACATGAAGAGGATCGGCAGACCGGGCCGGCGAGAGCGTAGCTGAGAGGCGAGGTCCGCGCCGCCCATGCGCGGCATGATGACATCCGCGATCACCAGGTCGACCCGTTTTGCAGGGTCCGCGTCCAGTGACCCGAACACGTCGACCGCTTCTTCGCCGGAAGAGGCCAGAACCACACGGTATCCATAGCGTTCGAGCACGGCCTCGACGAGCGCGCGCACACCCGTGTCATCCTCGGCAACCAGGACACACTCGGTACCGTGCATGTTGTCGGGTATCGTGGTGCCATCGAACTCCGGCGGACGCGGCGTCTCGATGCTGCGGCGAAGGTACACCATGACGACGGTACCTTCACCCGGATCCGACTTCAGTGTGACGACGCCACCCGCCTGCTGCACGATGCCGTACACCGTCGGAAGGCCGAGCCCTGTTCCCGCCGATCCCTTGGAGCTGAAGAACGGCTCGAAGGCGCGCTTCGCGGTCTCGTCGTCCATGCCCTCGCCGGTGTCTGATACACGGAACAGCACATATTCGGCGCGCTCGAGCTCACGCGACGAAACGAACGCTGCCGCCGGCGTGATGTTGGCAGTCATGATGGTGAGCGTGCCCCCCTTGGGCATCGCGTCCCGGGCGTTGACCACGAGGTTGATCACGACCTGCTCGAGCTGGGCGGGATCGATCTGTACAGCCCACAGGTCGGTCGCAAGGTTTGTTGCGATGACGACGTCTTCCGACACCAGCCGCCGCATTAGGCCGTGCAGTCCCAGGATCGATTCATTGAGATTGAGCACGGCCGGCCGCGTCATCTGCTGCTTGCCGAATGTCAGAAGCTGCGTAGTCAGCGCAGTCGCGCGTCCTGCCGCTTCGCAGACGGCATCCAGCTGGTCCATGATCTTCGAGTCGCGTTGCACCTGCGCCAATGCGAGCTGCGCCTGACCGGAGATGACGGTGAGCAGATTGTTGAAGTCGTGCGCAATGCCGCCGGCCAGACGACCGATCGCCTCGAGCTTTTCCGACTGCGTGAGCCGCTGCTCGAGCTGTCGTCGATCGGTGATGTCACGCGTCGCACTCACGATGCGTCGCTCGCCGGTATGGTCCGGCTCTGTCATGCGCGCAGTGCTCTCGAACCAGCGCACCGTGCCGTCGACGCGGAACGCCCGATACGCGAGCGGACCCTTCCCGTTGCGGGCGAGGATGTCTCGATGGGCTTCCTGCAGAGCCGCGACATCCTCAGGCAGCACCAGTTCATACACGGAGCGGCCGATCAGCTCGACCGGGTGGATCCCGAGGAGCTCCATCGCGGATGGCGTCGCATACAGGAACCGGCCCTCGAGGTCGTGCAGCGAGATCAGATCCTGTACGTGCTCCGCGAGCAAGCGGTAGCGCTCTTCGCTGTCGCGCAGCGCGCGCTCCGCGTCCTTGTGCGCAGTGATGTCTCGCGCGATGCCATAGACGCCGACAATCTGCGTCTCGTCCCACATCGGAAACACACTCAGCGAGACCGTGAACTCGCGGCCGTCACGGTTTGCGCCGATGACCTCAAGTACCTGCGCGGTGCCAGACAGCGCCCGGCCCACGTGACGCAGCGCGTGCTCGCGGTCCGCCATGACGAGCAGGTCCGTGAACGGCCGCGACACCAGCTCGTTCAGCTTGTAGCCGGAAATGGACTCGAGCGCTGAGTTGCCGCTGACGATGAGGCAGTCGGAATCCAGCACGAAGATCGGGTCAGGGTTATGACCGAAGAGTGCGCGGTACCGAGCCTCGTTGTGCTCGAGCTCGCGCACCACACCCTGAGGCTTTGGCCCGTTGTCGGTTCCGGCGTCGAAGTCCATTCGCTTCTTTGGGAGAAAGTCAGGGACAGGATAACCCCGAAGCGCGGCTCCAACAACGAACGTCAGCCCTGCGGCCGCCGATGCGGCAGGTCGACGGACGCCGTACGCCGGCACTTCGGACAGAGGAGCCACAGGCGACGTCGCACGTAGGACACCTGCGCACCCGGAGCTACGGCCTGCTGCGAGAGCGGGACGTCACATACCGGGCATTGCAGCGGACCCTCGGTCGCCGCGGCCTTCTGAAGCGCCGCGCGCTGCGGGCCGTCGAACGCTGTCGTCATTGCGACAAACGTAGGCCGAGCCGGCCGCTCATGCCACGGCTGCCCGCTTCTCCATCACCCGGGCCCGGCGCCGCCACAGCCGCGGAGAGTGCACTGCGCCAGCCTCGCGTGAGACCCGCTCGATCCCGCGCGCTGCGCGACCCGCCTCCGGGTACCACGCCCTCGCGTGCGACAGGCGGTAGGCCACCAGGTACTCCGCGAAGGCGCCACGTACGTGGCCCCTCGACGCTGCAGCATCACCCGCCGCGATCAGCGCAGCCGCCAGATCCCGCACCGGGTCCGGCTCCACCAGCCCCAGCATCCGCTTCAGCGACCACGCCTCGCGGTCCAGCATCGGCACCGAACGAAGGTGATTCAGACCCACGCTCCGCTCCATCTTCACATCATTCTCCGTGACATCGCCCGCCAGCAGCGACGC
>JBBSJG010000105.1:0-11696 GCA_038257485.1 Longimicrobiales bacterium | reverse complement strand
AGTAGGTCGTTGTACGATCCCGCGTCGTCTGGAAGTTTCACGCTAAGGGCGCGAAGGTACGGTAAGTACGGAGAAGTGATGGTCCGAGGGGGGCCGGTTAACGCCGGTCCTTTTTTTGTTGTTTAACAACAACGGAATCGATGGAATTGCAGGTGGTACGCGGGTACACAGGCGGCACCTTTCCGTGCCTTCGTGCACTTCGTGTGAAACTGCCGACGAACGCGAGTAGGTCGTTGTTCGTGTCAGGCGGATGGAGCAAGAGATCGGACGATGCGGACGAGGTTGTCCATGGCGAAGGGTTTCCTGAGGAGTCGACCGCCGAGGGTGTCGATGGTGGCGAGATCGGTGGCGTCGAGTTCGGCGCCGGTGACGAAGAGGATGGGTGCGCTGATGTCGGTGTGGAGGCGCTGGGCGAGTTCGACGCCGGTCATGCCGGGCATGCTGATATCTGTGACAACGACGTCGATTGTTGTAATCGCTACGGCATCGAGAGCTGTGAATGCGGACGTCGCTTCCGTGACGAGAGCGCCCTGGAATGACAGGGTCTCGGCCATGAGGCGGAGCACGGAGGGTTCGTCATCGACGACGAGGACGCGAAGGCCGTCGAGGGCGGACGCTGCCGCGGGTGTGACGACGGGGCGTGGCAGCTCGAGTGTGAATGTTGTGCCTTCGCCGGGCACCGAGGCGACGGTGATGCGCGCGTGCAGTTCGTCGGTGAGCTGACGTGTCAGAGCGAGGCCGAGGCCCATGCCGCCGTATTGACGAGTGTGCGACCCGTCCACCAGATGGAACGGCTCCCAGATGCCCGGAAGATCCGCGGCGGCGATTCCGATGCCGGTGTCCCACACCTCGATGATCGCCGCGTCCGCCGTCGCATACAGACGGACGCCGGCCCGACCATGAGCGGTGAATTTATGCGCGTTGCTGAGCAGATTGATCATGATCTGCCGCAGCTTTGCGGGGTCGGTCTCGACGTGAAGGGCTTCTTCGGGCAGCGCGAGTTCGGTGGATTCGGGGCGGTCCCCGGACTGCGCGCGGAACACTTCGACGATGTCACCCACGAGTTGTGTTACGTCCACGTTCCTGATGCTGACCTGTTCGGCGGGCCGCTTGCCGCCTGCGTAGAACAGCACGGCGTCGATCATGGTGATGAGGTCGCGTCCGCTGGCGCCGATCCGGTCGAGGTAGCTGGTCGCTTCCTTCGACAGTGGACCGGCGACGCCTGCATCGAGGAGGTCCGCGTAGCCGATGACGGCAGTGAGCGGGGTGCGCAGCTCGTGGCTCATCACTGCCATGAAGCGGCTCTTCGCCTCGCTCGCGGCCTGTGCGGCGATCATGGCGGCCTCGAGTTCTTGCTGGCGGCGCTGGACGACGGCTTCCGACCGTCGCATTTCGCCGCTTGCAACGAACAGGAGCAGTGCGAGGACGACGACGGTCGCAGTGGTCGTCCATGCAATCACCACGGGCATGCTTGGACCGATCTGTTCGCGGATCGCGAGCACGAGCAACCATCCGACGACAATGCAGAACAGGACGGTAATCGGCAGCAGGCGACGGAGGATCGACGCGGACTGGGCGTCGCCGGTCATCACGGCGAACACGCCGGTCGACGGACGTTGTGCAATGACAGCGAGTGCGAGCAGCGTCACTGCTACAGTGCTGTGCGGTGCGATCTGGCGGAATCCGACGAAGCTGGAGAACTGCGCGATGTTGTAGGAGTATGCGATGAGGACCTGGAGGCAGACGACGCCGATGACGATCTGCAGGACATCGGCAATGTCGTGGAGATATGCCTTCGTGGTGCGCGTGCAGGCCGCGCCGACGGCGAGCAGCAGGACGGCGGCCACGGTGTCGGGTGCGGGCACCTCAGGTGTGGGAGCGCTCGGCCCGGCCAGAACGTTGGAGAGCTGCTGAATGCCGAGTTGCGCGGAGAGCAGGTACTCGGCGAGGACGGCGAGGGCGCCGAGTGTGGCGACGAGGAGCAGGGCGTCGGCCAGGCGTGGTCTGGTCTGGAACCGGATGATGGCGATACTGACGACGAAAAAGAGCACCGCCGTCAGCGGTGCCATGGGTGACCAGTGGGAGCCGAACGTTCGGAGCCGCTCTACGTTGAGGAGCCACCCGCCCAGGAGGACGACGGTGGCGGCGGCTGCGACGGTCGACGCGGCCCAGAAGGCGACGCGTTCGCCGGGATCCGTGGATCGCATGAGCATCAATACCGGGCGCGAGACTCGAACTCGCAAGAGGTTGCCCTCGGCGGATTTTGAGTCCGCTGCGTCTACCATTCCGCCAGCCCGGCCGGGCGGTGAAGATAACGCGGAGCGGGAAAATCCTCCAGAGTGTGCCGGCCGACGGCTCGCGGTCGCCGTCAAAGTGTGCCAAGTCGTTGGAAACGCTACACTTACCTGCCCTATGCCGTTAGTTTGATGGTTCCGCCCGGTTCTTGCGTGACAGTCCGGGGATATCGGGTAATCTGAAGGCGGACGATTGATGAACGAATCTCCTGACGGTGAGGGAGCGACACAGCCCGAGACGCTGGTTACTGCAGGTGCCCTGCAGGCCGCGATCTTCAACAGTGCGAACTTCTCCAGTATTGCGACAGACGCGAGGGGCGTCATCCAGATCTTCAATGTCGGCGCGGAGCGCATGCTCGGCTACGCTGCGGAGGAGGTCGTCAACCGGATCACGCCCGCGGACATTTCGGATGCCCAGGAGATCATCCAGCGCGCGACAGCGCTAAGCACTGAGCTTGGGACGCCCATTACGCCGGGGTTCGAAGCGCTCGTGTTCAAGGCGTCGCGCGGCATTGAAGACATCTATGAGCTGACCTACGTCCGCAAGGACGGCAGTCGTTTCCCGGCTGTGGTGTCGGTAACGGCGTTGCGTGACGAACAGGACGCCGTGATCGGGTACCTCCTGATCGGAACGGACAACACCGCACGGAAGCAGATCGAGGCGGAGCGCTCGAAGCTGGACCAGCGGTTGCGGGACCATCAGGTCTACACGCGGTCGCTGATCGAGTCCAATGTCGATGCACTGATGACAACCGACACGCACGGCATGATCGCGGATGTAAGCAGGCGGACGGAGGTCCTGACCGGGCTCACGCGTGAAGAGCTGATTGGCACTCCATTCAGGAATCATTTCACGGACGCCCCGCATGCCGATGCGGCGATCCAGCAGGTCCTCGAACATGGCGGCATCGCCAACTATGAACTGACCGCGCTCGCGACGGACGGGACGCAGACGGTCGTATCGTGCAATGCGACCACGTTCCATGACGGCAACAAGGTTCTGCAGGGCGTGGTCGTAGCGGCGAGGGATGTGACGGAACTGAAGCGCTTCGAGCGCGCGCTGCAGCAGAAGAATCACGAACTCGAGGGTTCCAGCAGGATGAAGTCGGAGTTTCTCGCGAACATGTCGCATGAGTTGCGCACTCCGCTGAACGCCATTATCGGGTTTTCCGAGATTCTCCACGACGGCCTCATCGGTGACATGTCGGACCAGCAGCGCGGCTTCATCGGTGACATCTTCAGCAGTGGGCAGCACCTGCTGTCCCTCATCAATGACATCCTCGACCTGTCCAAGGTTGAAGCCGGGCAGATGCAACTGGATCTGGAAGCGGTCCCGGTCTCTTCCCTGCTCGCGAACGGCGTGTCGATCGTCCGCGAGAAGGCCGCGGCCCGTCAGATTCGGCTGGTCATGGAGGCCGATGCGGATCTTGGTGCTGTCTGGGCTGATGCGCGCAAGATCAAGCAGATTGTCTACAATCTGCTGTCGAATGCAGTGAAGTTCACGATGGACGGCGGCACGGTCACGCTCAGTGCGCATTGCGTGGGCAGGTCTGACGTCGCGCAGCTCCCCACCGCCGTATCCGGACGCACATTCCCCCTCGCGGCGAATGAGTATGAAGAGTTTGTGGAGATCAGCGTTGCCGACACCGGGATCGGGCTCTCTCCGGACGACATGGCGCGCCTGTTCAAGCCGTTCACCCAGATCGACAGCGGTTTGTCGCGCAAGTTCGAGGGCACCGGGCTTGGGCTGGCCATGGTGAAGCTGCTTGCGGAACTGCATGGCGGGTCCGTCGCGGTCGAGAGTGCAGTTGGCGACGGTTCGCGGTTCACGGTCTGGCTTCCGATCCGGTCGGCGCCCGAAGAGTTCGCGGTTCCGCTCGTGCTGCCACCACCGCCTACGGAGAAGGTGGCGTCCGCCGACCTCGTGGCACTTGTGGTGGAAGACGACCTCAAGTCTGCGGAGCTGATCCGTATTCAGTTGGAGGCCGAAGGGTTCAAGGTGCTGCATGCGGTGTCAGCGGAAGCCGCGCTCGCAATCGCACACGCGCGGCCCTTGTCGCTCATCACACTGGACATCACGCTGCCGCGAATGGACGGATGGGACCTGCTCGGACACCTCCAGCAGAGCCCCATGCTCAGCCGTGTTCCCGTCGTGATCATTTCGATTGTGGCGGATCCGCAAAAGGGGTTCGCGCTCGGTGCGGCGTCCGTGCTGCAGAAGCCGATCTCGCGACAGGACCTGCACGATTCGCTCGTGCACCTCGGTCTGTTCGGGAAGGCGAACCATGGAGCGTTGAAAGTCCTGATTGTCGACGACGACCCACGCGCCGTCGAATTGATCGCAGTACGCATTACGGGCCTCGCCACGACGATTCTTCGCGCCTACGGCGGGGCTGAAGCGATCGAGATGGCACGAAGCGAACGGCCGGACCTCATCTTACTGGATCTGATGATGCCGGAGGTCAACGGGTTCGACGTGGTCCACGCGCTCCATGAGCGTGCTGAAACGTCCGCGATTCCCGTGGTTGTGATCACCGCAATGCACATTACCGGTCAGGATCGCGAGCGTCTGAGCGGGTACGTTTCGACGATCATGGAGAAGGGATCGTTCGACGCAATGCGGTTCACTGCGGAGATCAGGCGCGCGATGGCGGGTCGAAAGGTGGCGCCTCAGTGACTCTTGTGGCTCCGATACCGACGCTAACGCAGCAGGATGCGCTCGGGCCATCCACGGTTCTGATCGTGGACGATGAGCGCCAGAACCGCGACGTCCTCGAGATCATGCTCAACGCGGAAGGGTTCGTCGTTCGATCAGCAGACAGCGGCGAGAGTGCGCTGGAACTGATTGCAGCAGCCCCACCAGACCTGATCGTGCTGGATATCATGATGCCCGGAATGGACGGGTACCAGGTAACGGAGCGGTTGAAGGGGAACGACGTGACACGGCGTATTCCGATCATCGTGCTGACGTCGCTCAATGATCAGGAGTCGCGTACTCGCGCGCTTGCGGCGGGTGCGGAGGAATGTCTGAGCAAGCCGGTCAATCAGGTCGCCCAGAAGATCGGGATCGATCGTGATGTCCGCTTCGTCCAGAAGCCGTTCACGGGGTCGGAGCTGCTGCGACGGGTTCGCGATGCCCTGCAGAACTGATCACGTGATGGCGGGAGCAGGATCAGTGGATCCGGTGGCGCGGTTGCGCGGCCGCATCATGATCGTGGACGATGAGCCGTCCATGGTGATGGTCATCGAACGGCAATTGCGACGTGCCGGCTACGGTGCATTTTCCGGGACGTCCAAACCGCTGGAAGCAGAAGCGGGATATACGTCTTTTGGTCCGGACATTCTGATCCTCGATCTGAACATGCCGGTGCTGGACGGATTCGATCTTCTCGCACGTCTACTCCCACGGCTGACGGCGGACCTCGTTCCGGTCCTCGTCCTCACCGGGGACCCGAGCCCGGCGACCGTCACGCATGCGCTGTCCTCCGGGGCCAAGGACTTTGTCGCGAAGCCTTTCGAATCCACCGAATTGGTTCTGCGTGTCGAGAACCTGCTGGAGTCGCGATTCGCACAGCTGGCGCTCCGGGATCACAACGATCAACTGGAGATCAAGGTCCTGGACCGCACGCGCGATCTGGCGAATGCAGAACTCGCCACACTGCAGGTTCTCGCGAGGGCCGCAGAGTTTCGGGATGACGCCACGGGTCGCCATACCCAGCGTGTCGGCGAGATGGCCGCGCTGCTCGCCGGGACTGTCGGACTGGCCGATCACGACGTCGAACTCATCCGCGTCGCAGCGCCCCTGCATGACATCGGCAAGATCGGAATTCCCGACCGCATCCTCCTGAAGCCCGGGCCACTCACGGCGGAAGAGCGCGATATCATGCAGATGCACGCCGCCATGGGCGCGAAGATCCTGGGAGTGACGCGGTTCCCCATCCTCACCGCGGCTCGCGAAATCGCACTGGCACACCACGAACACTGGGACGGCGCGGGATACCCTCGCGGTCTCGTCGGAGCGGACATCCCGCAATTCGCGCGCATTGTAGCGATCGCCGACGTATTCGATGCGTTGCGCCACGACCGACCCTATCGACGCGCACTCGAGCTCGATGTCGTGGTCGGCATGATCATCGCCGCCAGTGGCTCACACCTCGATCCGGAGGTTGTGGCGGCCATGACGACGCTCGCACGCAATGGCACGCTGGCGCGACTGTCCGAAAATTGGTCGACTCACGGGCTGCCGCTGGCTTGACCCTCCCGTCATATTCCGTCTAGCTTCCTTGGCTCGCGGGTATATAGCGCGCCGGGTGGATGTTATTCAGTACACGATCATCAAGAGCAGCGGATTGACCCGCTGCATAACGGAGAAAACACGATGGCGAACGACGCAGCGACCGAACGGAAGACACTTGTGGCATACGAGGCCCGTGATGGCGTCGGCATTCTGACGCTGCAGGATCCGCCGGCGAACACTTATACGCACGAGATGATGCTGGACCTCGACGCGGCGATCGTGCGCGCGCGGTTCGATGAGAGCGTCTATGTCATCCTGATCGTCGGCCAGGGCGAGAAGTTCTTCTGCGCCGGTGCGAACATCAGCATGCTGAACTCGGTGACACCGCTGTTCAAGTACTATTTCTGCCTGCACGCGAACGAGACACTGAACCGTCTGGAGCAGACGCCGAAGCTGGTGATTGCAGCGCTGAACGGCCATTGTGTGGGCGGCGGTCTCGAGATCGCGATGGCGGCGGACATGCGCATTGCGAAGCGTGGCGGTGGCAAGATCGGCCTGCCGGAAGTCTCACTCGGCGTTCTGCCGGGCACGGGCGGCACACAGCGTCTGCTGCGCCTGGTCGGCAAGGCGAAGGCGATGGACCTGATGATCACGGGCCGCACGTTCGAGTATGAAGAGGCGCTCGAGCTCGGCATCATCAACGACATCTATGATGCCGCGAGCGGTGAAGAGTTCATGACCAAGGTGATGGAGTTCGCGAAGAAGTTCACACCGCCGAACATGGCGTCGAAGGCGATCGGCAACATCAAGCGTGCGGTGCAGACGGGCGCGGAGCTGCCGTTCCAGGACGCCTTGGCGGTTGAGCGCGAGCTGCAGCAACTGCTGTTCCAGAGCGAGGACGCCAAGGAAGGCATTGCCGCATACGTCGAGAAGCGCAAGGCCAACTTCAAGGCGAAATAATCATGGCGAGCACTGAGGCCGCCGCGTCCGGACGAGCGGCGGGTGAGGGCCTTTTCATCGGCGGTGCGTGGGTCCCGCCCGCCGATGGCGGCCGCTTCACAACGGTGAACCCCGCATCGGGCGAGAAACTGTTCGATGTAGCCGAAGCCGGCGTTGCAGATGTCGATCGCGCAGTTGCAGCCGCGCGTGAAGCGTTCGAGAATCCGAAGTGGTCGCGCATGGATGCCGCCGATCGCGGCACACTGCTGTGGCGGGTGGCAGACGCAATCGAAGCGCGCGCGGGCGAGCTTGCACGTCTGGAGACCATGGACAATGGCAAGCCGATCCGCGAAGCGCAGATCGACATCGCCATGACGGTCGACACATTCCGCTACTTCGCCGGCTGGTGCACGAAGATGGGCGGCGACACGATCCCGGTGCGCGGCAATGTGCTCAACTACACACTGCGCGAGCCGCTCGGCGTCGTTGCGTGCATTGTGCCGTGGAATTTCCCGCTGCTCATGGCGTGCTACAAGATCGCGCCGGCACTCGCGTGCGGGAACACGGTCATTGTGAAGCCCGCGGAACAGACCCCGCTGACGATTCTCGAGCTTGCCGCGATCATGCAGCAGGTCGGTGTCCCGGCGGGCGTATTCAATGTTCTTCCGGGCAAGGGCTCGGTTGTCGGCATGGCACTCGTCCGTCATCCGGACGTGGACAAGATCGCGTTTACCGGCTCGACGGAAGTCGGCAAGACGATCATGCGGGAAGCTGCGGAGACGCTGAAGAAGGTGTCACTGGAGCTGGGTGGCAAGTCACCGAACATCGTGCTGGCGGATGCGGACCTTGATGCTGCGGCGAGGGGCGCGTTCTCTGCGATCTTCTACAACAACGGCCAGTGCTGCACGGCCGGTTCGCGTCTGCTGATCGCCGACTCGGTGCGTGAAGAAGTGCTCGCAAAGGTCGTGGACCGCGCGAAGAAGATGACACCGGGTGATCCGCTCGATCCCAAGACACGCATGAGCCCAGTGATCTCGAAGGCACAGCTCGACAGCGTTCTCGGCTACATCGAGAAAGGCAAGGCTGAAGGCGCTTCCCTGCTCACGGGCGGTGCGCGTGTCGAAGGCAACAACGGCTTCTGGATCCAGCCGACGGTGTTCGACCAGGTCGGCATCGACTACACGATCGCGCAGGAAGAGATTTTCGGACCAGTCCTCGCTGCGATTCCGTTCACTGACGAAGAAGAAGTCATCGCGCTCGCGAACAAGTCGATCTACGGACTTGCAGCAGCCGTGTGGACGAACGACGTCAAGAAGGCGCATCGCATCGCGCGCAGCCTGCAGGCGGGCACGGTGTGGATCAATACCTATCATCCGCTCGATCCCGCATCACCGTTCGGCGGCTACAAGCAGTCCGGACATGGCACAGACCTCGGCCGTCACGCGCTCGATCTCTATACACAGGTCAAGAGCGTCTGGGTCGACCTCAACTGATCCGCGATCAGTCACCGAAGTAGAGGTACCTTGCAGGAAACATGGATCATCGACGCAGTGCGCACGCCTGTCGGAAGACACGGTGGCGCACTCGCGTCCGTCCGTCCGGACGACCTGGCCGCAGTCGCACTGCGCGCCCTGGCCGAACGTACGGGCATCGAGAAGGCGGCGGTGTGCGACGTCATTCTGGGCTGTGCCAACCAGGCCGGCGAGGACAACCGCAATGTCGCACGGATGGCACTGCTGCTCGCGGAGTATCCGGTGGATGTCGCGGGGCAGACCGTGAACCGCCTGTGCGGTTCCGGACTGCAGGCGATCAACAGCGCGTTCCATGCGATCAGCGCCGGCGAAGGCGACGTCTTCGTTGCGGGTGGCGTGGAATCGATGAGCCGATCGCCGTACGTAATGCTCAAGGCTGAAGAGGCCTATGCGCGTGGTGTACCGGCGATCGCGGACACAATGCTGGGCTGGCGCTTCGTCAATCCCAGGTTCCCGGACGAATACACGATCGCGCTCGGCATGACAGCCGAGAAGGTGGCGTCGAAGTATGGTGTGACGCGCGAGGCGCAGGACGCATTCGCACTGGAGAGCCAGCGTCGCAGTGGCGCTGCCATGGAGTCCGGGTTGTTCGATGCTGAGATCGTACCGGTTCACATTGCCGGCCGTCGCGAGACGGTGGTCGTGGATCGCGACGAGCATCCTCGCCCGGATACGACGGCCACACAGCTCGCGAAGCTGCGACCGGTATTCAGTGCGGATGGTACGGTGACCGCGGGCAACTCGTCGGGCATCAATGACGGCGCGTCCGCTGTGTTGCTGATGTCGCGCGCCGCCGCAGAATCGCGCGGGATGGTGCCCATGGCGCGCGTCGTGTCGTCAGCAGTCGCGGGTGTGGAACCTGACCTCATGGGCATCGGGCCCGTGCCCGCCACCCTGCTCGCGCTCAAGCGTGCGGGGCTTACCGTATCGGATCTCAAGCTCGTCGAGTTGAACGAGGCGTTCGCTGCGCAGGCGATCCCGTGCGTGAACGAGCTCGGTATCGACCCGTCGATCGTGAACGTGAACGGCGGCGCGATTGCATTGGGCCACGCGCTCGGCAACAGCGGCTCGCGCATGATGACGACGCTCGTGCACGAGTTGCGACGTCGCGGCGGTGGCTACGGCCTGGTCTCGATGTGCATCGGCGTCGGTCAGGGCATCGCAACAGTAGTGGAGGTGAAGGCATGAGCGACGACACGATCCTGGTCGAACGCGAGAACGGCATCGGCTGGGTGCGCATCAATCGCCCGGAACGGCTCAATGCGTTCTCCGGCACGATGCGCGAAGACCTCGAGGCGAGTCTGGCGGATTTTGAAGAAGACCCGTCGATCCGCTGTGTGATCATCACGGGCAATGGCCGAGCATTTTCGACGGGCGGCGACATCACGGTCATGTCGGAGATCATCGCAGCCGAGGACATCGAGCGGTTCGAACACCTTGTCCGCGCGGGCGCGGCGATCGTCCGTCGCATCAACTCAATGAGCAAGCCCGTAATCGCGGCAGTCAATGGACCGGCCGCGGGCGCCGGTGCATGCCTCGCGCTCGCGTGCGACGTGCGCATTGCGACGGACAGCGCGGCAATCGGCTTCACGTTCACGCGCGTCGGCCTGCATCCTGACTGGGGCGGCAGCTATTTCCTGCCGCGCATTGTAGGCGACGCTGTCGCACTCGAACTCATCTACACCGCGGGCATGATCAGCGCGGAACGCTGCGAACGACTGGGCCTGTTCAACCGCCTCGTGCCAGCCGCGGAGCTCGAGTCGGCAGCGCGCGGACTCGCCGGCCAGATCGCGGCCGGACCGCACGGCGTGATTGCAGCGGCTCGTTACGTCACCCGCGGACGTCATGGCGACGACCTCGAAGAAGTGCTGGAGCTGGAAGTAGAAGCGCAGCTCGAGGCATTCCGTTCCGCGAACTTCCGGGAAGGTATCACGGCATTTCTCGAGAAGCGCACGCCGCGGTTCAACCGCGACGACGCCGGCGCGCGCGCCGGTGTGTCATGAAGGTCGTTGTCATCGGCGCGGGCACCATGGGTCACGGCATTGCGCAGGTCTCGGCAATGGCGGGCTACACGACGGTCCAGGTGGATGCGACACTGCTGCAGGCATCCGCGGGCGTCGAGCGCGCGCTCGGCAATCTCGATGACGGTGTGAAGCGCGGGAAGGTGACAGAGGCCGCGCGTGACGCTGCTGCAGCGCTGCTGTCGGCATCGGACGACATCGCGTCTGCGGTTGCCGATGCCGTCATCGTGATCGAAGCAGTTCCGGAACGCATCGATCTCAAGCATTCGATTCTGGCGACGGCGGACGCCCATATGCCGTCGCATTCCATTCTCGGCAGCAACACGTCGAGCCTCAGCATCACGGACCTGCAGGACACGGTCACGCATCCCGCGCGCGTTGTCGGTCTGCACTTTTTCAATCCCGTGCATATCAACCCGCTGATCGAAGTTGTCCGCGGGCGTCGCACGGATGATGCGACGATGACGGGCGCACTCGCGTACGTCGAGCGGATCGGCAAGGAAGCGGTTGTCGTAAACGACTCGCCTGGCTTTGCGACCTCGCGGCTCGGCGTGCTGCTCGGCCTCGAGGCGATGCGCATGCTGGAGGAGGGCGTCGCGCAGGCGGCGGACATCGATCGCGCGCTCGAGCTCGGATACCGTCACCCGATGGGGCCACTCAAGCTCACGGACCT
>JBBSJG010000104.1:0-11724 GCA_038257485.1 Longimicrobiales bacterium | reverse complement strand
GCACCGCGACCGAGACCGGCGATCCGCTCTTCCTGTCCGGCCTGCGCAGTCAGCAGAATGATGGGAATGAAGTCCGTCTCGTGACTCGAACGCAGCGCGTCACACAATGCGTGGCCGTCAGTGCCCGGCATCATGACATCACTGATGATGAGATCGGGGATCAGCTCTCTCGCCAGCGCTATGCCATCCTCGCCACCCGCGGCTTCAACGACCCAAAAGCGTGTCTCGAAACGTGCGCGGACATACGCGCGCATGTCCGCACTGTCATCAACGACCAGCAGTGTCGTCACATCCTCGGTTGGGGATGACGTAAGGTGCGCGACGGGTCGCAGTGCGTCAGTGATGATCTGGTCATCGCGGAGATGCGCGCGGCCGAGCGGCAGCGTCAACGTAAACGTCGCGCCTCGCCCGCCGTCGCTCTCCACCGTCAGCGTACCCTCGTGCAGTTCGGCCAGCTCACGCGCGAGCGACAGCCCGATGCCGGTGCCGGGCTGCGCTCGCGAATTGGTTTCATCGACCTGGTAGAAGCGATCGAACAGTTGCGACAGCTGCGCGGCGGGCACGCCGGGACCGGAATCGGAAACGCGGATGTGTGCGATACCGGGCGTGCCGTCGCCAGCGTGATACTCGCCGGGGTGACATTCGACGGCGAGCAGAATGCGACCGCCATCCGGCGTGAACTTGAATGCGTTCGACAGCAGGTTGGTGATCACCTTGTCGAGCGCGTCCGGATCGAACCATGCGTCGACCGGACCATCCGGCGTTGTGATGTCGAACACCGTGCGCCGCCGCTCGGCAGTATTGGCGAACGCGGCGGCAACGCCGCGCGCGAATGCTCCAAGATCCCCACGCCGTGCGCGCAACGGCATGCGACCGGCCTCGAGCTTGGCGACATCGAGCAGCTGGTTGACGAGCTGGAAGAGACGACGCGCATTGCGCAGTGCCATCTCGATGCGCGGCACGGCCTCCTTCTTTGCATCGCCGTTCGATGACTCGTCCGCGGCCAGCTGAGCACGCACGTCCTCGAGTGGCCCGATCGTGAGTGTCAACGGTGTGCGCAACTCGTGCGACACGTTGGCAAAGAAGTTCGTCTTCGCCTGATCGAGCTCCTGCAGCTGTGTCGCCTGATGTGCGAGTTGCTGGTTCTGCGTGGCAAGCAGGCCTTCGCGTTCCCGCAGTTCGCTCGTGCGCTCATCGACGCGCTGCTGCAGCTGTGATGCGAGGAATCGGAGCCGAGAGACACGCCAGCGCACAACGGCCCAGCCGGCCAGGAGCGCTGCGATGACGAGCAGTGCCGTGAACCACCGCGTCTCGAAGAAGCGCGGTGCAACGTGCAGCTCGAGCGCGGCGCCATTCTCATCCCACACTTCGTCGCCCGTGCTCGCTATCACACGGAACGTGTAGCGGCCGGGCGGCACCTTTGTATAGAACGCTGCGCGGCGAGTGTCCGCGTCGACCCAGTCGCCGTCGTACGGATCGAGTCGATACCGGAAGCGGATGTTCTCCGGGGCGAGGAAGCTGAGCGCGGTGTACTGGATCTGAAGGTCGCGTCGGCGGCTCGGGATCTCGAGCACCGCACTCTGCTCCAGCGGCTCGCCGCCCGCAAATACATCTTCGATCTGGACGCGCGGCGCTACCTGCAATGTGCCGATGTATGCAGGATCGACGACCGCCACGCCGCTCTGCATGGGAAACCACAGCCTGCCGTCGGGCGTGCGTGCGCCGGCCGGCTGGCCACCACCATTTGCTTCGCGGTTGCGCATTCCGTGCCGCTCATTGTAGCCCGTCGCATGCACCCGCCTTGTACGGCCTTCAGCGAACGCAAGCAGCTCGACGCGGCGCACCCACGAGATGCCGCGGTTGCTACTCATCCAGAGACGGTCGAAATCGTCGGCGAGGATCTGATGCACGACGTCGTCGAAGAGACCGTCATGCGCCCGGATGGGAACGATGCGCTTGCTGTCGACGACGGCCGGCCAGTTACGCGGATCGATGCGCGCGAGACCGCTGCCTTCGGTGCCGACCCAGAGCCACCCGTCGCGGTCTACATGCAGGGAGCGCACGAGATTGCTCGGCAGTCCATTCGCCATGGTGACGTGCGTGAAGACGCCGCGGTCATAGCGCGCGATGCCGCCGCCGTTCGTGCCCATCCAGAGCGCGCCGTCTGGCGTGCGCGCGAACGCGCGCACCAGTGACGACGGCGCACCGAGCTTTGGATCGAAACGGTGCCAGCGCTTGCCATCGTATCGGAACAGACCGTCGTACGTGCCGAACAGGACGGAGCCATCCGTGTCCTCGAACATGGCGTTCGGCATCACCGTGGGCGCACCGGGCGTGAGCACGCACGTGATGGCAGGCAACCGGCACTCGCTCGTGCCCATCCGGATCGTGCCCGACCGCGTCTCGAGGAATGATCCGGAAGATGGTGGCGCCATGATCGTAATGCGAGAACCTTCAATGCGACTGACGAGCGGACCTGAGCCGACCCACACGGCGCCGCTGCGGTCCACGCCGACCGTCGAGACATTCACAGAATGCAAGCCTTCTGGTGGTCCGATGTTGGTGAAAACCGCAGGCTTCAAACGTCGCAGTCCGCCGTTTGTGGTGCCGAACCAAACACTGCCCTCATGATCGACGACCATCGCGGATGGGCCATCGCGCGATGCAGCGTCGAGTGTGGTGCGGTACGCAATGCGACCATTGACCTCGATCGTCTCACCCGCGGAGTACCAGATGCGGCCATCGGGATCGTAGCCTGCGGACCAGCGCGGCCAGTACGAACCGTCCGGCGCGTCGTGCATGTGGACCACGCGACCACCATCCGCGCGATACACTCCGCCGGGAGACCGTATCCACAGCTGCTTCGTCGGTTCCGCGACATCGACGCGGAGTGGGTCCTGCGCCGTGCCCTGCACCGGTGTCGCTTCGAGCTGCGAACCATGACGCCACAACCGATCGTTGCCGACGATCCACAACGCGCCTGTCGAGTCCGTGTGCAGCATGCGAATGGTGTCGCCGGCGAGTGCTTCCAGTCCCGGCACGCGCCCCAGGAGACCATCCTTGAATCGATAAATCGTATTCCTGCCGGACACGAACCAGATCGAGCCGTCTGCACGCTGCGTGATCGTAGTGACGCCAGCCGTCAGCACACCGGGTGCGACGGGGACAAACCGATCATCCACGATGCGACCCGCGCCGCGCGTCGTGCCGACCCAAACCCGACCCTGCGCATCATCGAACAGCGTCACTACGCCCGCATCGAGACCGTGTGCTGCATCGATGTGTGTGAAACGACCATGACGGAAGCGAACGAGCTGGCCGAGCTCCGTGAACAGCCAGATGGTGCTGTCGCGCGATTCGATGACGCGGGGAAGACGGTTACTCGGCAGGCCGGGACTGTTACTGGTGTTGAATGTACGAAACCGGATGCCGTCAAAGCGGACGAGGCCGTCGTACGTCGCAAGCCAGATGTATCCGTTCTGACTCTGGATCACATCGAAGATGCCGTTGACGGGGAGGCCATCGCGCACCGTCCACGACTCGATGACGAACCCGGTGGCGGCGCCGGAACCGGGTTCGAGGACCGGCGTCCGCTGCGCAAACGCACTGCGCGGCAGTCCGATGGCGAATGCCGCGACGAGCAGCATCGGGTGGCAGCGGTATCGACGATCGGCCGTCCGTACGAGCATTTTCGCCTTCCGGGCAGCACTGCCCGAGTCCTGCAGATACCATTGGAATCCGGCGAATGCCGTTCGTGACGATAGAGCGGGTGACAATGGTCAGTCAATGAAAAAATCCGCGGCCGCCCCGCGAGGGAGCGGGAACGACCGCGGGATCGACCGGCACGGGCGCTAGCGGCGGCCGGTCACTGTGACATGGAAGTTGTCGAAGCTCGTGTTGCCACCGCCGCCGAAGTAGATGCGGCTGTTGGTGGCGTCGAAGACACCCGCGTCAACCGTTGTCGTATACACGGTGGTTGGTGTGAACCCGGTGCCCTCGACATAGTCGGTGTCGATCGCGAACGTGAATTCGCGGGTCGCGGCCTTCCACGTAATGCGCAGCCGGTGCGTGCCGTCGCCGCCCTCTCCCCAGTTGTTCTCGCCCTCCATGATGCCGCCCGTCGCGTTGGTCACGTTCACGCTCGGTCCCCAGAAATCATCCGGCATGATGCGACCGTATATGGCCGGTCCCTGCACGGGCTCGCAATACCAGGCGCATTCCTGCGTGTCACCCGCACCGAAGCCGAAGAAGCCGATGCCGATCGAGCCCACGCCGCCCGTCAGTGTGACCGTAATGTCCGCTCTGAAATCGACGTCGCCATAGCCGGCGATCGTGCGGACATACGCGCGCTCTGCCATACCCGGGAACGCTGCGACGCCATTCTGATAGTCCACCGTGCCATAGCCAGTCTGCTCAAGGCGGCCGGCCGGCTTCCTGTTCGGATTGAAGTTCTCGTTGAAGGTCGGGCTGTTGATCGCAGCGAACTGAGGACGGGCACTATCATTTGTTTCGAAGGGTGTGCTCTCGCAGGCAGTAGCGCCAAGCGCACCGATCATCAGCAGGAATGTTGCGGCACGGGAACGGATCATGGGGTCACCCTCCATCGGGTTTCGTTGGTCCTGGCTTGCGTTGCGAATCAACGCTTCTCAACGGTGAGGGAAGGAGCGGGGAGGGTGTAGTCGGGGTGTTGCGAAGTTGTTGCCGGGGGGTTGCATGTTGGGGAAATGCGCTCGTTTGGTCCCATGCCAGGGGGTCTTCCACGATCCGTTCAAACCATTTAATGCCTTCCCCGCGCCATCTCGGCATCCTGCCTCGTACGGGCGCGGGTGTGGCTTCAGGTCACTCGCCCCGCGTCCCCAGCCGGCCCCAGACCCGCTCGAGATCGGCAGGTGATACATGCACTGGCGCGCCTGACAGGATGCCGGTGACGTTAACGAAGGCCTTGCCCATCGTCATCCCGCCCCTGTCGATCGAGAACTCCCGGATCGCCTTGTCATGCGCCGAGCCGCGCATCTTCAGGACGGTCAGCCCGCGCTTCATCTCGCCGAACATCTCGACGTACCGCAGCAGGATGATCGAGTCCGTCAGTGTCGAGATGTGTGTCTCGGTAATGGAGTCGCCGCCCATGAGGCTCGCGGTGGTCGATGTGAAGAGGCCGGTGATCTCCTGGTGTTTGATGAAGGAGGTGAGGCCGATCACGAATTCGCGGAAGGCCTTCGGCGAACCGACGTGCTCCAGGGCCGACAGACTGTCCAGCGCGACCCGGTGCGGCTTGAAGTCCACGATCGCCGCCTGGATCGTAACGAGCCAGTCTTCCAGGCCCGAGACATCCGGATAATCGCAGATGATCCGGAGCAGGCCGTCGCGCTCCATTTTGTCGAAATCGAAGCCCCAGCCCGTGGCGTTGCGCACCAGCTGATCGCGGCTTTCTTCGAATGCAAGAAGAAGGCACCGCTCTCCGTCGGTTGCTCCGCCCTGCATGAACTGCGTGACCGTGAGCGTCTTTCCGGTACCGGTCGCGCCCGAGACCAGCGTCACAGAGTCCCGGAAGAGCCCGCCGCCGCACATTTCATCGAGCGACGCATTGCCCGAGGAGATACGGACATTCGACGACTTCATGCTGAGGTGCATCGCGGAAAGCGGAATGACGATTACGCCGCCGTCCGGAACGATCGTAAACGGGTATTCGCCCTTCTGGTGGTCACAACCGCGAAACTTCAGGATTTCTATGGTGCGGCGCCGGCTTTCATCCTCGAGCACGTTTCTGAGGATCATCACGTTGTCCGCGATGAACTCTTCCACGCCGAAGCGCGCGATCGGGCCGTAGTCATCGGTCCGCTCCGCCGTCAGAACGGCGGTGACGCCGAGCGCCTTGAGGCCGTGCGCGATGCGGAACAGCTCATTGCGGACCGTGGACTGGTCGGAGAATTGGGAAAACACCGCGCCGAGTGAATCCACAGCCACGCGCTCGGCCTTGACCCTGCCGACTGCATGGCTGACACGGGCGAGCAGGGCCCCCAGGTCGAAGCTGCCGGCCTCGATCGTATCGATCGACGGATCCGGAGACGCATCGACGAAGGCGAGCATGCCCTCCTGCTCCCACCGCTGCATATCCCAGCCGAAGCTCAACATGTTCTTGCGGATTTCTGAAGCGGATTCCTCGAACGTCACGAAAACGCCGGGAAACCCCGATTCGATACCGGCCGCCAGGAACTGCACGGCAAAGATCGTCTTGCCGCTGCCGGCCGTGCCGGAAATCAGGGTCGTACGGTTTCTGGGCAGGCCGCCCTTGGCGATGATGTCGAAGCTGGAGATGCCCGTCGCGATCTTCTCGACCGGCATGTACTCCTTCACCTTTGTCATTCAGCCACCGAACCTGGATCGCGCGGGGGTGAGAGATGCTCCAACTGCAGGCCCAGCAGAACCTTCTCGGTGTCCGACAGGTCGCCGATCACTCTGCGAAGCGGCAGGGGAAGGGATTTGATCAGTGTGGGCGTCGCGAGGATTCGCGCGTCTTCGGCGAGTTCCGGGAATTCCAGGACGTCGATGATCTCGAGGTCATAGCGCCCTTCCAGCTCGGATTCGCAGATCCTGCGGAGGTTGCTGATCGCAGTCGCGGCGCGGGAGCTTGCCCCGGTAACGAACAGCCTGAGAAGATACTTTGACAAGATCGCCCCCCCCGCGGTTTTCGGCCCGTCAGTTGCATACTACGTGTGCACGTTGTTTTAAGGTAATCAATCATCGGGACCGCGTGAACCGAGCATCCCCCGTCGTCTGGTCATGACAGAGATTCAACGGTCGCATGCCGCAGGCGTCAATGCGCGCCCTCCCGGGAAGGCGCCCCCGGGACAGTTGCGCGCCATCATCGAGAGCCTGGCGGACGGGATCCTGATCGTCGACCGCAACGAGGTGATCCGCTTTGCGAACCCCGCCGCCGAAGCGCTTTTCAATCGCAGCGCCGACGACCTGATCGGCACTTCGCTCGGCACCCCCCTGGTCGCCGGCGAAACCACGGAGCTGGAAATCGTGCGACGCGGCGGCGGCGACGTCGCCTATGCAGAGCTGCGGGTGGTCGAAACCGAGTGGGAAGGGGAGACCGTAGAACTCATCTCCCTCCGTGAGATAACCGATCGGAAGCATGCGGCGGAGCGCGCGCGGCAGCTGTCTCACGAGCGCGAGGCCCGGCTCGCGGCCGAAGGCGCGAGTCACGCCAAGTCGAACTTTCTTGCGATCATGTCGCACGAGCTGCGAACCCCCCTGAACGCAATTCTCGGATACTCCGAAATCATGGAGATGGGGCTGTCGGGCGACGTGTCCGAAACCATGCGCGGGCATCTCGGCCGTGTGCAGAGCAGCGGCCGCCATCTGCTGCGCCTGGTCAACGACATCCTCGACATCGCCAAAGTCGAGGCGGGCAACCTCTCCGTCGCCAGCGTCCCCGCGGACATTTCGGACGCGATCGCCCCTGCGATCGCGCTTGTCGAACCGCAGGCGGCCGCCAAGGGCGTGGACCTGGTCTTCACGCCTGCTGATGGCGACCTGCCTTCGTACATGGGCGACGACGAGCGGGTTCGGCAGATCCTGGTGAACCTGTTGTCCAATGCGATCAAATGTACGCCAGCGGGCGGCGCGATCACGATCGCCGCGCGTGTCACGACCGCGCCGGACGCGAGCGCGCCGGACGCGAGCGCGAGACTTCGGCCGCGAGGGACGGTGCTGTGCCTCAGCGTCGCGGACACCGGCACGGGCATCGCGCCTGACATGCTGGCCGCCATCTTCGAACCATTCGTTCAGGAGGACAGCGGGCTCACGCGTGCGCAGGAGGGGAGCGGCCTTGGTCTCACCATCTCCCAGCGCCTGGCGCGTGCGATGGGGGGCGATCTGACCGTACGCAGCGAGGTCGGCACGGGCTCCACATTTTCACTCTGGCTCCCCGCCCACGTGAAGGGGGACGAAGCGCACACGCCCCTCTCGTCGGCGAGCGTGGAAGAGGCGGACTCTGCGGACGCACGGCAACACTCGCGCGACGGTGATGAGAGCGTGCCGGTCGAAGGACTCAGCGAGGTGGCATCCGCCATTCTGGCCGATCTGGACACGCTCCTGGCGACCGTCGTGAGCCGCATCAGATCGGATCCGCAACTGACCATGGCGGCCGGTCTGCGTACCTCCCAGGTCGCGGATCACCTTGCCACGTTCCTGGCGGATGTGGCCGGCGCGTTGATCATCGTGGAGGAGTCCGCGGGCCGGCCCTCGGCCCTGCTGTCCGATACGAAGGAGATCCAGCGCCTGATCTCCGAACGGCACGGCACACAGCGCGCGCGGCTGGGATGGACGGAATTCGCGGTTCGGCGCGAATTCATGATTATCCGGGCTGAGCTCGAGCGTTTTGTCAGGAAGGCACTGCCGCCCGGCAGCACGCTGAGGCCGGAGGACGCGCTCGTGACCATCAACCGCTTTGTCGACCAGTCCGAGTACGTCAGCGTCAGGGCGCTCGAGAAGGACTAGACGGGGGTGTCCACCATCGCGCCCTGATAGGCCCTTGCATCCCGGTCGGCCCGCAGGGAACTTGGCGGATCCTCGACGCAAGGAGCCGTCCATGCCCATGACAGCCAGAGTCCCGATTCTATTGGTGACGGTCGCAGCGCTCGCCATCACACAGCCGGCATTCGCGCAGGGGGTGGCCGAAGCGCCGAACCGGCCGGCCGGTGAAGGCGAGGGACCGTTCAAGCGCATGGTCATCATGGGCGTGAACCTGATCGATGGCACCGGCGCGCCGATGCAGGGTCCGGTCGACATCGTCATCGAAGGCAACCGCATCCGTCAGATCCGTAGCGCTGGCACGCCCGGCCTCGCGCGATCGCGCACGCCGCCGACCGATGCGGAGTATGCGATTGATGCGCAGGGCATGTACGTGATGCCCGGCTTCGTTGACCTGCACGGACACACGGGCGGCGCGCAGCAGGGCACACCTGCGGAGTACGTCTACAAGCTGTGGCTCGCACATGGCGTCACGACTGTGCGGGATCCGGGCAGCGGGAACGGCGTGGACTGGACGTTGATGTCGCGCGAACGCAGCGTGAAGAACGAGATCACTGCACCGCGCATGTTCACATACATCCGGCCCGGCGCTGGCTGGCCGAATGGCGCGGTCGATTCACCCGAGAAGGCGCGCGCATTCGTGCAGTGGGCGAAGCAGAAGGGCGTCGATGGTTTCAAGCTCGGCTCGCACGAGCCGGACATCATGAAGGCGCTGCTGGACGAAGCGAAGAAGCTGGGTCTCGGATCGCAGGCGCATCTCGCGCAGACCGGTGTAGCGAGCATGAATGCGCTCGATGCCGCGCGACTGGGACTGGGCTCGCTCGAGCACTGGTACGGACTGCCGGAATCGCTGTTCACCAATCGCACGATTCAGGATTATCCGCTCGATTACAACTACAACGACGAGTATCATCGCTTCGGCGCAGCCGGTCGCCTGTGGAAGCAGGCCGCCTCGCCCAACAGCGACAAGTGGAACGCCGTGATGGACGAGCTGATCAAGCTTGGCTTCGTCATGGACCCGACCCTCACCATCTACGAGGCGAACCGCGATGTGATGCGCGCGCGCGAAGCCGAATGGCATGACAAGTACACACTGCCATCGCTCAACCAGTTCTACCAGCCCAGCCGCACGAGCCATGGATCGTATTGGTTCGACTGGACCACGCGCGATGAGATCGAGTGGAAGGAAAATTTCAGGCTATGGATGACATTCCTGAACGAATACAAGAACCGCGGCGGCAAGGTGTGCACCGGGTCGGACAGCGGCTTCATCTACAAGCTGTATGGCTTCGACTACATTCGCGAACTGGAGTTGTTCCAGGAAGCAGGGTTCCATCCGTTGGAAGTCATCCGTGCGGCTACGCAGTGTGGTGCGGAAACATTGATGGCGCCGAAAGGACAGAAGCCTGACTTCGGAACCATCAAGGTCGGCAACCTCGCGGACCTCGTGATCGTGCCGGAGAACCCGATACACAATCTGAAGGTGCTCTACGGTACGGGCACTGTGAAGTTGAACGACAAGGGTGAAGTCGTACGTGTCGGCGGTGTGAAGTACACGATCAAGGACGGCATCGTGTACGATGCGCAGAAGCTGCTTGCGGATGTCGCACGCATGGTTGCGGAAGCGAAGAAGAAGAGCAACACGACGGATGGCGACGAGTGAACGAGCCTGCCAGACCGGCCGCCCTGGTCATTCACCCGGACTGCGGCCGCCGCACTGCGTCGTACTCTGGGCATATGATCCGCCGCTTGGCCATCCGCAGCACAATAGGCGTCTTGACGTTTGCTCGCGCTCGGATCAAACGCGTCACCCGCTCGCGCGCAGCAGCGATCCGACCTGTACCGCCTTGATCGTTGGACCACACCGGTGCGTTGTCCGCGAACGTGCTGCCGCCGTATATCGTGACCCAAAACGCAGCCGGGCAGCCAGGCGCGACCTGCACTTTCGTCGGAGCCCTTCCGTTCTGCTATACGGTCACGATCAAGTTCCCGGCGTACGCGCAGATCAAGGCAACCGGCCATTCGCGCCGCCTACATGGGCATCGGCCCGTCGAGCAGTTCGCGCATCATGCGGGCGATGCGCTCCGCGGCGGGCGGGTCCATGTTCGCCAGCACGACGAGGTCGTACGCACTGCCGAGGCCACCTGCCATCACGCCGTTCATTCCGGGTGCGCCGCCCGCGATTCCAACGCCGTCCGCAGCCGGACCGCCGGGAATCTGCTTCGCGCGCAGCGCCGCAAGAAATTTCATGAGGTCACCCGCAGTCGAATAGCCGCCGCCCGCCGAGCTGCCGATGCCGGGCAGATCGCTCGTGTTCGGTGCGAGTGGCTGCGTTCCATCGTCGCCGCGTGTATACCCGATCGCGGCCGATGCCGGCAGAGCGTCGGACCGGATGTGTGACGTGTTCGCCATCCCCGCGGGATCATAGATGTGGGTCTGCACGTAATCGTAGTAGCTCTGACCGGACACGCTTTCGATGATCAACCCGAGCACAACGAAGCAGGCATTGCAGTACTGCGTCTTGCTGCCGGGTGTGAAGGCGAGTGGCTCATTCGCAAAGAGCGGAAGGAAATCCGACAGCCTGCGCAGGTCGGATTTCTTTCCGGAAGCCGGAGTTCCGAAGATGTCGCCGCCGAGGCCCGCCCTCATGCCCACGAGCTGCTTTACCGTGACCTGCCGCGCGACGCTGCGATTCGGATAGTCAGGCAGGTAGTGCGACAACGTCGAATCGAGACTGATCTTCCCGGCGGCCGTCAGCTGACGGATTGCTGTGCTGGTGAAAATCTTGTTGATGGAGCCGAGGTCGAACTGTGTCTGCCATCCTTGACGAGCGCGACGACGCCGGAGAACTGGTCGGCCTTGACGAGGCTGTCTGTGAACGCGGACAGTCGTGCGATAAGAGCCTCCTGGGACGGAAGCGATGAGGGCGTCTGTGCGCTCAGCGGAATGGGTACGATGACGATCAGGGCAAGCAGGCGGAGTATCCGCATTTGTCGATTCCTCTCAAAAGACAACCCCTGGAGCGCGTTCCAGGCCCCGAGGGTTGCCCGGAGGTCTTCGGTTCGTCCCGTGGACCGGGTCCGACGACGCTCTGAGCGTCGGGACCCGGTTCCACGTCGCACTTACATCCGCATCGGCATCGCGGGTCTCGCCAATGCAGCATCCACAACACCCGAGAAGCAGCGG
>JBBSJG010000103.1:0-11811 GCA_038257485.1 Longimicrobiales bacterium | reverse complement strand
GACCATCACCCTCGCACTCACAATGCCCTGGGCATCCGAAGCCGTCACCGTGCCGCCGACCGCGGACGTTGTGACACCCTGGGCGGAGAGCTGTGAGGCCCCCGCTGCCACGACGAAAATGGATGCGAACAGTCGTATTCCGACCCTACTCATCGCAGGACGAAGGTGCATGGGGCGATCTCCATTATTTTCTGGGTGGGCGGGCAAGGGTGCCGCGCGGACTGGCCGCACGGCGAAACGCGATCATTTGTGAGTCAGGAATTTGCGTCCCGAACGACGCGCAGGCAAGTAAAAAGATGATTCGTGACGACCACGGTACAGGATCGTGGGGAATGCGGCAAGCAAAGAGCCACCGCCTTGCGGCGGTGGCTCTCCCTGCTGCCCGGAAGAATGGATCTGCCTAGAAGAAGTACCGCAGTGCAAGCTGCGCCTGGAACTGCAGCTGCAGGTTGGACCCGATGACCGTCTCACGGCCGAACGACGACAGTGTCGTGTAGTTGATGCGGCCGTTCGAGAAGCCGTTCGTCGCATACACGTTGCGGTTCGAACCGCTGACCGTGGTGAAGCGGCCGAGACCGCATGCGCCCGGCAGGTCGGAGCCCGCGCGGATCGCAGCATTGTACTCGTCCTTGTCGCAGAACAGGCGGCCAACGCCGTTGAGGACGTTGAACACGTCGACCTGGATCTCCGCCCGCTGCGAACGGATGGTCGAGAAATTCTTCGTCATGCGGAAGTCGAGCTGGTTCCGCGTCGGCGTCGTGCAGGTGTTGCGCTTGACGATCGTGCCGACCGCTTCCGCGAGGCACTTGTTGCCATCGAGCAACGCCTGATAGTCCGCGCGGATCGCCGTTGCAGCGTCTGCCGTGGTCGTCGCCGCGAGCGGCAGCTCTGCCGCTGCGAAGATGAACGGCCGGTCGTTGAAGCGCACGCCATCGCCATTGATGTCGCCGCTGACTTCCGGCGTGAAGTGACGACCGCTCTGGATACGCCAGATCGCGGAGAAGCTAATGCCGAACGGCAGCTCAGTGAAGCCCGACAGGACGCCGGTGTGATCACGCGAGAAGTTGCTCGGTCCCCAGGCCTTGTCGTCATCGCCGGCACCGCCGACGTCGTTCGGGCCGAATGCACCGATCTCGGCACTCGAGAACCCGCTGCTGGCTGTGCAGCACGAGTAGGACGAGTTGTCGTAGGCCCGTGTGAACGTATACGACGCGCGGAGCGACGTACGCTGGGTCACGTTGTAGTTCGTCTCGATCGTGCCGACGAGCGCCTGCGCGCGGCCGTCCGTGTAGTTTACGAAGACATCGCCGAAGTCCTGGAAGACACGCGAGCCCAGGGTATTCGCGTTTGCCGGATCGAACTGAGCCGACGGCGTGAATACCCGGCGTCCGCCCTCGTTGTCCAGCGTGAACTGTGCTTCCCGCAGGTTGAGATTGCGGACCGTGTAGAGGTTCGTGCTGTTCGAGTAGATGAGGTCGGTCGCGACCTTGAGACGGTCCGACGCGAACAGGCGCTCGAAGCCGAGGTTCGCCTTGAACGTCTCGGGATACTCGAATTCGGGCGACCATACCGTGTAGGACGGCACGCCCGAGAATCCGCCTGCACTGCGGCATGACGTCGGATTATCATCACCCTCGGTCGACCATTCCGGGTAGCCGAGCGGCGACGGCGGAGCGGTCGGGTCATTCCGGAGAATGTTGCCCGTGCAGGTCAGATTGAAGATCGGGTTCTGACTGCTGAGCACGTTGCCGCCGAGGACGTACGGCACTCGACCGAAGAAGTAGCCTGCGCCCGCGCGGATCACGCCGCGGCCTTCGCCACCCATGTCGTACGCAACCGAGAGACGTGGCGAAATGTTGTTGTTGTCGACTGGCGCCGTTGCCGTCTGGAATCCGAATGCCCGCTCGACATCGACCAGGCGGCCCGGTGCATCACCGAACTTCTGACGATCGTGACGGACGCCTGCGGTCAGTGTCAGCTTTGGCGATGCCCGCCATTCGTCCTGGATGTACAAGCCGATCTCACCAACGTTGAACTCCGCATCCGGGACGAGACCCTCGCCGCCCTGCAGGACGTTGAACTGATAGGACGTCGGTGTGCCGGCGGCGAACGATGCCACGCTGTTGAAGCAGAAGATGCCTGCGCCCTGGCTGCCACGGCCGCAACGACCGGAGACCGGGCCGAGGAACGTATTGTGATTGCGCGTGAACAGCGCGTTCGCGCCCGTCTTGATGGTGTGCTCGTCGAACACCTTGGAGAAGTTGTTGACGAACTGGAGCTTGCGTTCCTCGAGGTTGTTGTTGAACCCGACGAACGTGCCGCCAAAGCCGATTGCGTCACCATTCGACAGGGCAAGCACCAGTGCCGGACGGATGTTCTTGCCGTTGCGCGGACGGTCCTCGTTCGAGTACTGGAACCGGAACACGTTGAATGTGTTCGCATTCAGGACCGACGTGAGCTCGGTCACGAACGAGTTCGAATGGCTCTGCAGCTTCTCAGCGCGTGACGACCCGAACTGGAAGTCGAAGTTGTCGTCCCACTCGTTGTCGTTGTTGTAGTTCGAAAAATTGTGGCGGAACGACACGCGGTGCTTGTCGTTCAGGTTCCAGTCGATGCGGCCAAAAATCGAGACGGCGTCATTGGTGGTCTGGAACGGCTGGTAGCCCGCTGCGGAGTTCTCCTGGCCGTACACGCTGTCGAGGATCGCGAAGAAGCTCTGCACCTCCGTGGCGACGGCAGCGTTCTCACGCGCACCGCCCGGCAGGTAGTTGGCGAGCTGCGTCGGGATCTGCGGCTCGCGGCGGCGCTGTCCATCGATCGAGAACAGGTAGAACGCCTTGTCGCGTTTGATCGGTCCGGCGAGGCTGCCGGCGAACTGGCTGACCTCGTAGTCGCTCACATTCAGAGTGTCGCGGAATCCCTTACCGGTGAGCGCATCGCCACGGTAGTTGATGTACGCGGAACCCTTCTGTGTGTTGGTACCGCCGCGCGTGAGCACGTTGACGACACCACCGGAGTAGTTGCCGTACTCGACGTCATACCCGTTCGTGACGACCTGGAATTCCTGGATCGACTCAAGCGAGAAGACGAACGGGATACGCGAGCCGCCGCGGTTCTCACCGAAGAACGAGTTGTTCGCGTCCACACCGTCGATCTGGATGTTCGTCTGTGACGAACGCTGGCCCGCGATGGAGAACTGACCACCGGTCGTGACGCCGGGGTCCGGTGTCACGAGGCCTGACAGGCTGATGAAGTCCGTGAAGTTGCGGCCGAGCACGGGCAGCTTGTCGATCTCCTGCTGCGAGACGCCCTGGATGACCGCGGCGCTCGTCACGTTGACGGGCGGGCGGCCGACTGTGCTCTCGACGGAGCCCATGTCGACTGCCTGTACGGTCAACTGGAAGTTTGCCGTACCCGTCGTTCCGATTGCGACTGTAACCGACGGGATGGTCTGCTGCGCGTAGCCCAGCATCGAGGTGCGCACGGAGTAGGTACCCGGCGGGAGCAGGCGGATCGAGTACGTGCCCTGGTTGTCGGTCAGGGCACTGCGCTCGAGACCTGTCTGTGTGTTGCGGGCGATGATGCCTGCACTGGCGACGGGCGCACCCGACGGATCGGACACACGGCCACGGATCTGGCCGGTTGTCGTCGCGTTCTGGGCGGAGGCGTCGCCCGCGAAGACCAGCACCGCGAGTGCGATTCCGAAATAGGTTCGCGCGGAGGCAAACGTCATCGTTGTCATCCTCTTGAGATTGGTGCGGAGGAGTGCGGTCAGCTGCACGGGACCTCCTTGATGTCTGCCAGCGTGCGCGGGAAGATCTGGATGTCTGTGTTGAATGCGCCCGTGACACCGATGATGTCATAGCACTTGCCGATCGGGTAGAGCGCGTTCAGCTGTGTCTGCGCGTCCGCGGTCGATGCGGCCGGGAACGTCGCCGTGGCGAACCGGATCTGGATGCGGCCCGTGCCGTCGTCGATCAGCGCATTGCGGCCATTGATGCCACCACCACCGAAGGCGGTTTCAAAACGTGCCTTCTTGAGCGCGACCAGAATGCCCAGGTCCGGTGCACTCGGGTTGCCGCTGAGTGCCTTCAGCGCGCCCGTAGTAATCGCCTTCGGCGGCACGATCGTGACTGCCTTCTGCACTGTCCCGAGTGTCACAGTTCCGCTGATCTGCAGGTCGGCACTGAAGTCGGAGATGACGCCGGTGACTTCAATGCGATCGCCGATCGCGAGTCCCTTGCCTGACAGGGCGCTGCTGAAGATGCGGATGCCGCCCGTCTCGTCCTGGATATAGGTGTAGCTCGCCTGCACGTCATCGGGCTTCGAGGTGATGATGCCCTGGATGACGACGGTCTGATTGCGCAGCTGTTCGGCTGCTGCAATCGTGACGATGCAGGCCTGCCGTCCGCTGACGTTCAGGAACTGGCGCTCGCTGATGAACACGCTGACAGGCAGCGGGTTCAGGCAGAACTTCACGCCGCCGGCCGATGCGGTGTCGATGACCAGGCTGTGCGAGCCGGGCGCGATCCCCGAAAGGACGAACCGACCGTTCGCATCCGTCTGCCCTGATCCGTTCGCGAGCGTCGCCTGCGTGCCGCGCGCGAGGACGTTGACCCTCACGTTGGGCAGGGGGCGGTCGCCCGCCGACGGATCGAATGAACCGTTCTTGTCCGCGTCGAAAAACAGGAGGCCTTCGAGCGACCCCGTCCCCTCGACCGCGAACCCCGGCTCCGGGTCATCGGAGCAGGCGGCTGCCATGCCCACAATGCCTGCCAACAGGAGATACCGCATCGCCACTCTGCGCATGCCGCTTCCCTTTCCAGAATATCCAGTCACGTTGCCTTCGCTTCCGTGCTTGAGTTTCATCATCGTGCAATAATGTCGGCGGTCGTGCGCGGCTTGATCTGCTCAATGCTGGCAAACGCCGCTGCAATACCGATAACGTCGTACCTGGAACCGACGGTAAATGTCGATGTCGGAATTACAGACCCGGCCGGGGACTCTACCCGGCTGCGAATCACCGAGCCATCTGGTGCTGTGAAATCGACGTTGTAGGCCCCGCTCGAACTCGGCGTGCTGATCGCAGTGACAGTGAGGTCGTTCACCCTCACGAGCATGCCCTCAAAGGTCCTGCTCAACAGCTCAGCACCGGTTACCACTCTTGGGGCAGGGACGGCGCCCGTCCCGATCTTTGTGACTTCTACTGGCACTGTCGTACTGAACCTTGCGATGTGCTTCTCGCCTTGGTTGAGTGCTACAAGGCCGCGGACCCGGACCAGGTCGCCGACGGCAAAATCCGTTGGAAGACCGCCGCTCTGGAACACCTGCGTGCCCCCCGTGCCATCCTGAACGTAAATTGCACCACCCGTCAGACCGGGCTTACCCGACGTTACGACACCCTCCACGACAACCGTGTCACCAACGTTGCGCGCTTTCGCCGCCGCGATCGATGTAACGCCGGCCGGGCTTGTACTCACCATGACATCAGCCTGACTGCGGACCTTGATCTGTGCGCCGTTGAACTGCGCCAGCGTACCGGTGACGTCGTACGAGGTCCCGACCTGCCAGAATGTTTGCGGGATGCCTGTAGCCGCGGAACCTACTCGAATTGCGAAGCTTGCACCCGCCGGCTCCTGCACTGTCACATTGTATGAGGTCGACGTCGCGGTGCCGCTCACTGCAGTGACCTTGAGGTTGTTGGCGCGCACCAGAGAGCCCTGCAGCGGGTCCGCTGCCGTGCTCGCTGCTGCATATGCACCGGAGATCAACACCGGCGCAGGAACAGTTCCTGTCCCGAGCTTGGTGATCGTTAACGGAGCGCGGAGCAGCAATTCCCCACCCGACAAACGGATGACACCTCGGACGCGAACCGAGTCACCAAGCGCCGGGCCGCCCGCGAGCGGCGTATCCAGAATCAGGATACCACCCGTCTTGTCCTGGATATTGAACTGGTTGCCTGTCGTGCTTGTCGAGAACACACCGACAGGCGCGGTGACCACACCCTCGATCAGGACAGTATCGCCATCGACCTTCTGGCGAGCGGCCGCAATCGTGATCGACGAAGCAGCCTGCACCACATCCGCGATCGAACGCGGAGCCAGCTGCGCCGTCGTGTTGAACCGGTTGAGTACCCCGGTGATGTCATAGAACGAACCGACGACGAAGTCGGCGCGCGTGATGAGCGTCCCGCCATTGATCCGGAGCACGAACTCTGTACCAGTCCCGTCCGCAACCACGACACTGAAGCTGGTGCTGGTGCCGCCACCAATCGAGACCACGCGAACGCGGTTGATCGTTCCAAGCTCGCCCTGGAACTGGAAGGCATTGATCTGCGCACCCGTGACTACGCGCGGCGTCGGAACCGGGCCCGTGCCGAGAATTGTTACGGTCACATTACTACCCGTCGGGGCGCTCAGCTGAATATCCTGCGCGTTGGCGCCGACCGTACCGATTACGCGAACCCTGTCACCAACCCTCGGTCGCACAACCGATGTATCGACCGCGAACACGTTGATTCCGCCCGTCGCGTCCTGTACGTAGATGCTGCGCGCGTTGAACGAGCCGCTGCCAACAGTGACGACACCTTCAATCGCCGCGATGCTGCCCGGCGCCGCCGCACGTGCCTCAGCAATCGTACCAATCAAACTGCCCGTGAACTTCACCGGGAACGCGAACGTCGAATTCGCGCCGACCGTCACGGTCTGTGACGCGCCGCCAACGATCTGGATCGTCGGAATCGCGCTGATCTTGACCGTATACTGACCCGGACGCAGCGTCGAGAATGTGAAGACGCCGGCATTGTCCGTGGTCACGGTGCCTACGAGCCCTGTAGCGGTCGTATCCGTACCGCGAAAGAGCGAGACCGTCTGACCCGGCGCCGGCGTGTCACCCGCGTCGAACACGTTGTTCGCGTTGTTGTCGCGGTAGAGCTGGCCGCTGATCGTGCCCGGATTGAACACGAAGCGGAACTCGCTCGAGATCTCGCCGCCGCGGAACGGCACCACGACCGTGGGCGTCGTCGCGCTCGAGAGCACGGCGCCCTGCGGTGCGTTGCCGGACAACGACGTCGTGTATGCACCTGGCATCACGGCGGCGAACGTGGCAATGCCCTGCGCGTTCGTCGTCGCAGGAACCAGTGTCGCGTTGTCCTCATTGTTGGTGAGCGTTACGATGCCGCCACTGATCGGGGTGTCCCCCGTCGTGAATGTGCCGGAGCCATCGCTGTCGACGTAGGCGCGGACTGTGACTGTACCGGCCGTGCCCTCGGGGCCGGTCGAGTCCTTGTCGTCGCATGCGGACAGGATAAGAGGGGCCAGCAGCATGCCGGCCAGTATAGTACGTCGAAGCATGAAAGCTCCTGCTGCGGTAGTTCTTGGGGATGGACCTGTTTTTCCGTCGGCCCGGGACGGTATCCAGCGGCGAACCTTAAGCCCCCTGCGGAGTCAGTGTCAACCCTTGATATACAGGGCCAATCGGGTTGACCTTTATTATCACGCACGTGTGACATGATGGTGTTCAGGAGTTGACAAGCGATGCCGTTGCAGCTTTCCCGTTCCGCCCGCCGGACCGCCCTTTTCCTCGCCCTCCTCACATTCGCCGCGTGCGGCTCCGACAAGGGGTCGACCGGTATCGTGGATCCGCCAGTAATTTCTGTTGCGGGCGTAGCGGACGGGGTGTCCTACCCTGGCGCGGTGACGCTGACATTCGCCTCCGACAAGGGCTCGTATTCCGCGACCCTGAATGGCCAGCCCGTCACCTCGGGCGCCACGGTTCAGGCACCCGGCACCCATATCCTGGTGGTAACCGCACGTGTGGATGGCGTCGCAACCACGAAAACCGTGACCTTCACGATCCAGGGCGCCACCGGCGGGATGCTGATCATCCGCATGATCGACCTGGGCACCCGGAGCCAGGATGCCCCCGGTGACGCGATCCTGGTCACCGACTCGAGCGCGGCCGGCATGATGCACGCCCTCATCGACGCCGGTCCCGGCCTCACCACCAACAGCAACGCCTTCGTGGCGAGCCGCCTGACCGCGCTGCGTGTCGATTCCCTGGCCATGATGGTCCTGACCCACGCCCATACCGACCATTTCGGCGGCATGTCCTCGGTCCTGACCACACAGGATGTGAAGCGGTTCATCTACAGCGGCCAGATCCGTACGCTGTCGACGTACACGAGCACGCTCGCACAGGCTGCCGTATCCGCGGACAGCGTCATCAAGGTCACCACGCAGCGCGAATATCCGCTCGGCTACGCGTCGCAGCCGTCCATGCTCCGGATCCTGCCGCCCCTGCAGACCTGGATCAACACGAATACGAGCGATGGTGACGAGTTGAACGAGGGCTCGGTGGGTGCACACCTGTCGATGGGCAGCTTCGACATGTTCTTCACGGGAGACAGCGAGGTTCTTGCGACGGCGAGGTGGCGAACGCAGTTCGCGGACCTGAGCCGCGACCTCTCGGTTCTCAAGGTGGGTCATCACGGCGCGAACAACGCCATCTTCGACAACGGCTTCAACGGAACGGCGACGTGGATTGATCATACGTCGCCCAACGTGTCGATCATCTCTGCGAACGGGACATCGCACCCGCGCATCAATGCGTTGAACCGGCTCCTGGGTCAGCCCGAGAACGTCACGTACTGCACGAACGTCCACGGCACCATCACGATCCGCGTGACGCGGACGGGAACGTACACGGTAACCACCGAGAAGAACGCAAACATGAACTGCGTGGCAGGCTCAACCGCGACAACCTAGGAAACTAGTCCTTCGCGAGGAAATCCTCGGCCATTTTGACCCAGCGCTTGTCACCGATATAGAGGGCGGTGCGCTGGTGCAGTTCAGTAGGCTGGATCTCGAGGATGTTGCGTGTGCCGTCAGACGCGCAACCACCCGCCTGCTCGGCAATGAACGCGAGCGGCGCGGCCTCGTACAACAGACGCAGCTTGCCCGCGGCGTGCATGTTGTCCGCGGGATACATGAAGACGCCGCCGTACAGCAGGTTGCGATGGAAGTCGGCGACCAGTGAGCCGATGTACCTCGCCGAGAACACCTTGTCGATGTCGCCGGACGCCCCCTTCAGATAGTCCACGTACGCGCGCTGGCCCTTGGTCCAGCAGCCGTAATTCCCCTCGTTCACACTGTAGATGCGCCTGCCGTGGTCCGGGATGCGGATGTCGGGGTGGGACAGCAGGAACTCGCCGATCGACGGGTCGAGCGTGAAACCATACACGCCATGTCCGGTGGAATACACGAGCATGGTAGACGACCCGTAGACGACGTACCCGGCCGCGACCTGCTTGAAGCCCGGCTGCAGGCAGTCGGCGAGCACACCGCGTTCGCCGGTGGAGACACGGCGATGGATCGAGAAGATGGTGCCGATCGACACATTCGCATCGATGTTGGATGAACCGTCGAGCGGGTCGTACAGCAGCACATAGTCACCCGTCGGAAACTTCTCCGGGATCGGGATCATCTCTTCGGCTTCCTCGCTCGCCATACAAGCGAGGTGACCCGAATGATCGAACGCCTTGAAGATCACCTCGTGCGCCCACGCGTCCAGCTTCTGCACTTCCTCGCCGTGGATATTGCGCTCGTCCGTGCCGCCCAGGATGTCGACCAGGCCGGCCTTCGTGACCTCACGCGCGATGATCTTCGCTGCGAATGCGAGGTCGTAAAGGATGCCGCTGAACGATCCGGTCGCTTCCGGAAAGTGGCGCTGCTGATCGATGATGTGCCGTTCGATGGTGACGATCGGCTGACCCATGTAGGACTCCTGCTGCGAATGGATCGCGCATACGCGCTTTATTTCGGTTCTTGTTCAGCCGCCCGCGCGGCGACCTCGTACGGGTTCGCGCGATAGCCATGTCGCACATACCGCCACGCGTACCGCATTGGAAACAACCATCCCTCGTCACGCCACTGCCGCACATGCTCCAGCTCGTGACGCACCAGCCCACGACTCAGTGCAGCATCCGGATGCACCACGATCGTGTCCCCAACCGTCACGGCCGCTGCGGGACGGCGGCTGCCCGTGAACATACCACCGATCCAGGGGATCAACCGCCCCTGCATCAGGTGGACACCCGGCGGCAGCTCCACCGGCGAATGCAATACGTCGCCCGATACGGCCCTGATCAGTCGCTTCATCGCCTCATCGCTGCGTGGCCACGGTATAACGTCCGTCGCGGCGGCCTCGCACCAGGAGGGCGCCCTGCTGGTCGGTGCGCAGTATCCGGACCCGGTGCCGCGCGAGCCTGGCCATAACCCCCGGATTCGGATGGCCGTACCGGTTGTCCCGCCCCAGCGACAACAGCGCGACCTCGGGGCGTACCGTCGCCAGCAGCGCTTCCGATGTCGACGTATAACTGCCGTGATGACCAACCTTCAGCACCGCCGACGCGAGCCGTGACCCGTACCGCTCCACGATGTAGTCTTCCGTCGACACGGGCGCATCACCCATGAACAGTGCGGCAAAACGGCCGTACGTCAGTCTGAACGCGACGCTAAAATCGTTCGGGTCGCCAGTACCGTCAAGCGAATCGGACGCGGGGAAGAGGAAGTCGAACCGCACACCATCGATGTCGAGGTGCCTGCCATCCCTCGCCTTGAACCACGTGACACCGCCCGAATCGGCGACCGCCATCGTCTGCAGGTAGAGCGGCTTGCCCGCCGCCGTGCCGGGATCGATCACCGCCTGCGCACCCATCAGCGACAGCACCGCGGGCACGCCGCCGATGTGATCCGCATCGGGGTGCGTGATCACAATCGCATCGAGCCGCCTCGCCCCGTGCGCGAACAGGTACGGCACCACCCTCGCCTTGCCGGCATCGAAACGCGGAGACTTCGCCCCCGCATCGACCAGCACCCACCGGCCGTGCGGCGTCCGGATCGCGAGCGCATCACCCTGCCCCACGTCGATCGCATGGATCTCCACGGGACCCGCGTACAGCCCGCGCAACTGCGGCGTCCATGTGAACATCGCCCACGCCGCAGCCGCAACAGCCGCCAGCCGCGGCACCCGCGCACGCACGCCGCGCTCGCCAGCCTCTGCATACGGAACGGGTATGCGACGGCGGACACGCGAAGCCTCGTGGTCTCGCTGCCAGCCCGACCAGACGATCACCGCAGCAGCTACCGCCAGCATCGACATCAGGCTCGACCACGACAGCGGCGAGTGCCCGCCCGGTGTGCGCATCGCGATGTCCGCGACGCCGTCGACGAGACCGAGCAGCACATCCGTCCCCGCGCCAAGGAAGGTCGCAGCGGGCATCGACACCGTTCCGACGATCAGGACCAATGTCACTGCCGGGAGCGCCAGACCGACCAGTGGCACCGCGACGATACTCGCGGGGATGCCGATCGGGGCGACCGTCCCGAAATGCATGGCCGCGATCGGGATCGTCACCCCACTCGCCGCGATACTCGCGGCAATGCCGTCCCGCAGCCACGCCGGCATCCGGCGAGGCAACCGCTCCGCGACCATGCGTCGGTATGCGATGAGCCCCACAACGCCGGCGAACGACAGCTGGAACCCGGCGTCCAGCAGGTTGAGCGGCTGCCACACGACCAGGCCGAGCGCGGCCGCCGCAAGCACCGAGTACGGATCGGACGGCCGTTGCAGGACTCGCCCGGCCAGCAGAACCGTGACCTGGATCGCAGACCTCGCCGCCGCCGCGGGCGAACCCAGAAATGCCACGTACGCGACGACACCCACCGTCGCACCGATACGACCAGCGTTGCCGCCGATACGGAGGAACGCCGCGAGCCCGAGCAGCAGCGCGGCCACGAGCCCGACATGCGT
>JBBSJG010000102.1:0-11875 GCA_038257485.1 Longimicrobiales bacterium | reverse complement strand
GGTGGAGAGCGACGCCTTGGTGATACCGAGCAGCAGCGGGTCGCCCTTGGCCGGCTGACCACCAGCGACGATCACGCGCTCGTTCTCTTCCTCGAAGATGTGCTTCTCGACGTGCTCGTCGATGAGGAAGTTCGTGTCACCCGTGTCGGAGACCGACACGCGACGCAGCATCTGGCGAACGATCACCTCGATGTGCTTGTCGTTGATGCGCACGCCCTGGAGGCGGTAGACCTCCTGGATCTCGTCGACCAGGTACTTGGCGAGCGCGCGCTCACCGAGGACCTTGAGGATATCGTGCGGGTTCGCCGGGCCGTCCATCAGGGCCTCGCCTGCACGCACGCGGTCGCCTTCGCGAACCGAGAGGTGCTTGCCCTTGGGGATGAGGTACTCCGCCGGATCGCCGACCTCGGGAACCACGAGCACTTTGCGCTTGCCCTTGGTGTCCTTGCCGAAGTGCACGACACCGTCGATCTCGCAGATGACTGCGTGATCCTTCGGCTTGCGCGCTTCGAACAGCTCGGCAACACGCGGCAGACCGCCGGTGATGTCCTTGGTCTTCGTGGTCTCGCGCGTGATCTTGGCGATCACGTCGCCGGCCTCGAGGAAATCACCGTCGTTGACGAGGATGTTCGAGCCGACCGGCAGGAAGTAACGCGCTTCCGCGTCGCCACCGCTGATGCCGCCGCCGATGACCTTGACGGTGTTGCCGTCAGCATCCTTCAGCGTGATACGCGGACGGCTGTCCGCGTCCTTGGACTCGGTGATGGTCTTGCGCGAGAGGCCCGTGACCTCGTCGAGCGAGTCCTGCATCGTGACGCCGTCGACGATGTCTCCTTACTTCACGTAGCCACCGGCCTCTGTCACGATCGGCATCGCAAAGGGGTCCCACTCTGCGAGGAGCTGACCACCCTTGACGCGCTGACCGTCCTCGACCATGAGGCGTGCGCCGTACTGCAGACCGTAGCGCTCACGCTCGCGGCCGATCTCGTCGACGAGGACCATCTCGCCCTGGCGGTTCATCACCACCGAGTGATCCTTGCGCTTGACCAGCGTGACGCTGTTGAGCTTGACCGTGCCGTCGTTGCGCGCCTCGAGCGACGACTGCTCGGTGCGAATCTGACCAACGCCACCGATGTGGAACGTCCGCATCGTGAGCTGCGTACCCGGCTCACCGATGGACTGGGCGGCAATGACGCCGACCGCTTCACCGATGTTGACCATGATGCCGCGAGCGAGGTCACGGCCGTAGCACAGCGAGCAGATTCCGCGGCGGGTCTCGCAAGCGAGCACCGAGCGGATCTTCACGCGGTCGATACCGGCGTTGTCGATGATCTTGACGTCGTCCTCGGTGATATCGGCGTTCGCCGCCACCAGCACTTCGCCGGTGTACGGGTCGACGACGTCCTCGAGCACGACGCGACCGAGGATTCGGTCACCGAGGCGCTCGATGATCTCGCCACCCTCGATGAGCGGCATCATCTCGGCACCCTGGCGGGTACCGCAGTCGAACTCGCTGATGATCGTGTCCTGCGAGACATCGACCAGGCGGCGCGTCAGGTAACCGGAGTTAGCGGTCTTGAGCGCGCGCCCGCTGTCCATGATCACCGTCCCGCCGCCGCCGGCTTCGACCGAACCCACCAGCCCGCTGAACCGGCGACCGTGCGACGGTCCCGCGGGGAACGCGCCACGTGGGTTCACGCAGCGCTTACAAAACACTTCGAACGGAATTCTCACGTGCCGGCGCTGACGGCACCAAGCGCAGAGATGTTGATGTACAGAGTCCCTTGTTCTGATGGCGCGTACGTCGTTCCAGTCGTGGCCGTGTTAATGGTGACGACGTAGTTGGAACAGCAGCGCAATCGAAATCATGATGAGTCGAGTCATACGTATCCTCCTAGTTCTCGCATCGTACATCATGTCTTCGGCTTGCACGCTTTGAGGTTCGTTCCGCTGACGCCATTGCAGTCCAGGTCAGACCGACAGTCCTCGGCGGCCTTGCAGATCTTCACGCACGTGATCGCCGTGCCGGAGACCGTGTCGCAGACGGAGCCATCGGGACACTCATCCGTTGAACCCGACGTCGTGCAAGCCGCCGTGCAGTAGCCGCCCACGACGCTCGTGTCGCAGGACAGGTCTTCGTCGCAGCCACCCATCGCCGTGCATGTACCACCGACATTCGGCGCGTCGCCGCCACAAGAAACGAGCAGGATCACCAGTAGAGGCAGAATTCGCATGTGAGAAGTATCGCAGACCCAGCACGCGAACAGTGCACCTTGAGGTGATGCGCCCGGGATGCCGCGATTTGAGCGATGATCGCGGAATGCTCGAACGGCAGGCCCTGTGCGTCCTTGCACTCATGTTCGTTCCAACGGTCGCCTCGGCGCAGTGGAGCGCGGAGACGCCACTGACGGCGACCGGCGGCGACATCTTTGGTGAGGGCATCGCGACATTCGGGACCAACGTCCACATCATCTACGGCAACACCGACATTCGCTACCGCCGCTCGGCCGACAACGGCGGCACGTGGGCCAGCGAGCGGACGCTCGACTCGGGCGTCATCCACCTGACCGATCCCATGGTGGCCGACGGCAACGATGTCTGGGCCATCTACCTCAAGAACACGCGCAACCTGACCGACTGGTGCTGCACGCGCGATGTCGGCGACATCTACCTCCTCCATTCCGGTGACAACGGCGCGAGCTGGGACACGCCGAAGCAGCTCACCACGGCGCAGGGCGCCTTCCGCATCTCGATCGCGTACAGCGACAATGCGCTTCACATCGTGTGGATGGATTACCGCGATGCCGAATGGGACACGTACTACCTGCGCTCGAAGGACCGAGGCGCAACATGGGATCCCGAGAAGGTCATCGCAAACTCGATGGGGACGTTCGGCGCCGAGCGTCCGCAGGTCGCGGCGCGCGGTAGCGGCGTGCACGTCACGATCTGGGACGACCGCGGCACGAATCCGCCCTGCATGGCGGGCCCGTCCTTCAGCTTCACGGTCTGCCCCGACACCTTCTACATCGGCTCGCTCGACGGTGGCGATACCTGGGGCGCCCAGGTGCCGGTCAGCTACTCAGGCGCCGCGTTCGCGGGCCGCAATGACATCGCCACGGCGGGCAGCACGAGCGTCGTCGTGAACTTCAACCGCGCCGCAGAAGGTACGGCAGACGCGAATCCGCACATGTACGCGGTCCGGTCTCCCGACAACGGCGCGACATGGGGCACGCCGGTGCAGCTCACGAACACACCCGGCTCCTCCGATCACGGTTCGATCATCGGCGATGGCCGGTCCGTGTTCCTTGCGTGGCATGACAGCCGCAACGGCACACTCGCGATCCACTACTCGCACTCGGTGGACGAAGGTGTCACGTGGCTCCCGGACGAGAAAGCTTCCACACCGATCGGCACGGTGGCATCGACGCCGCTTCTGTCGCTCACAGACGCGTACGTGCATGCCCTCTGGCTCGACAAACGAACAGGGCCGTTCCAGGTCATGTATCGTCGGCGGGATCGCCCGTCCGAGCCACCCGCGGCCTCCGACGATGCGGGAACCGGCGGCGATGGTGGAACGACGCCCACCGAGGGTGAGTCGTCCGGCTGCGGCTGCACGACATCGGGTGGCCTTGCACCCTCCACGCCGCTCCTGTTCGCGGTCGTTCTCCTGTTCGCTCGTCGCCGGCCAGGCTGCGCAGGAACTCCACGACGTCATTCCTGCGAGCAGCGTCGTCCACATTGAATGGATGTGTGAGTGCACGGCGGTTCGCAGCACAAACCGCTGCGGGCGCTCGCCATCTGGACGTTGATCCAGACACTCTCTTCGAGCGGCGTGTCCACACCGGCTCGCTCGCCTGTACGCCAACCTTCGATGACGCTGCACGCCGATCCTTCGCCACCTGGTCAGAACGTATAGCCGGCGGTCACGGTCGCGGTCAGTGGAATACCGGGGGTGTAGTGCATCTGCTCGACGATCTCCGCTGCCGGGCTCACGCGCGACTCGGCGGCGAACTGTGCCTCACGCCATTCGCTATCGAGGACGTTGTTGACGGTGAGGTTGAGATCGAGATCGCCGACCTTGGCCCCCGTGACGAGATCAAAGATCAGATAGCCGTCCGCGGTCAACGTGCCATCATCGTTGCCCGGTCGGTCCCCGATGCCGCGCCCGCGAAGAGACACGAACCGCGAGCCGTCGATGAACGTGATGCCGCCCTGCCCCATGATGCGGGGCGCTAGCGCGAGGCCGTTGCTGGTGCCGGCGGTCTCGACAAGCGTTGCGCGCGCAACACTCAGCGTGGCGTCGATCTTCAGCCAGGAGACGGGAGTGTGTGACGCCTCGAGATCGACACCGTGCCTCCGGCTTGCGTCCGAGGGTTCGGTCCCCCCCGCATCGCCGCTCCATACGAGCTCCGAGTCGAGGTGCAGATACCAGAGCGCCGCCGCGACGCGCGTGCGAGGCACATACGTTGTCCGAACCCCCACCTCCGCACCCAGAGCGCGCGCCAACGACCCAGCGCCATTCGAGGCCACGTTGGAGCGCGCGTCATTCGAGTGAAATCCATTGCCGGCATTCGCAAACAGGTTCAGCCTCGACGTCGCTTCCGCTTCGACGGATAGCTTCGGCAAGAGCATCGCTCGCCCAGCGTTGCCGCTTGTCGCCGCGTCGGGGTCTGTGCGCGTCGAGGGATCGAGATCGTCCACAGCCCACACGAACTGCTGAAAGCGCAGCCCCGGCAAGACGTGCACGTGGTCGAGTACGTGGACGTTCGCTTCCATGTACGCACCGATACTCCGAATCTGCGCGTCCGTGTTGTTGCAGGGATTGGTTGCCTTCGCAAAGCAGTCACCCAGCCGCCGCCGTCGCTCCACGTGCCAGAGCGAGGTGCGCACATCGTCGTTGCGGATCTGCGTACCGACCGTGATCAACGTGTCGTGACCGCCGACCTTGAAACGACGGTCGTAGGCCGTGTCCAGGCCCCATACGAAGCGAGAGTCGCCCTGCTCGATCTCATCACCGCGGACCGGATCGCGTGCGTAGTACGTGAAGTTGGAGAACAACAAGAAGCTGTACTCCACGCCAAACGCCGACGCGCGCCACGTCCCACCGCGTTCGTCCCGCAACGTATAGCCGAGCTGGAAGCTCGTGCGAGAGGTGCTGCCACCTTCGGATGGATCGAGCGATCCGAACCTGTCGATCGTGCCGTCGCGTACTGCGGACTCGGGAATCTGCCCCGACGCATTCCACTTCGCCGCGTACCAGCTCGTCTGGAGCGCGAGATCACCTCGTCCGACGGTCCCCTTCCATTTCACGAGTGCGTTGCCTTGCCGAAGCGCCTGCTCGTTCTCGAACGGTCCATCCGAGCTCGCGATCTGCGCGGCAATCAGCGCGCGATCCGAGTCGCTATCGCGTACCTGTGGGCTCGCCATTCCCACGACGCGCCGGTTGTACTGCCGGAACCGCCGCGGTCCCGCCAGAGGCGCGCCGCCAGCGAGCACCACCGTGGGATGATCGACCTTGTCGATCGTCTTCAGCTCCATCGCGCCCGCGGTGTAGAAGTCGCCGAATCGTGCTGCGTATGGCCCCTTGTGCACGGCGATGCTCTCGACGGTCTCCGGGATCAGGAAGTTCATGTCCGCATACCCCTGTCCGTGACCATGGCTTGGCATGTTGACGAGGACACCGTCGGCGAAGATCGCGATGTCGGTTCCGTGGTCGGCATCGAAGCCGCGGATGAAGTACTGATCCGACTTTCCGCCTCCCGCGTGTTGCGAAACCATCAAGCCTGGAACGTGACGCAGCAAGTCCGAGATCTGTGTCCGCGAACGCACACGCAGATCGTCGACCGATAGCTGAACCGAAGACGCTGACTCGGCCGGAGCCGTGTCATCGATCTCGATGAGCTCGGCTGCAGCGATCGAGGCAGCGAGCGTCGCATCGAAGCTTGCAGCTGCCGCCCGGGCCGTCGACGAATCGCCAGTTTCCTGCTCGGGCGCGGCCACTGTGGTCTCGGTGGCTATGGGCTGCGCGGCGGCGTTCGAGGCGAGCACGCATACTCCGGTCGCGACCCTGAGCACACGTGCGGTCATGCAGAGCATCTCGTAAGCGGGTGCAGCTGTCGTTCCACGCTGTGCTGCCTGGAGCGAGGACCAGCGAGCCGAGCGATACGTACGCGCGAGGCCCATCAATGGATCGTTCGGTTCGCCAACGGTCAGCTGCGTGGACGGCGCCATAATTGCTTACGTGCTGATGCATGTTTCGTTGGGCCTCCCATCGCACGCTGACGGACGAGCGCTCTCGCACCGAAAGGAGCGAGCCCCCTCGATCGAAACGCAGAACGTTGCTGATCGCGATGTCGCTGCTCCTGCTCACGGCGGTCATGGCGCTGGCGTGGAGCGCCCCGGACGTCGCTGCGCAACGTGGGCGCCACAAGCTCACTGACCGAAACGCAATCGTCATAAACGTCCCGCGGCGCACGCCGGAGGAACTTGCAGCGCGCGCAGCATCTCGCCGAGGCGTCGTGGACATCACACAGGCGGTGGCCATCGCTCAGGCGGTGGCCATCGCTCGACAGGACATCGAGCGCGCCAGGTCACTCTCGGACCCTCGTTACCTTGGCCGTGCGCAGGCAACGCTTGCGCCGTGGTGGGTCCTACAAAATCCTCCGCCCGACGTCCTGCTGCTTCGCGCGACGATCAAGCAGTCGCTGCACGAGTTCCACGCTGCTCGCACGGATCTAGATCAGCTCGTACGCGCTCGTCCCAAGGACGTCGAAGCCCATCTCACGCGTGCGGTCGTCGCAACGGTGAGCGGAGACTACAACGCGGCACGTGAGAGTTGCGCATCACTTGCAGCGCTCTCTGCCACACTGCTCGCGACAGCCTGTACTGCCCCCCTGGATGCACTACACGGCCGCGAGCGTGACGCGTACGAGCAACTCGCTGCTCAGCTCGCGCGCACACGGGTCACCGACCCAGCCCTCCGCGGTTGGATCACGACGATCCTGGCCGAGCTTGCCATCCAGGTCGGGGCCTGGGATCTCGCCACATCACACCTGCGCTCTGTACTCGCGGCCACGCCGGGTGACTTGTACGCGCTCGGTCTGCTCGCGGACCTCCTGCTCGCATCCGGTGAACCCGCCAGGGCGTCCATCGTCCTTGCTGGCCATGAGGAAGTCGACGGAATGCTCGTCCGCCGAGCGATTGCGGAGCTTCAAGCGCGCGGCAACGAAGCAGACGCACTCATCGCGGAGGCAAGACAGCGCTTCGTCGCGGCGGGTGCGCGCGGTGATCGCATTCACCTTCGCGAGGAAGCCAGGTTCGTCCTGGACATCGAGCACGATCCGCGGCGAGCGCTAGGCCTTGCTGTCGAGAACTGGGCGGTCCAGCGCGAGCTTGCGGACGCGCGCCTACTCGCTTCAGCAGCGGTCGCCGCTCGAGACCCGGCCGGGCTCGCTCTGATCGGTGGATGGGTCACGGCCACGGGCGTCCGTGACGTGCAACTCGAGCGGACCCTCGCGAGGAAACGGTGATGCTGAAGCTTCTTGCAGCGTTTACAGTTCTCGTTGCATCGGCATCGAGCGCACTGGCTCACAAGCCAAGCGACTCGCACCTTCGCCTCGAGGTCGCGGGTGGCCGGATCGAGGGAACGCTCGATGTTGCGATTCGCGATCTCGACGCGGCATTGGCGATCGACGCCAACGGAGACGGCGCGATCACGTGGGGCGAGCTCGATGACTCCACGAGCGCAGTCAATTCCTACGTCGCCGACCGACTTGCGGTCACGCGCGACTCCGCACCCTGCTCCATCGGCTTGCGTCAGGCGGTGCTTGTCGATCACTCTGACGGTCCCTACTGGAGCCTGCCGTTCGAGGCTGAGTGCGAGGGATCTTCGGTCTCCATCTCCTACCGCCTCCTGTTCGACACCGATGCGCTTCACCGCGCGCTGGTCAGAGTGCACGGGACACACGAGCAGACACTGGTCATTCGTGACTCGACGCCCGTCACAGTGCTGACCGGCGCCAGCAGCTCGCTCCATGACTTCATCACCGAGGGCGTCTGGCATATCTGGCACGGCCTCGACCACCTGTTGTTCCTGAGCTGCCTGGTCCTGCCCGCGGTCTATACCCGCCGGGGGCAGCCACCCCGCACGCTCCGCGACGTCGCGCTGTCGGTCCTGCAGATCGTGACAGCGTTCACTGTCGCACACTCACTCACGCTCGTATTGTCGACGCTGGATCTCGTTCGGCTGCCGTCGCGAGCTGTCGAGACAGCAATCGCCCTGTCAGTGGTCGCGGCTGCGCTCAACAACCTCGTGCGCGTTGTCGATGCGCGGTGGGCGGTCGCGTTCGCACTCGGCCTGCTCCATGGTTTTGGCTTCTCGTCCGTGCTCGTGGATCTCGGACTGCCGTCGCACGAGCTCCTCAGCGCTCTCTTCGGCTTCAACCTTGGTGTCGAGCTAGGACAGCTCGCGTTCGTGGCCGTGCTGGTTCCCGCGCTCTACGTCATTCGCAAAACCATCGTTTATCGCGCGGTCCTATGGGGCGGCTCTGCCGCGATTGCAGTCCTCGCAACTATCTGGACGGTCCAGAGGCTCATCACGTGACGTCGATAGGAGAACCAATCATGCACAAACATTTGATCCTGTTCATTGCGCTGTTCGGATGCCGCGAACCGAGCTCGGCCCCGAGACCTTCGAGCGCGGCGCAGCCTGTCGAGTCAGACGTCAAGTCCGTCGACCCGAGCAAGGAGCTCGCACCGCTCGTCGCGCGCTTGCGCTACGAGTCGAGCCACCGACCGTCTTCAGCAATCACTGCGGAGCGCGTTCTCGATGCGCTCGAACAAGCGCAGCTGCCGGTGTCCTCACGCCGCCAGTATCTGGGCGGGACATTGCAAGCCAGCTACTGCACCGGAGGTGCCTCGCGTGACGGCCTCGCGATCGCCGTCTGCGAGTATCCAGACGCCGAAGCTGCTGTCGCTGGCAAGCAGCTCATGGATCGTCGGTTCGCTGCCATCAAGCAGGTCGCGCAACGCAGAGCGCACCACAACACGGTCCTCACGATCGCCGGCGACACCAACGCAACCAACACCGCGCTCGTCGAGCGCGCATTCGAAGTCTTCGCGGCGCTGTAGGCGGTCGCGAGATTAGTCAACCCAGGAGAAATGGAACATGATGCTTGTCAGAAAACTCGCCAGCGGAGCCACTGCGTTTGCACTTGTCGTCGGATCGACGACAGCGCTTGCGTCGAGTCACCGTGAGGCACCGTTCATCACGAAGATGCCGAAGGTCGACGGCACCGACCTCTACGTCTTCAACAGTTACGAGTCGGGGCGCGAAAAATACGTCACGATCCTCGCGAACTATTATCCGGTGCAGGACCCAGCGGGCGGCCCCAACTACTACTTCCTGGATCCCGACGCTCTGTACGAGATCCACGTCGACAACGATGGCGATGCCAAGGAGGACATCACGTTCCAGTTCGACTTCGACCTGATGCTCGGAGAGGGCGGAAGCGGGATCAAGTTGCCCGTCGGTCCTGATGGGCAGCAGAAAAAGGTCGCGGTGCCGTTCATCGCGGTTGCCCCGATCACCGCAGGCGATCAAGCAGGTCAAAACCTGTTCGAGACGTACAGCCTCAAGGTCGTGCGCGGCGCTCGGCGCAGTGGCAACGGCCAAGCGGTGAAGAGCACGTCGGGCGACGCCATGTTTGCCAAGCCGCTCGACTACATCGGTCAGAAGACCCTCCCGGACTACGAGGCATACGCGCAGAAGTTCATGTACGAGATCGACGTTCCGGGCTGCTCTCCGAGCGGCGGCGAGAAGGGCCGTCTGTTCGTCGGACAGCGCAAGGAAGGATTTGCAGTCAACGTCGGTCAGATCTTTGACCTGCTGAACCTCGACCCCGACGGACGTGGCGATGTCGCGAACATCCTCGGGCCTCAGTACCAGGGCTTCAACGACTTGACGCCCAAGAACGTCACGACGCTGGCCCTGGAGATTCCGACCTCGTGCCTCACGAAGGACGAGAGCCAACCCATCATTGGCGTGTGGACGACTTCGAGCGTTCGCCAGGCACGCGTGATCAACCCGACTCCTTCGTTCCAGAAGCCCTCTCGCGAAGGCGGCCCGTGGGCGCAGATCTCGCGCGTCGCGAACCCGCTCGTCAACGAGGTCGTGATTGGACTTCCTGACAAGGACAAGTTCAACAGCAGCGAGCCAAAGGACGACGCCCAGTTCGCTGACTACGTCACCAATCCGACGCTGCCCGAAATCGTCGAGATCCTGTTTGGCGGCGCGGGCGTGCGCGCACCGAATCTGTTCCCACGCGTCGATCTCGTGGCCGCGTTCCTCACAGGCATCGAGGGCGTCAATGCAAACGGCTCGACCGCCGAGATGATGCGCCTCAACACCGCGATCCCCGCGACCAGCTGCACGTCACAGAATCCCTATGGTGCGGCGCTCTGCTTCGATCCGCCGACCGCGACCGCCAACGCGATGCTCAACACGTCGCGTGAGGGTTGTGATCCCGCGGGGTTCCCGAACGGTCGCCGTCCCGGTGACGATGTGACCGACATCGAGATCCGCGTCGCGATGGGCTACCTGCTGAACACGACGGACGCTCCGTCGGGCCAGCTGCCGTTCGTCGATGGCGCGGGCGTCAACGCGAACGCGTTCGACAAGACGTTCCCGTACCTGCGTACGCCATTGCCGGGTGCTCCGCAGATGCCCAAGCCGGGTGACCTGCCCGACGTGACGGGAGACCGACGATGAAGCGCCTCATCCTGGTCGCCGGACTGCTGCTCGCGGCGAGCGCCTGCAACGACGAATCGCGCAGTGGCTCCAACGACAACAACGATGACAATGCCGGATCAAACGGTTCGAACGAACCGATAGCCGGCTCCTTCACGGCCTTCGTCCTCGACCTGGTGAACAACCACACCGTCGATGACGCAGCGCCTATGGACTACGCGACGTTCGAGCTGCTGCCGGATCCCGATGGCGACTCGAACAACGTCGACGCATACCGCCCGTTGTTCTGACGGGCGTTGCACAAGGCGTAAGGACGGCCGGGGGTTCGCAGGACGCGTGCCCCCGCCGTCAGTTTCGGCGCCCCGCTCCCGTGTGCCACTGTGGCTCAACGCGAACACGCGATCGCCACCTGGCCTGCGTTGCACCGCGTGTCATTCCACGTTCCATCGGCGTAGAGCACCCCGCATTGCTCTTCGTTGTTCTCTACGGAGTCGCTGTCATTCGGCTCGACCGTGAAGCCAATCCAGCTATCAGCTGGAGAGACCCCGAACAGACAAGCTTGGTCAGATCCGGAACGAATCACTGCGAGCGTGCCGCCGCAAGCCGCGCACCGTGCCGCAGCGGTCATTTGGTCCCACACCATCGTCACACGTTGCGAAGCAACGGAAGGCGCAAGACACGAATCGGGTTTGCAAACTGCACGGAAGGGGACCGCACACCAACGGTGCGCCTGTGTCGAGTTGCGCTGTGTCCCGGCTCGGTGGGACGTCGACAGGGTAGAAGCTCACGCGTCCGCATGACATGAGCACCGTCACCCAAGCGATGCCGCGCATGATGCGCCTCGCGCTGGGCACACGGCGCCCTCGGCCCGAGCCGCCCAAGGACCCATATGAGAACAATCCTGCTTTTCGTCCTCGTTTCATTGGCCGCGTGCGGCGACAACCTCGGTGCGCCGGATGACGGCGGCAACGGCGATGGATCCGGAACGTGACCCATCAACGACGGCGGGATGACGCCGGTCCGCGGCTCGTCCAAGATCACGAGCGATGCGAAAGATCGTGGACGCGCGGGACGCGCGCGCGTGCGTGAAGGCGGCCCGGACCGCGGGCCTGAGCTTTGGTGCGTGGG
>JBBSJG010000101.1:0-11911 GCA_038257485.1 Longimicrobiales bacterium | reverse complement strand
GTCGACGGTGATGTCCTTGGGGCACGCGGTCTGGCATGCGCCGTGGTTGGTGCAGTGGCCGAAAAGTTCGGTGTCGTGCGTCGCGACCATCTCGACGACGCGTGTGTAGCGTTCGGGCTGTCCCTGCGGCAGTGCGCCGAGGTGCATGACCTTGGCGGATGTGAAGAGCATGGCGGACGCATTGGGGCACGCTGCGACGCATGCACCGCACGCAATGCACTCCGCTGCGTCCATGGCGAGGTCGGCTGCGGCCTTGGGTACGAGGACGGCGTGTGCATCGGGCGCGCTGCCGGTGCGCGCGGTGATGTAGCCGCCGGACGCGACGATCCTGTCGAATGCGCCGCGGTTCACAACGAGGTCCTGGATCACGGGGAATGCGCGCGCTCGCCAGGGCTCGATCCACAGCTCGTCGCCATCCTTGTAATTGCGCATGTGGAGTTGGCAGACGGTCGTGCTCGGGAGTGGACCGTGTGGCTCACCGTTGATCATGAAGCCGCACATGCCGCAGATGCCTTCGCGGCAGTCGTGATCGAACGCGATGGGCATGCGTCCGTCCTTGATGAGCCCCTCGTTGACCATGTCGAGCATCTCGAGGAAGGACATGTGCTCATCGACGCCATCTGCCTTGTAGGTCTCGAAGCGACCTGCATCCGCGGATCCGGCCTGTCGCCAGACATGGAGAGTCAGGTTCATTCTACTTATAGCTCCGCTGCGCCAGGTGCACGTGCTCGAATGTCAGGTGTTCCTTGTGCTTGATCGGGGTGTTGCCGACGCCCGTGAACTCCCATACGGAGGAGTATGCGAAGTTCTCGTCGTCGCGTTTTGCTTCGCCCTCTGCGGTCGCGTGCTCGACGCGGAAATGGCCGCCGCATGACTCGTCGCGATCGAGCGCGTCGTAGCAGAGCAATTCTGCGAACTCGAGGAAGTCGGCGACGCGGCCTGCGTGCTCGAGGGATTGGTTGAGGCCTGCACCGGTGCCGGGAACCTTCACATTGCTCCAGAACTCCTCGCGAATTTCGGGAATGCGTGCGAGCGCCTTCTTCAGACCCTCTGCCGAACGTGCCATGCCGCAGTATTCCCAGACGAGCGAGCCGAGCTCCTTGTGGAAGTCCGCCGTCGTCCGCTTGCCGTTGATCGCGAGGAGTGTCTCGGCAGTGAGGCGGACCGAGGCCTCGACAGCCTTGAACTCCGGGTGATCGGCGGTGACGCTCTCGAGCTTCGTGCTCGCGAGGTAGTTGCCGATGGTCAACGGGATGATGAAGTAGCCATCGGCGAGACCCTGCATGAGTGCGCTTGCGCCGAGGCGGTTGGCACCATGATCGGAGAAGTTCGCTTCGCCGATGACATGCAGCCCGGGCAGTGTGCTCATCAGGTTGTAGTCGACCCACAGGCCGCCCATCGTGTAGTGCGGTGCGGGGTAGATACGCATCGGCACTTCGTAGGGGTTCTCGCCCGTGATGTTCGCGTACATGTCGAACAGGTTGCCATAGCGTTCTGCGATGACGTCGCGACCGAGACGTTTGATGGCGTCGCGGAAATCGAGATACACGCCGACACCGCTCGGTCCTACGCCCCTGCCCTCGTCGACCATTTCCTTCGCGCGTCGTGATGCGATGTCACGCGGCGCGAGGTTGCCGTAGCTCGGATAGAAGCGCTCGAGGTAGTAGTCGCGCTCGTTATCGGGGATCTGGTCGGGCGCGCGTGTGTCGCCCTTCTTTACAGGCACCCAGATGCGGCCGTCGTTGCGCAGCGACTCCGACATGAGTGTGAGCTTGGACTGGTGCTCGCCCGCGGGCGGAATGGATGTCGGATGGATCTGCGTGAAGCACGGGTTCGCGAAACCGGCGCCTTTCTTGTGTGCGCGCCACGCGGCGGTGACGTTGCAACCCTTGGCATTGGTGGACAGATAGAACGCATTGGCGTATCCGCCGGTCGCCAGGACGACCGCGTCAGCGGCCCATGACTCGATCTTGCCGGTCACGAGATCGCGCGTGACGATGCCGCGTGCCTTCCCGTCGATCACGACGACATCGAGCATCTCATGGCGGGTGTACATCTGCACCTTGCCGGAACGGATCTCTTTCTCGAGCTGCTGGTACGCGCCGAGCAGGAGCTGTTGGCCGGTCTGACCGCGGGCATAGAACGTTCGCGACACCTGCGCACCGCCGAACGAACGGTTCGACAGATAGCCGCCGTACTCGCGCGCGAACGGAACGCCATTGGCCACGCAGTGATCCATGATCTGCAGGCTGATCTCCGCGAGGCGATACACGTTCGCTTCGCGCGCGCGGAAGTCGCCGCCCTTCACCGTGTCATAGAACAGGCGATAAACGCTGTCGCCATCGTTCTGATAGTTCTTCGCCGCATTGATGCCGCCCTGCGCTGCAATGGAGTGCGCGCGACGGGGGCTGTCCTGGAAGCAGAAGCACTGGACGTTGTAGCCGAGTTCGGCCATGGTCGCGGCGGCGGATGCACCCGCGAGGCCGGAGCCGACAACGATGACGTTGTATTTCCGCTTGTTGGCGGGGTTCACGAGCTTGAGATCGAACTTGTGGCTTTCCCACTTCGTCTCGATCGGCCCGTCCGGGATATTCGACTTGAGATCCATGGCCCGCTACAGCTTGAGGACGCCGCTCAGCACGGCGATCGGGAAAGACAGGTTGCCCAGTGTGACCAGGAGGGCCAGACCCGCGGCGATCGGACGCCGCAGGTGGTTGTACTTGTCGTTGTTCGCGCCCAGTGTCTGCAGCATGCTCCAGAATCCATGATACAGGTGCAGCCCGAGCGGGATCATGGCGAGGATGTACACCAGCGCCGCGGGCACACTCTGGAAACCGCTCACGAAGTTGTGGTACGCGTTGCCCGGGATGAAGTCCGGGTGCACGTCGCCAGTGGTGAAATGCAGCAGGTGATAGATCACGAAGAGCAGGATGATGATGCCGCCCCACACCATGGTGCGGGATGCGTAACTGAAGACCATGTCACCTGCGTACTTCTTGTAGGCGACAGGGCGAGCGCGTTTGCTCTGCAGCGTGAGCACGGTGGCGGCGGCGATGTGGATGACGACGGCCACGAGCAGAACGATGCGTGCGATCCAGAGGGCCTGTCCGTGCGCGAGGAACGGCGCGCCGAACGAGCGCAGTCCCTCGGCATAGTGATTGAACGCGTCGGCACCCATGAAGACCTTCAGGTTGCCGACCATATGCGCCACGATGAAGCCGATCAGGATCACACCCGTCACGGCCATCATGATCTTCTTGCCGACCGAAGAACCCCAGAGGGTCAGAACACGACTCATGCGTCAGTTTCCCCGAGCAGTGATGCTCATGCCAGCAGTGCGATCATCTCGCGGACGGAGTCCGCCGACTTTTCGAGTGCGGCCTTTTCGTCGCTCGTGAGGTCGACTTCGATGATCTTCTCGAGGCCGTTCTTTCCGAGTTTGCAGGGCACGCCGAGGAACAGGTCCTTCATGCCGAACTCGCCCGTGAGGAAAACGGAGCACGGCAGGATGCGACGCTTATCGAGGACGATCGCTTCGACCATCTGCACGACCGCGGCGGCCGGTGCGTAGTATGCGGAGCCCGTCTTGAGCAGTGCGACGATCTCTGCGCCGCCGGTGCGGGCGCGATCGACATTGGCATCGATGCGGTCCTGCGCCATGAGCTGCGAAAGCGGGATGCCGCTGACGGTGGTATAGGAAGCGAGGGGCACCATGGTGTCGCCATGACCGCCGAGCACCAGCGCCTGGACGTCCTCGACACTGATGTCGAGCTCCATTGCGATGAACGAGCGATAGCGCGCAGTGTCGAGGACGCCGGCCATGCCGATGACGCGTTCGCGCGGGAACCCGGATTCCTTCATGGCGACATATGCCATGACGTCGAGCGGGTTCGAGACCATGATGATGATGGCGTTGGGCGAGGACTTCGCGACCTGCTGCGCGACATCCTTGACGATGTTGGCGTTGGTCTTGAGCAGGTCGTCGCGGCTCATGCCCGGCTTGCGTGCGATGCCCGCCGTGATCACGACGACATCCGAGTCTGCGGTGTCTTCGTAGCTGTTGGTGCCGAGGACGCGGCTGTCGAAGCCTTCGATCGGCGCGGATTCCCACTGGTCGAGACCCTTGCCCTGCGGGACACCCTCGGCGATGTCGATCATGACGACCTTGCTCGCGAGGTTGAGGCGGGCGATGCCCTGCGCGGCGGTTGCGCCGACGTTTCCGGCACCGACTACTGTGATTTTGTTGACCATGGGATTCGGGCCTCTATGTGGATATGGCGAAGTTTTTTGCTGGTACGAAAATAGGGAATGCGGGAGGGGTAGTCAAAACGGGGTCAGCCGCCCACCTGCGAGAGGGCGCGCAGGCCGCCGGACCCGATTGCACTGCCCTGGATGAGGAAATGGCGCTCGGGCTTGATCCGCAGGGTTTCCTCGATGAGCGGCATGATCGGCTGCCCGGCACGGAGCGGGTCCCGCAGATTCGTCTGGATCTCACCGAACAGGCATGGCCGGAGGTGTCCGTCGGCCGTGAGGCGCATCCGGTTGCAGCGCTCGCAGTAGTTGTGGCTCATGGGCGTGATGACGCCCACCGTGCCACGGCCACCGGCGAAGCGGAAGTACGTGGCAGGTCCGTTGCCTGCCGGGCCTGCGACGGGCTCGAGGGAGCCGATGCGCTCGAGCCGCGCGAGCATCTCCGTTGCGGGCACGAACTCATCGGCGGAAATGCCCAGGTTGTCCCCCGTCGGCATCACTTCGATGAAGCGGATGTGCCACGGCCGATCGGCGGTGATGCGCGCGAAGTCTTCGATCTCGTCGTCATTGCGGCCGCGCATGATGACCGCATTGATCTTGATCGGATCGAAGCCGACGCGTTCGGCGGCATCGAGTCCCTCGAAGATCGCCTTGTGTGACCCCGGCCGCCGTGAGAGCGCGTCCATGCGATCGGGCTGGAGCGAGTCGAGGGAGATGTTGACGCGCGAAACGCCGGCATCGCGCAGCTCTTGTGCGACATCCGCGAGCATCACGGCGTTCGTGGACAGAGCGATGTCCTCGATGCCGGGGATCGCTGCCAGCATGCGCGCGAGCTGCGGCACATCCCGCCGGACCAGCGGCTCACCGCCCGTGAGGCGGAGTCGCTTGAGACCCATGCCCGCCATGACACGCACGATCTCGGTGATCTCCTCGTATGACAGCAGGTCGTTGCGCGGCAACCAGTCGAGGCCTGCAAGCGGCATGCAGTAAACGCAGCGGAGATTGCACTTGTCGGTGACTGAGATGCGCAGGTATTCGACGCGGCGGCCGAAGCCATCACGCATGCCGTCCGGTCGCTGCGCCTCGAGGGCAATGCGTACAGCGGTCGCCTCGTCGAGCAGGGTGTCGCGAGGCTCGCTCATGACTGCACCATCGGCGGCACCTGGCCCGGAAGCCAGCGCGCGGCGCCATCGGTGTAATGCTCTTCCTTCCACACGGGCAGTCGCAGCTTGATCTGTTCGATGACATACCTCGCCGCGTCGAATGTCGGTGCGCGGTGAGGCGCGCCCGCGGCGATTGCCACACTGACATCGCCGATCGCGAGCTCACCGATGCGATGCACCGCGAGCACGGTTCCCTCGCCCATCGCGGTGCGTGCTTCGGCCACGATCTCGTGCAGCACATCGCTCGCCATCGCTTCGTACGCGTCGTAGCGCATGCCGGTCACGGGGCGGTCGTCGTTGTGATCGCGCACGACGCCGACGAAGAGCGTGACTGCACCATTTGCCGCGTCGCCTGCAGCGTCGAGCAATGCAGCGGTGTCGATGGGGTCGCGTGTGATGACGGCGGGTGTCATGTCAGCCGCCGGCCACGGGCGGCAGTAGTGCGAGCTCGTCGTTGTCGGCGAGGCGATCGTCGAGGCTGGCGTAATGGCGATTGATGGCGACGACGGGTCGCGGGGGCAGACGTTCCGATCCGCCGCCGCGCGCTCGCAGCGCCGATACGGCGTCGCCTGCCGTGGCGCCGTCCGGGAGTGCCAGCTCGAATTCCTCCGCGCCGGCGAGGTCGCGGTAGAGGGCGAAGAGGAGGAATCGGATGCGCATGGTGTGAACGTAAGGCAAACGCGCGGCCGATTCCAGCGATGCAGCTGTTACCGGGGCGGTCCGATCGGGCGCTGGGCCTGGATCTGGCGCGCGTTCTCCTGGAGCCGCATCCAGAGGGTCAGGAAGTGCGCGTGCTGACGCGGCGGCAGGATCTTGCGCAGCTCGGCCTGCTCGCGATCGGCGATCTGCGTTTCCTCGCGGCGGAGCGCCTCGTGGTCCTCGAGCAGACGGGCGAACGTGGCCTCGGGCGTGTCGGCGAGGCGTGTAGCGACATTGAGCCGGCGGTTCAGGTCCATTGCGCGCTGGTTGAGGGCGCGCCTGCGCTGCGCGGACTCTCGCACAATCACGCCGAGCTGATCCTTCTGCGTGGCATCGATGCGCATCTCGGTTGCAGCGCGCGTGAGGAACCGGTCGAGAACCTGAGCCTCGAGCGCGTCCCTGCGCGCGGCCTGTGCGCGGTTCAGTGGTGGCTGCGGCGGGCGGGCGATCTGGCCGGGGCGCCCCGGCGGCCCCTGCGCTGCGGCGTCACGCGTCGCGGGCGTAAACGGTGTCACTGCGAGTGTGCAGGCGACAACCATCAGAGCGCGACGGAGTGCGCGGCGGTTCGATGAATGGTGGTTCAACTGTCCATCTCCTCGAGCAGGGCTTCGAGTTGCGCTGCCGTCAGCTCGGACACGACGGACGCGCTGCCCAGTGCAGGATCGCCGACAGGCGTGTAGACGGCGGTTGCGCTCGGTGCCGCTGCGGCGGTTGCCGCCGCAGCCTCCGCTGCGCCGGAGTCGGTGACGATGGGCGGGGCCGTGCGCGCGGTGTCGCGCTGGAACTGGTCGACCGCGATGGCGCCGCCGATCATGGCGACTGCGAGTGTGGCTGCGATCGTGAGGTGGGACACACCCCAGCGGTTCCGGCTGCGGCCGCCATGCGAGCGGAATGCGACGGCGGCCGCCGCGCGGTCGACGAAGCCGTCGGGTGCAACGACCGCGCTGTCGCGCAGCGCCTGCACAAGCAGCCACTCGTCCGCGCACTCCGCGCAGCCCGCCACATGCGCACGGACGGCAGTGGCGGTGGCTTCGTCGAGGGATCGTGCGGCCAGTGCAGGCAGCAGATCCGTAATGCGATCACATGTCATATTCATGAGCGGCCAGCTCCCTCAGCCGTTTGATTCCCATATGGTAATTCACTCTCGCCGAGCCTTCCGAACATTCGATGGCCTCGCCGATCTCCGCATAACTCAGTTCCGACTGCGCGCGCAGGATCACGGCCATCCGCTGCTTCGGCGGCAATTGTTGCAGCAGATACTCCATGCGCGCGCCCTCCATTTTTCCCGCAACAACCTCCGCGGCGCCCCGTGCCTTTACGGGCTCGGACTCCGCTGCGAGCAGCGGAATCTCGCGGCGGCGGGTCTGCCGTCGCCCGAGTGTCCTGGCGCTGTTGAGCGCGATCCGCAACAGCCACGTCTTGAAGCTTGCATCGCCGCGAAAACCGTGCAGGCCGTGCAGCGCGTTCACGAACGCATCCTGCGCCGCGTCCTGCGCCAGGTCACGATCCTCGAGCACGCGGAACGTCACTCGATAGACATCATCGGCATACCGCCGGATGAGCGCGTCCTGCGCATGCCGGTCACCTTCGCGGGCGAGGGCGATCAGTGCCGCGTCGTCCACTCCACTCCAGTCCACTCCCCGCCCGTGATGGCACCGCGATTTCGCTCCGTCAAAGCACTAGACGCGCAGCCGGCTGCTGCTGTTAAAAAGCACGCCCCGCCCGGCCTGCAAGGCGGGTGGGGCGTACTTCAGAGATGACGGCCGACCAGCGTGTGGCCGGCCCGGACCGTTGAGGCCGTTCAGCCCGATCAGACCGTGACGGGCACGTGGGTTCCGTCCGCGACCTGCACGCGCAGATCCTTCGACGGCTTGAACACGGGCACCACACGGGCGGGCACTTCGACCGAATCACCAGTGCGCGGGTTGCGCGCCATACGCGAACGGCGCTTCCGGACCTTGAACGTCCCGAAGCCACGGATCTCGATGTGCTCATGATCCGCCATCGCATTCTTGATGGCGTTCAGGAGACCGTCGACAACCATCGCGCAGTCCTTCTTGGTGATTCCTGGGCCGATCGCCTCAGCCACCTGCTCGACGAGGTCGGCTTTCGTCATGTTTCTCTCTACCGGGTTAGTTGGTCACCGTGGCTACCACGGCGTTGCGTACATCAAACGAGGTCCAGCCATCTGACCAAGGGGTTCCACAGCGCGGGCGACGGCGCCCGCAGTGCTGCCACCGAGGAGTGTTCCGAGCAGCCCCTGCCGTCCCTTCGCCGGTCGGACGATCTTCGGGTCGTCCCCGAGGTCGAGGACGCGGGCGAGGGCGCGAATGGCGTCCGGCTCATTGCCGAGGCGGTCGATGAGTCCGCTACGTAGCGCCTGCTGTCCGGTGACGATGCGGCCGTCCGCCAGAATACGGACGGAGTCGACGGACAGTTTCCGCTCGGTCGCGACGGCTGCGACGAACTGGTTGTATACATCCGTGATGAGCGCCTGCAGGATCGCGCGGTCCCCTTCGCCGAGGGTCCGGAACGGCGATCCGATATCCTTGTGCTCTGCACTTTTCACGGTCTGCATGTTGACGCCGATCTTCTGCATCAGGCCGGAGGCGTCGGGCAGTTCCATGATGACGCCGATGGAACCGGTGATCGAACCTGGCAGTGCGAAGATCGAGTCTGCTGCAATAGCGACGTAGTATCCGCCGGATGCCCCGAGCGCGCCAATGGCTGCGTAGACGGGGATGGAGTCTTCGGTGCGAACGCGGTTGAGTTCGCTGTAGATGCTCTGGGACGGCGCAACGACACCGCCGGGCGAGTTGATCGAGATGACATAACCCTTGACGGACGGGTCTTTCCGGAACGCGCGCAGGTCCTTGAGGAACTCGCGATCGTCGCCGATGGTGCCATTCACATCGAGAACGGCGATGCGCTCACCGAAGCGTCCAACGGGGTCGTCTCCGCGGACGGCATAGTAGACGGAGAGTGCGATCCCGGAGATCGCCATCACGGCAATGACACCTATGACCAGGGCTGTAATGACGGAGCGTCGGGCCACAAGCTTCACCGCTGAGGGGCATCAAAATGTCGTGGATCAGGCAGGCGACAGGTTACGGCCGGAACGGTCGAAAGTCAAGTCTTTCCTTGACTTGCGTCATCAGCGGCCGCGTTGGAGGAGGTTGATCGGCTAGGTCGCCTTCGAGCCTGCCATTGCGTGGACGAAGCGATCGAAGAGATAGCGCGAGTCGTGGGGTCCGGGCGCGGCCTCGGGGTGATACTGCACGCTGAAGACGGGCAGGTCCCGATGCTCGAGTCCCTCCATGGTGTCGTCATTGAGGTTGACGTGGGTCACGCGCAGGTCTGGCGCGCCTTCAACGCCGTCGTCGCCTTCACGACGGACAGCGAAGCCGTGGTTCTGGGCGGTGATCTCGACCACGCCGTCCTGGAGTCGCTTGACGGGGTGGTTCCCCGCCCTGTGGCCGTACAGGAGCTTGTAGGTCTGACCGCCGAATGCGCGCGCAATGAGCTGGTGTCCGAGGCAGATGCCGAACACCGGGATGTTGCTGCCGGCGAGGGTGCGGATGGTCTCGAGCGCGTGCGGCACCGCTTCCGGGTCGCCCGGCCCGTTGGAAATGAAGAGTCCGTCCGGGTTCATCGCCACGATGTCCTCGGTGCGCGTGTTGGCCGGGACCGTCGTGATATCGCAGCCTGCGTCGGCGAGGAGTCGGAGCGAATTGCGCTTGATGCCGAAGTCGTAGGCGAGAACGTGGAACCGCCGTTCTGCCGTCGCCTTCGTCTCATAGGGCTGATCGGTGGATACGGCAGTCGCGAGATCGAGGCCTTCCATGACTGGATGGGACACGATGCGTGCGAGGGTTTCCGTATGCGACGCCGTCGCGGGCGCGATCGCGCCACGCATTGATCCCGCGGAGCGGAGATGGCGTGTGAGGGCGCGGGTGTCGACGCCGGTGAGCGCGGGGATACCGGCGCGCTCGAGGTAGTCGGGGAGCGACATGGTCGCGCGCCAGTTGCTGAACATGGTTGCCATCTCGCGGACGACGAAGCCCGCGACCTGGAGGCCCGCGGACTCGGCGTCGTCTGGATTGACGCCGTAGTTGCCGATGAGCGGATAGGTCATGGTGATGATCTGGCCGGCGTAGGAGGGGTCGGTGAGGACCTCCTGGTATCCGGTCATCGATGTATTGAAGACGGCCTCACCAATAGCGAAGTCGCTGGCGCCGACGAGCTCGCCGGGGAAGACGCGGCCGTCTTCGAGCAGGAGGTAACCGGGCGTGGGCAATGAACCTCTTGCGTTTGGGTCGTGAAAACCGGCGAACAACAATAACGGCGGACAACAATAACGGCGAACAACGGAATTTTCACGCTAAGGGCGCTAAGGGGAGGTGAAAGATACGTATGAAAGGGTGAGGTCAGCGGCGGGGGGCGTTGTTGGCGATGCGGTGGATGCCGCCTGCTTTCAGGGTGTTCTGGCCGAAGTTGAGGAGGAAGCCGAGGCGGAGGCCGGTCATTCTCAGATACGTGACGACCTGCTTGAGGTGAACGGGAGCGACGGATTCGACGGACTTAACCTCCACGACGACCGCATCGTTGACAATGAGGTCGATGCAGAACGCCCGCTCGATATGAAGCGTTCGATAGTCGAGGTGAATGTACGTCTGCTGTTGGACCTGCAGCCCCCGATCGCGCAGTTCGTACGCAAGCATTGCTTCATACGCGGACTCGAGCATTCCGGGGCCGGCGCTGCGGTGGACCTGGACTGCGGCATGCACGATCTGGCTTGCCGTCCGCTCAAGTTCCATCACGTCTATCATGGTATTTGCCGATCTCACATCCATGTTCTGAAGATTGGGCCTGATTGTGGGCAGCAACATGGAGGAATCGGCCGATCGCGCCTTCCGTTCTCTTCGCGCGCTTCGCGTGAAAAAATTCGTTGTCGCCGGATCGCCGACAGTTGCGCAGTAGGAAGCAAGCGGAGAGTTTTGAGGGATGAGTGAGCTTGTATTTATCTATACGGATGAGTCCTGTCTGGGGAACCAGTTCAAGGATCGCGATTCACCGGGTGGTGCGGGTGGATTGATCGAGTTGTGGCGGGGCGAGGGTTGGGTGCGGCGGGACTTCTGGGTCTCGGAGCCGGGGACGACGAATAACCGGATGGCGTTGCAGAGTGCGATCATCCCGTTGCGCGCGCTGCGTCGGCCGTGCACGATCCGGTTCACATCGGATTCGCAGTACCTCGTGAAGGGCATGACGGAGTGGATCCACGGTTGGAAAGCGCGAGGTTGGAAGCGGAAGACGGGCGCGATCGAGAACGTGGAGTTATGGCAGGAACTCGCATCGGAGGCCGAACGTCACACGATCAAGTGGCAGTGGGTGAAGGGTCACGCGGGTCATCCGCAGAACGAGTATGCAAATCATCTCGCGACGTCTGCTGCGCGCGATCAGGACGGCACGGACGGACTCGTCGAGTCGGGGTACGCGAAGTGGCTGGCTGATGAACGCGGACGCGGTCGTTACCTGGCGTTCAACGAGGATCGAGCGCCCGTGCTGTAAGAAATGGAAAGGCCCCCGGAGCGACACGTCGCGTTCCGGGGGGCTTTCATTTTGCTGGCTGCCGGCGGCGACGCCGGGACGATTTTACTTCGTGGCAGTCGCCAGGTCACGCACTGCGTCTGCCATGGCGCGTACTCGCGCGCCGTCCTTGGCCCTGCGCGCGTCGGTCTCGAGTGTTGTGGCGATGGTATTCAATGCATTGCGTCGTGCAGCACCGGAAGCGCGCTCCG
>JBBSJG010000100.1:0-11971 GCA_038257485.1 Longimicrobiales bacterium | reverse complement strand
CTCACCGTGTTTGTGCCCGCCGCATTGCCGAGCGTCCAGCTCGTAACGCGTGCAATACCACTCGCGTCCGTTACTGCAGGCGATCCCGTGACGCTGCCGCCGCCGCCCGTCACCGTGAAGGCTACGCTCACGCCGGAAACAGGATTGCCGAGTCCGTCGGTAATGCGCACAGCCGGCGCTGTCGTCACTGCCGTACCGATCGCCGCGGATTGCAGATCGCCCTCGTGCTTGGCGAGTGACGCCGGCGTACCGCCGACCGCGGTCGCAGTGAACTGGACCGCGGTCAGCCCTGGCGACGTAGCGCTCAGGGTATTCGCACCGGGTGCGTTGCCCAGAGTCCAGCTGGTGATGCGCGCAATGCCGTCGGAACCCGTCGTTGCGGGGGAACCGGCAACAGAGCCACCGCCGCTGGCGACCGTGAACGAAACGCTGACGCCCGCCACCGCGTTCCCGTGCGCGTCCGTAATCCGAACGGCGGGCGGCGTGGCGACGGCGGTTCCAACCGTCGCGGACTGCGCGTTCCCTTCCGCAATCGAGAGCGTTGCCGGCGCACCGGGCGTACCGGTCGCGTTGAACGTCACATCCGTCATTCCTGCGGCCGACGCAGTGAGCGTATTTGCACCCGCGGCGGTACCGAGTGTCCAACTCGTGACGCGCGCGATCCCCGATGCATTGGAGACGACCGGTGACCCCGCGACACTTCCATTTCCGCTCGGCGTGAAGGCCACACTGACACCCGCTAGCGGGTTGCCGGAGCCGTCTCTCACGAGAACTGCAGGCGCGGTCGTCACTGCAGTGCCGACGACCGCGGACTGCGCGTCGCCGTCGAACAAGGACATTGCGGGGCCCGTGCTGGTCGCCGTCCCGGTTGCGGTGAATGTGACGTCCGGCAGACCTGTCGCGGACGCGGTAAGCGTATTTGCGCCCGCGCTCGATCCCAGTGTCCAGCTCATGATGCGTGCGACACCGTTTGCATCCGTCGTGACAGGTGATCCTGCTACGCTTCCGCCGCCGCTCGCGACCGCGAACGAAACGCTCACGCCTGCAATTCCGTTCCCGGAGCTGTCGGTCACTTTCACCGCCGGTGCAATTGCGACGGTGCTTCCCGCGGGAGCGCTCTGCGCATCGCCGTCGAAGATGGTCAGCGAGGACGCAGCCGCTGCGATGGCGGTTGCCTGGAACGTCACGGGTGTGAGACCCGTCACCGTTGCGCTGATCGTGTGTGTCCCCGGTGTGGTGCTCAGCGTCCAGTTCGCGGCTGCCGCAACGCCGTTGACATCGGTCGTGGCCGGCGTACCTGTAACGGTACCGCCGCCGCTCGCGACCGCGAACGCCACCGACACGCCCGCGATCGGATTGCCGAGCGAATCCGTTATGCGCACGGCCGGCGCGACCGCAACGGCCGCATTGACGGTTGCAGTCTGATTGTCTCCCGCAAACACGGTGACGGATGCGGGAGCACCCGCCGTTGCAGTCGCCGTGAACGTTACGGCCACAAGGCCGGGCGCCGTCGCGCTCAGCGTGTTCGGCCCGGGTGCATTGCCGAGCGTCCAGCTCGTGATGCGTGCGACACCGTCCGAGTCGGTGAGTACAGCTGAGCCCACAATGCTGCCGTTCCCGCTTGCCACACTGAAGGTGACGACGTGTTCGGCGATCGGGTTACCGCGCGCATCAGTCAATCGCACGGCTGGACGGACAGCCACGTTCGTTCCGACCGTAGCCGTCTGCGCATCGCCATCCAGGATCGTGAGACGCTCAGGTGCACCGGTCACCGCGGTCGCAGTGAAATCCAATGTGCCGAGGGTCGCATGCGTCGCGCGCAACGTGTTGATTCCGGGCGCAGCGCCAAGCGTCCACGACCCGACGCGTGCGACGCCATCCGCATCGGTATTCACAACGGTTGGCGTGACGCTGCCGCCGCCATTCTGGATGGTGAAATTCACAGCGCTGTTCGCCACCGGATTTCCGAACGCATCCGTGACGCGCACAGCCGGCGGGATTGCAACGGCGGAGCCCACGGGCGCCGTCTGGCCGTTGCCCTGCACGACCACCATCACCGAAGGCCCGCCGGATGTAGCAGTTGCCGTGAATGGAAGCGGCGCGAGACCGCTGACGGTTGCCGACAGCGTGTTCGTGCCGCGCGCAGGGCCCAGCGTCCACACACCCGCCGAGGCAATACCATCGGAATTCGAGACGGCCTGGGGCGCTGCAACGGAACCGCCGCCGGCAGTCAACGCAAACGCGACCTGCACGCCCACGACGGGGTTGTTGAGCGCATCCGTCACGCGGATCGACGGCTGAACCGGTAGCGCGGTGCCTGCAGGACCCGACTGGTTGTCGCCATTGAGAATGACTGCACGGGCGGCCGCGCCTGCAGTGGCCGTCGCCGTGAGCGTAACCGCCGGCATTCCGGCAACCGTTGCGGTAACCGCGTTCGTGCCTGCGGCAGCGCCCAGGCGCCATGCACCAGCGCTCGCAAGTCCGTTTGCATCACTAGTGGCAGACAGCGTGCCGAGGGAGCCGCCGCCCTGCGCGACGGAGAAGGCAACCGCGATACCTTCCATGCCGTTGCCGTTTGCATCGGCGACACGGACGGATACGGGCGCAGGCAGAATGCTGCCCGCGGGACCTGTCTGTGCATTGCCCGAAAGAACGATGAGACTGCGTGCGACACGCTGCACGCGTACCTGAGCGCTACCCGCTACGCCCGCCACACCGGTTGCTGTAGCTGTGATCGTGACGAGACCGTCATTCACGCCCGTTACGAGACCGGACGCTCCCACCGTCGCAACCGATGCGTCCGCTGTTGTCCAGCTGATGGGCGCGCCCGTGATGTCGGCCCCGGATGCGTCCTGTACAACTGCGGTGAGCTGGACCGATGCGCCACGCGCATCGAGCACCGACGAGGCCGGAGTGAGGAGCAGGCGCGCCGGCCGCGACTCCACTGTCGCGGGGATCGTGACGCTCACGGACGGATCCGCGCTTGCAGATGCGGTGATTGTCGTCACCCCGGTGCCAACCGCTTCAAAGATTCCCGCGCCGCGATGCGCGAGGACCAGCGGATTCGCAACCGTGAAATTGACCCCCGCGTTGACAATCGCTGCGCCGCGCACATCACGCACCGTCGCAATCAGCTGTGTCACTGCACCGATCCGGTCCGCATCAATGCGCGCCGGATTCACCGTGATGGCACGCGCACGAGGCAGCACGACGAAGCGAATCGTGTCCGCAACCGCGCCCGCAACGACCACGATCATTGCATTGCCTGGTGCTAGCGCGCGCACCTGTCCGTTCACGCCAACCGTCGCAACCGCCGCGGTTGGACTCTGCCACGACAGCCTGAAGATGGTACCTGCCGGCGCACTTACATTCGTCAACAGGAGAAGGCTGTCGTTCTCCAACATCTGCACGGGTGCGTTCGTAACGTCGACCCCAGTCACCAGCAGGTTATCCGGTGGACCGGGGTAGACGACCACCGGGACTTCCTGCACCGTGCCCTCGGTTACGCCGATCGCGGCCGTGCGCCCCGTCCACTCCACCGTTTCGCCGTTCGCGCCTTCATTGATCAGCTCGACGAGAATCGTGACGCGTGTGCTCGTCCCGGCCGCAAACGTAAAATTCAGGCGCCATTCGCTCTCGGCAGGATCCACCGTCAGGATCTGCCGCTCGAGCACCGCGCCGGTGCCGGCATCCGCCGCCGTCAGTCGGATGCGGTTGATCGGCAGTTGACTGCTCGACGAGTGCGCTGCCGCGAACTGCGGACGCACCGCGAACGCAACGCGATCACTCACGGGCTGCACTCCACCTTCCGTGCAACCGGCAACTACGACGGCGAGACACGCCAACGCGAAGCGGAGATTCCTGATCATGAACGGACCCCAGGATGAAGCGGACGCCAGCGCATGGGAGGCAGGGGGTGCGCGGGCAAGAAACGAATGTAGTTACCCCGACGGCAGGGTTCAATGCGCTAATCTGCACTGCCGATCGCTCCAATTCCAGTGCGGTGATGCCCGACGGCCCATGTACTCCGGGTTGTGTGCGCGGCCGCTTGCGACACCCGCCTCAGGACGGCAGGTTCACTCGCCTCACGCAATGCGCCTAATGGAGGGTATCGCCGCATGTCCCCAAAGGATTTCACCCGCCGCGACTTTGTCGCAGGCACCACGAAGGCGGCATTCGGCGCTGCCATCGTGCCCGGCTTCCCGACCATTGTCGAGCGTCATGTGCTCGGCGGCCCGGGCTTCATCTCGCCCAGCGACAAGCTCGACGTCGCCATTGTCGGGTTCGGCGGCCAGGGGTCGGTGAACGCGCAGGCGCTCGCACTCAGTGACAACATCACCGCGGTCTGCGATGTCGACATGGCGTTCGCGCTCAACCGCGCACGCGACAAGGGCAAGCCCGACAACGCCGGCAAGGTGAAGCCCGAGGGCGCCCGCCTCAACGCGCAATTCGACAAGGCCGAGAAGTACGCGGACTTCCGCGAGATGCTCGCGAAGTCGAAGAACATCGATGCGGTGATGATCGCGACGCCGGACCATCTGCATGCAGTCGTCGCCAAGGCCGCGATGGACATGGGCAAGCACGTCTACGTGCAGAAGCCGCTGACCTGGTCCGTGCATGAAGCGCGCGTGCTCGGACACACCGCACGCAACAATCCGAAGATCATTACACAGATGGGCAACCAGGGGCATTCGACAGACAGCGCGCGCCTCGTCAACGAGTGGATCGCCGCGGGCATTATCGGGCCGGTGCACGAAGTGCATGCATGGACCAACCGCCCGGCGAACTACTGGCCGCAGTTCGTTCCTCGCCCCGGCGAGACCGTCGCGATTCCGGCGCCCGGCACCAAGAGCTGGACGGGCAACGAGTGGGGCCAGAACGAAGTGAACGGCGTGCTGGCGCGCGCGATGGGTCGTGTGAAGTCGCCCGACGACTTCCGTTGGGATCTGTATCTCGGGCCGGTCGCGGAAGACATCCCGTACCATCCCATCTATCACCCGTTCAACTGGCGAGGCTGGATCGACTTCGGCATGGGTGCGCTCGGTGATATGGGTGCGCACCTCATCGACCATCCGTTCTGGGCGCTCGGTCTCGGCTATCCGACCAGCATCGAAGCGACGTCGTCGCCATTCGGGTCCATGACCATCATGGCGGACCCGACTGCACCCGCGGGGTCGCCCGCGCGTCGCAACCGCAGCCGTCCGGTGTCGTATCCGCTCGCGTCCACCGTGCACTACGAGTTCCCCGCGCGCGGCGCGCAGCCTGCCGTGAAGTTGAACTGGTTCGACGGCGGCCTCTACCCGCCTCGCCCCGACCTGCTGCCGGACAGTGTCACGCTCAAGAGTGAGGGCGGCGTGATCTATTACGGCGAGAAGGGCATCCTCATGCACGACACGTACGGCGCCAACCCTGTGATCTATCCGCAATCGCTGCACGAACAGGCGAAGGCAGTACCGCAGACCATGAAGCGGATCACGGGCAGTCACGAGCTGAACTGGTCGAAGGCAATCAAGGGGGATGCGACGGCGAGTTCTCCGCTCGAGTATGCTGCGCAACTCACCGAGACCATGCTGCTCGGCATTGTCGCACTTCGCACGGGTCAGGGCCGCAAGCTGATCTATGACGGTGCCAACATGGTCGTCACGAACATACCCGAAGCAAACCAGTACCTTTCGCGCGAGTACCGCGCTGGATGGGCGATCTGATGATGGAGGAATACATGAAGACACGCGTGATCATTGCTGCACTCGCCGCCGGCGCGCTGTTCACGGCGGGCTGCAGACGCAAGGTCGAGGTCTCATCGGGGCCGCCGAACTCCCGCCTCGCATCGCCCGCCGGCCAGGGTCCCTGGCGTTCGCTGTTCGACGGCACATCCATGTCGCAGTGGCGAGGCTACAAACAGCAGGCGATGCCGTCCGGTTGGATGGTCATGGACGGGACGATGATGAAGGATGACGGCACTGGCGACATCATCACGAAGGAGCAGTACGGCGACTTCGAGCTGGAGATGGACTGGAAGATCGGCGCAGGCGGCAACGCCGGCATCTTCTATCGCGGCAGCGAAGAGTACGAGCGCGTGTACTGGACGGCGCCCGAATATCAGCTGCTCGATGACGCGAAGGCGCCGGATGGCAGGAACCGCCTGACATCGACCGCCGCCGCGTACGGCCTGTACGCCGCGCCCGCCGGGATCCTGAAGCCCGCAGGCGAATGGAACACGACGCGTATCCTGGCCAAAGGCTCGCACGTGGAGCACTGGCTGAATGGCGTAAAGGTCGTGGACTACGAGCTGTGGAGCCCGGACTGGGAGGCCAAGGTGAAGGCGAGCAAGTTCAACGAGTGGCCGAAGTACGGACGCCTGCCACGAGGCCACATCGCCATTCAGGGCGACCACCAGGGCATGCTCGCCCTCCGCAATATCCGGATACGGGAACTCAAGTAGCCATACTTGAAACCCAACCGGAACGGCGATAGCTTCACCGGTCGCTCGAAGCGCGGGATTGCACAGACATCCCGCGCTTTCTCGTTCAGTCAGGAATGGAAATGGCCAAGGCAAAGAAGTCATTGAAGAAGGCCGCGAAGAAAAAGTCGGCACCGAAGAAGCCGGCTGCGAAAAAGGCTGCCGCGAAGAAGGCTGCGCCGAAGTCGTCCGGCAGCAGCCGCAAGTATGTCGTGCGCACTTCGAAGATCCAGGGCCGCGGCGTGTTCGCGAACCGCGTGATCGAGAGGGACGAGCTGATCGGCGAATACACCGGTGAGCGCATCACCGAGAAGGAAGCGGACCGTCGCTATCCGTTCGACGACGATGATCGCCACCACACGTTCCTGTTCCGCCTCGAAGACGGCATGATCATCGACGCGCTGCATGGTGGCCACCCTGTCCGCTTCATCAACCACTCGTGCAATCCGAACTGCGAAGCGACGGAAGAAGACGGCCGCATTTTTATCAAGGCGTTGAAGAAGATCGCGGAAGGCAAGGAACTGGCGTACGACTACAACTTCATCCTCGAGGAGCGTCACTCCCCGAAGGCGAAGGCACAGTATCCGTGCTATTGCGGGTCGAAGAATTGCCGCGGGACGATCCTGGCAAAGAAGTCGTAACGAGGAAAGCAGTTATGAAGGGACCCCCGGCATCACACCCGGGGTTTTTTCTGGTGGTGTGCCAGCATGCTCAGCGCCGGAGTTTTACTTCAACGAGACGGACGCGAGGCTGGCCTCCGCGATCCTGGTCCGTCAGCACTAATCTGCCGCGATTCGTAAACCCTGCCAGGAACTCGTCGAAGACCGTGGCGGCGAGAATGCTTCCGTTGTTCAGATCGATTGCCAGAAGAACGCCATCAAACCACCTGTGTCTTGCACCATCGCCCAAGCTGGCGTGTGCATAATCTGCGTCGAATTGGCGGAGCGCCACCCATAGAACTTGCTCGGCTTGCCAAACACCGACGGCTCCGCTCGGTAACTTCGGCAGGGTTGACTTATTGCCGAGCTTCTCGTGATCAGGTGGTGATTTCGACACGCCTACCCACCAACTGGGTGCTTCAGTAATCACCCGCAATCGCTGCTCACGAGGAACGTCCCACAATTCTGCTACGAACCCCGTCACTTTCGATTCCACCACCCAGAGCGTGCCGGATTCATTGCCCGGTGCCATGGGCCAGACGCCGAGATCCGCAGGACTATTCGTTGCTCGGAACGATCCCAGGTATTGTCCCTCCGCCGAAACCCGATGCAGTGCTTTGCCGATGGCTCCTGCCGGCGACCGGGCGTTGTAATTCGGGATGATCGAAGTGCCATCCGGCAGGACCCATAAACCGACCGGCATTGGAAACTGGTTGGGATAACTTCGCACGAATTGCAGATCACGAGTGACAACACTTGTGCGACGATCCTCCAGAACTACGAGCGTATCCTGTGCATATACCTGTCCGACTACGATCCATCGGAACTCCCCCGGACCCTCGCCCTTGCGCTCCGTCACCCAGCTCTTGCCGCCACGAAGAGACACACGCCCAATACCGGCTTCGAAATGCCCTCCCATCATCCACAAGGTATCGCCGACTTCGATGTACGCTTCAGCGTCAACAATGTGGTCATCATTTGCCGCCGATTGCCATATTGTCCGCGTTTCAATAATGCAGCTGTCGCACGTCACCGCGTCGGCAATTTCAGGATGGCGGTCGCCGCTGCTGGAACAGGCTGCCGCCAGCAGCAGCAATGGAATGAGAGTCGGTGGGCGGACATGATCTGCAAAAAGACGCACCCTAGTCACTTCCATGGTAAGGCGATGATTCCGTCTCCATTCCCTTGCTATGTGCACCAATCAATTCGCCGAAGGATGGCCTTGGCACCTCTCCGGCCATGTATCGTGTGGCGCAACCCCAAAATCGTCTCCACCGGACGTCAACCTGTGCTGATTGGAAAAGAAGTAAGGATGGCACGTGTAGTCGTACGTGCCGCCTTCACCTTCAGCGGCGGCAGCACTATGGGCCGACACTCCGATGAGGATAGCACACACCAGCGCCACGTTTGCAAGGACACCAACCAACACCTTGGACTTCATGGTACCCTCCGTCTGAAGGGTAAGAGTTTCCCGCCAAAATACCCCCCCCCGGGACCTTAAGTCAATTCTTCTCTCCCGTTGCCCAAGGCACTCATTGGCGCAAGTAGTAGCTCCGAGGCGATGGCCGCATCGTAGAGAGGGCCATCTGTGTTAGAGGCAATCATGGAAGCTCAATACCGCACCAATGCTTAGAGCGACGATGGGTCGTGGATTCACGACTCGCACGTCGTCATTCAACTGCCCATCCGACAGATCTGCCGTCAGCGCGAATGCCAGGCACGCGGCATTATGCCGCCTGCTTCAAGGGGCTCCCGCGACACAGCCCTCGCACGTCTGCACGCGCCAACATTGGGAGTGGGAAACCCATATGCCACTTCGCCTGGAATGCGATCGCCGGATGCGGACCCGCATGTCCGGTGATGTGCGAGGGGAGTAGCGAGGATCACTCGCTACCCCCTATGCCGATTCCTTACCTCTCTCGAAAATCAGATACAATGCAGGCGTGACCGTCAGTACGAGGATCGTGGAGCTCGACAGTCCGCCGATCATGGAGTACGTGAGCGCGTTCCAGATGTTCTGATTGGCGTCCTTGCTGAACAGCACCAGCGGCAGCAGGCCGCAGATGGTTACGAGTGACGTCATGAGGATCGGCCGCACCCGTTCCATCGTTCCGCGCTCCAGTGCCTCCGCGAGCGCCATGCCCTGCTTGCGGCGCAGTTGGTTGACGTGGTCGATCAATAGGATGGCATTGTTCACGACCACGCCCGACATCATGATCACGCCGATATACGCCTCGCGCGTGAATGTCGCACCGATGTAGAAGAACAGCAGAAATACGCCGATGAGTGCCATCGGTACCGTGAGCAGCACGCACAGCGGCTGGCGCATCGATTCGAACACGGCAGCCGTCACCATGAAGATCAGCAGGATCGCAATCAACAGAACGCCGTAGATCTGCTGCTTCTCGTTGCGATCGAGGTTCCAGCTCTGGTCGGCAACAATGGTGTATCCCGGCGGCAGCAGCGTTGCCGCCACGACGCGCTGTTTGATCTTGTCGCCGAGCTTCGCCGGCCCGCGAAATTCATAACTCACATTTCGCTGGTACTGCTGGTCCTCGCGTACGACTTCGTTGAGCACCTGCCGCTCGAATACGGACGCTACGTCCGCGAGCCGGACGCCGCCACCGCTCGGCGTGGGGATCAGCAGCTCCTGCAGCTGATGCATGTCGATGCGGTCGTAGCCTTCCAGCTTGATCGCAAAACGCAGCGGCCGCCCTGCCAGGCTGACCATCGCGTTGCCGGATCGGCCGGCCACCGCAGCGTTCACCTGGCTCACGAGGTTCTCGACAGTCAGCTGATTCAGGGACAGCTTGTCGCGATGGGCATCAACCACGAGCTCCGTGGATTTCTCGTTCGTGTAGTAACCGGACGAATTCGTATCGACATCCTTCACGCGAGGCGACACCTTGAGACGGCCTGCAATGTCCTGTGCGATGTCGCGTACCTTCTCGTAGTTGTAGCCGAGTATTTTCAGTGAATAGTTCGGCGGACTGCCGCCACCGCCGTAGAATGACGGACCGAACCCGTACACCTGGACCTCACTGCCGCCGTACCCGATCGAATACTGATACAGCGTCTCCTTGATCGACACCGGGATGAAGCTGTCCTGCAGCGAGTCCGGGAACGTTACGCGGATGGTCGAGTTCCGCTCGCCCACATGACTGACGAATCGATCGACTTCAGGCATGGCCTTCAACCGTTCCTCAAAATACCGTGTCAGCTCGTCCGCCTGCTTCAGCTCCTCGCCTTGCTGCTGCCGGATGTTGATCGTGATGTAATCCTTCGTGTTGCCGAACCCGCCCCACCGCTGGCCGCGGCTCACGTACTTGTTGAACAGATGGAAGGAGCCGGCGAGCAACAGTACGGTGACGATTACCGTGGACCACGGGAATCGCAGCGTCAGACGGATCAGGCCGCTGTACACCCGCGCGACCCACGGTGCTGCGGGTGCCTGATCGCCCGTACGTACGGATGGTGCGAGATTCTCGAAGAGCTTCGCACCGAGCGCAGGAATGAATGTGAAGGCGACGAACATGCTCGCGATCAGCGAAATCCCCACGACCAGCGCGAGTGGCACGTAATAGATGCGCAGTTCGCCCTGCAGGTATACGAAGGGAACCACCACAATCACCGTGGTCCCGGTCGCGCCGAGGATCGCGAGGAACACTTCGCGCGCGCCGGTCTCTGCGGCGACCGCAGCGGGTTCGCCGAGACGCCGTCGCCGATAAATGTTCTCGAGCACTACAATGGCGTTGTCGACGACGAGCCCGAACCCCATCGCCAGCCCCATGAGTGTCAGCACGTTCAGCGTCATGCCCATGAAGTAGGCGACGTTGAGCGTGATCAATACCGAGAACGCCACGGTGCTGAAGACAATCACGGCCGCGCTCACGGATCGCAGGAACAGCATCAGCACGAGCAGAACCACCGCGGCCGAGATCAGTGACCGCAATCCGAGGTCGGAGAGTTGCGCTCGGATCTCCTTGCTCTGGTCCTGATCGAGAATGAGTCGCTCCCCGCCGGGCAGCGAACGCTCCAGTACGGCCAGCGTCGCCTTCACGGAATCCGCCATCTCCACGGTGTTCGCGCGTGGCTGGCGATAGATCTGGAACGAGACGGCAGGGAAGCCGTTGATGCGGTAATAGCTGGTCGCTTGTTCGAATCCCGTGTTCACGGTGCCGACATCGCGGATGCGCACGACGCGGCCGCGATCCACGAGCACCGGGAGGGCGAGCACTTCACTGACGCTCTCAGGGCGCTGGCGGATGGAGAGCGGGCGCAGCAGACCGTCGGCGGAATACGCCGCGCCGGCCTGCTGGACGATCTCCATGGCCGTGAGTCTCGCCGCGACGCGCGGCACCGTCAGCCCGAGCGCGCGGATGCGGTTCTCATCCAGCTCGATGCGCAGCTCTTCCTGACGACCGCCCGTAACCCTGACATCGCCTACGCCGACCACCTGCAGCAGGTCCGGCTTGAGGCGGTCCTCTACGTCGCGGCGCAGCACGTCCAGCGTGTACGGTCCTGTGATCGTATAGGTGAGCTCGGCCTTGTTCTGGTCCTCGAACTCCTCCGGCACGTAGGGCGAGACCTGTGGCGGCTGCACGCCAATGGGCAGGTTGTCCGTGAGCGCTGCAAGCCGCTCGGACAGATCCATCCGAGCGAAGTCCATGTCGGTATCGCGGCCGAACATGATCTCGATCGAGGCGCTGCCCGGCCTGGATACCGATGTGACTTTCTCTACGCCGCGCACCTGCTGGATCGCGGCCTCGAGCGGTGACGTGAGGAATGCCTCGGTCACTTCCGGCGATGCGCCCGGCCAGCTTGCCGAGACGGTGAGGTGCGGCAGGGTGAT
>JBBSJG010000099.1:0-12040 GCA_038257485.1 Longimicrobiales bacterium | reverse complement strand
ACGCTATGATCCTTCCAGCGGTGATACAGGTCGCGGTCGAACAGGATGCCTGCAGCGATGTTCGAGTCGGGATCATCGATGGCCTTCAGTTTCTCGGACCTCGCGGACTTGATTTGCTTCCAATGATCGTCCACTCCACACATCCTCCATCAGTCGCGGGTGTCGGACAGCGTCTACGGTAATGCGGCGCTACCCGCGGGACCATGGTGTTGACGTGGGAGACCCTACGAGTCCGAGTGCATGGCGGTTGCAGCAGATGGTGTGGGCAGATCCTTGACGAAGCGCTTGGGCGTTTCACGGTAGCCGAGGCGCCAGTAGAACTGGTGGGCGTCGGTACGCTGCTGCGCGCTGGTCACTTCGACGCGCGCGCAGCCAGTCGCCGCGGCGTGGCGTTCGATTTCGTATACAAGCGAGCGGCCGACACCCAGTCCACGCGCGTCACCAGACACGACGAGGGCGGTGATGCGACAGACGCCGCCGCCAGGCCGATGCAGCGTGTGGATGGTGGAGAGCGTGGCGACGCCGACGATCCGGCCGCGCTCTTCGGCGACAATGACGCGGCCGAGGCCGTGCGCGGTCAGTGTCGCGCTCCGTTCGGTGATCGCGTCCGCGGTTGTGGGATACCCCAGTTCCCCGATCAGTCCGGCAATCACTTCGGCGTCGGGGGCGACGGCGTCGCGCACACTCGTCATTCCGTCAGCCCCTTCGATGCGACGTGCGCCATGGCGTCAACGAAGCGATCGAGTTCCTCGGTGGTCGTGTATACGCTGGGCGCGACGCGCATGCCGCGGAACTGGGGGTGTGTGATCGGCGTCGCAATGATGTGATGCCTGGCGAAGAGCCAACCCGCGAGGGCGCCCGGCTCGATCCCGGCGATCTCGACGGTTGCGATGCCGCATGCGGCGCCGGCATCGAGGCTGGTGTGCAGGGTGACGCCCTTGTGCGAGAGCAGGCGCGTGGCCCAGTAGTCACGGAGGTACACCAGCCGCGCCTGTTTGCGCGCGCCGCCAATGCCCTGGTGGAATGTGAGCGCTTCCGCGATCGCGAGGAAGTTCGCGATCGGGTGCGTGCCGATCTCCTCGAACTTGCGGATGTCGCCATTCATTTCCGGTGGCGCTGCCATCAGCGGCCAGAGGTCGGTGATGCGATCGCGTCGCACGTACAGCAGGCCGGTGCCGATCGGCGCGAAGAGCCACTTATGCAGGCTGGTCGCGTAATAGTCGCAGTCGAGGTCGGAGATCCGGAAATCGAAATGTGCGAGAGCATGAGCGCCGTCCACGATGACGGGAACGCCCTTCGCCCTCGCCATGGCGACGATCTCCTTCACGGGCAGGATCTGGCCTGTGATGTTGATCATGTGAGATACGAGCATCAGCTTCGTCCGTGGCGTGATCGCACGCTCGAATCGACTCACGATGTCACGTATGTCGCTGGACCCGACGCGCAGTTCAATCTCGTTCAGCACGACACCCTCGCGTCGAACGCGCTGGCGGAATGTCGTGAGCATCCGCGGATAGTCCTGCGTCGACGTCAAAATTTCGTCGTCTCGCTGCAGGTTGAACCCCTGCTGGCAGATCTGCAGACCTTCGGAGGCATTGCGCGTGATCGCGACCTCTTCGGGATCGACGCCCCACGCTCTCGCCATGCGCGCACGCACGGATTCCTTCTGCGGTTGCAGCACGCCCCACATCGTGTAAGCCGGCGCCTTGTTCATGTAGTCCAGATGCGCCTTCATGGCATCCTGCACCAGCAGCGGAGCGGGACTCACACCGCCGTTGTTCAGATTGATCAGGCTGCGATCCACCGTGAACGCGCGACCGACCTCGAACCAGAAGTCCTCGTCGGTTGCGATCCGTTCGGGGGATCCCGGCCAGTTGGAGAGCCGGGCGGCGACGGCTGCCGGTGTGGCCCCGTGTGTCGGCTGAGGCGCGAACACACTTGCGCGGAGCGGTGCGCCCGCGGCCGCGAGTGCGACGGGGGTACCGACTGTTGCGATGAACCTGCGTCGATTCTGCATGACCACTCCCGGTGAAGGCAGCGCTGCGAGGAGGCTTGAGCCTACGGGTGCTTCTCGATGATCGCGGTAAAGTCAGGGCTGTCCGTGCCGACGACCTCCCGGATCCGCCACCCGGTTCCGGCCACGATGTCGGCCATCTCCGTGGGTGACACCAGCAGATAATCCAGCCACGGCGTCTTCATGATCTTGTAGCGCACACGGATGCGCAGCTGGCCGGCCATCCGCCCGCGTTGCCGGTTCTGCTCCTGGTACGCGAAGTGGAAGTCGTCGGTTGTCTGATAGGGATCGCGCGACTGTGCGACGATGACCGCGCCCTTGCTCGTCATCCTGTCGAGTCTGCGGAGCAGGCGGCGGGCGCGCGAGCGCTCACCGAACAGGCCGAAATTATTTCCCATCATGACGACGCTGTCGAACGTGCCGAGCTCCTTGCGATTCACGTCGCGCAAAGGCATCCGGCGGCCGTCGGCGATACCGCGCATACGCATGACCTCGACGGCGAGTGGCGACACATCGATGGCGACGACGTCGTGTCCGCGCTGCTGCAGATACAGCGCAATGCGGCCGGCACCCGCGCCGACATCCAGCACACGGCCATGCACATGATCCAATACTTCGCGGTCATGACCGGCCGGCTCCTCGAAGTAATGTTCGGCGGCGGCGGACAGCGTGATCATGCCGTCATCGCGCTCAATGATCTCCTCGCCCCCGCGGCCTTCCGTGAAATCCCGCAGCGCGCTGCCGAATGCGTCCTCGAATTCCGTGAACGCTTTCATGACGGGCCTGCCGACAGATGCTCGAAGCCGTCAATGACTGGATTCGGAAGGTCCGTGTAGACCATGTGCGAGAGATAGCGTTCGCCGAAGTCGCAGATGATCGACACAATGCGCTTGCCGCGGTTCTCGGGCCGGGCCGCAACCTGCAGGGCGGCCCAGGTGATGGATCCGGACGAGATCCCCGCGACGATCGACTCCTCTGCCGCGAGCCGTCGCGTCATGGCGATGGCGTCGTCATTCGTGACCTGCACGATCTCATTGTAGATCGTCGTATCGAGAGCGCCTGGTACAAAGCCCGCGCCGATGCCCTGCTGTTTGTGCGGTGATGGCGACCCACCCGACAGCACCGGACTCTCCGCGGGTTCCACTGCAACAATGTGGATGGCAGGGTTCTTCTCACGCAGATAGCGACCGGCACCGGTGATGGTACCACCCGTACCGACACCCGAAATGAAGATGTCGACGTTGCCATCGGCATCGTCCCAGATCTCGGGGCCGGTGGTGCGGTAGTGGATCGCCGGGTTCGCGGGATTGTCGAACTGGCGGGGTATCCATGCGCGGTCGCCGATTTCCGCGGCAATCGCTTCCGCCCGTTCAATGGCGCCCTTCATGCCCCGAGGCCCCTCCGTCAGTACGACTACGCAGCCGAGCGCACGCAGCATGTTGCGCCGCTCGACGGTCATGGTCTCGGGCATGGCGAACACGCAGCGGTAACCGCGCGCCGTTGCAGCGAAAGCGAGCCCGATGCCGGTGTTACCGCTGGTCGGCTCGACGATAATCATGCCCAGCTTCAGGACGCCGCGTTCGACTGCGTCATCGATCATGGCGGCGCCGATGCGGTCCTTCACGGAGTTGAAGGGGTTGAATCCTTCGTGCTTGATGACGACCTCCGCGTTCAGGTCTGCGGCGAGGTGTCGCAGGCGGATGAGCGGTGTGCGGCCGATGGTCTCGGTGATGTCGTTTGCAATGGGCATGTCGGTCTCCGGTTTCAGGCTCGTACGTAACGGCTGTATAAGTGCTTCAGTTCGCGGGCGGGGTCTTCGCACATTCCTTCGTGCACGGGTGAGCACTGCAGGACATCGGAGCGGGGTGCGGTCAACCAGTGGAACCATCGCGGGCAGCGAGCCGCCCTCGCGGAGCGGCTGGACGTAGCGGTTGGCGGAGAGGATCGGAATCGTCATCACAATCACAACGTAGGGTCCCGCCCTTGTATAAGACAGACCCCTGCCTGTCACCGGACTGCGCCGGCGTTTTCCGGCGGTTGGATTCTTGCAAAACGGCGGGTTCCGGCAATTGATGGCCATTCATGGAGGCAGCATGACGCAAGATACAGGCGTGAGCAAGGTAAGTGAGTTGTACGACCTGATCGGTGAGTACGATACCGCGATGTTTACGACGCGTCGGCCCGATGGGCGGCTGGTGTCGCGGCCGATGGCGACGCAGGAGCCCGCGTCGGACATCCATCTCTGGTTCGTGACGGACAGTGAGGCACACAAACTGGACGAGATCGAGGTGGATCCGCAGGTGAACATCGCATACTACAACAGCAAGACGCGCGAGTGGGTGTCCGTGAGCGGGCGGGCGAGGATTTCGCGGGATCGGGCGAGGGTCCATGCGCTGTACAAGCCGGACTGGAAGTTGTGGTTCCCGGACGAGGGCGGCGAGAGGAACGGCGGTCCTGATGATCCGCGCATTACGCTGCTGCTCATCGATGTCGATTCTGCGGTCTACGCGGTTGCAAGCACGACACGCGCGGGCGCGCTGGTCGAAATGGCCAAGTCATTTGTCACGGGTGAAGAGCCGGACCTGCTGCGCATCGAAATGGTGGAAGGCAAGGTCTGACCGAGCGCTGCGTCACCGGTATCGCGCTATTGTGTGATGCCGGTGCGGAGCAGCGGGTAGGGATTATGTGAAGCGCCACCCCAGTAGCGCTTCGGGTCCGCTGTCGTCGTGATCTCGAAATGCAGATGGTAGTTTCCGGCGCCGGCATTGCCCGTGTCACCGACATAGCCGACAACATCGCCCGCCCGCAGCTGTGTGCCTTCGACGATGCCGGGCGCATAGCGATCGAGGTGTGCGTAGTAGTAGATCGTGCGGTTGTCCGCAGCCATTGCATACAATGCGATTCCGCCGCGTGCACCATTGTCCCGCCGTACAACTCTGGCGGGCGCCGCCGCGAGGACCGGTGTGTTGTGAGCGGCCATAATGTCGATCGCGTCATGCCTTCGCCCCGCACCTCGCGCGTCATTGTACGTGTCGCGGAGCTCGTTCGACCGGATGCCTTTCACCGGGATCACGAGCTGCATCATGGTCGCACGGTCACCTTCAGCGGCTCGCGTCTGCACAGACGGTGCAAGCGACGGTGGCGGCGGCTTTTGCGCCTTGGGTTTGCGAAGTCGGGGCGTGACGCTGGGGGTGACCGGTGCGGTGACAGGCGTGACCACTGGAGGCGAAGCGTCCGGCGTCGCATGCCGCCGGCTGCTCCACAGGTGCGCGGCTGTCCCGGCTGCGATGCCGAGCACGACGACCGTGACGAGCCGCGGAATGGACACGATCAGCGCTGCCGTGGTGTGCGGAATCGCCATTCGCCCGCGGCCGACTTGAATACGAATTCCTTGCGGTCGAGGAATGGCGGCGTGAAGTAGAAACGGTCGTCGGTGCCGCCGAACGTTGCGGGCAGCGGCAGTTGATTCAGACGCTTGCGCTTGAACTCGTAGCGCACGGCCTGCACGCTGTCGATCCCAGTCGACTGGAAGAACCCCCAGTAGTAGAGCGCACCGGCGAGCATGGCGGGGGACGAGAAGTGGCTGTCGAAATGCGGTACGATATCCTTCAGCAGCTTGCGATTTGTCCCGTCGAACAGCACGTGATCGGTGATGGATGTCGTGACTCCGGTCGCACCCGAGGCGGAGCGGACAGGCAGGAATAGCACGGAATCGCGACCGACACGCGGCACGCCGAAGGCGACGTCGACCGAATCGATGAACACGCCATTGCGATGCAGCAGCGCCATCGTGCCACTGCTGACGTTGTCCTCATAGGGCATCGTGTCGGATAGAACGTAAGCGGCGCCATCGGCGGCGATCGACGCCTTGAGGGCCGCATCGGCGCTGCGATCACGGCACCCGGTTGCAACAAATATGAAACACAGTGCAGTGGCACTGATGGTTGTGCGCAGTACGGACATGAGCTCCTCGTGATAGTATGTCATGGATCGCGACGTTTTCAGTTCGCGCCCGCGGCCGCTTCGGCGAGCGCGGACCGCAGTGCGGCCAGGTCCGCGAACACCGCGATGCCGACACCTGCCTTCGTCAGGTCCCGGCCGAGCGCCGCGGCACCCGCGCCACCCGCGAACATCGGAATCGACCGCGGCAATGCGCTTCGCAGTGCGCGCAGCTCGGCAAGGGTTCCGTCCCGGTCTGCAAGATAGACCACACTGACGCCCACCGCTCGCGCCCCCGTCGCCATCGCCGCGGAGGCGATCTCCCCCGCCGGCAGGTCGGCACCGAGGAAGATCACGCGCCAGCCCTCCAGGGCGGCCGCCAGACCGGCCATCAGGGCACCGATGGCGTGACGCTCGCCCACGGGCGTCGCAAGCAGCAGGGAGGGCGCGCGATCCGCCGTCGCCACCCCCCGCGTGAGGTCGGACAACACCGATTCCACCACGGCCGACGCCAGGTGCTCCTGCGACGGCGACAGCCGGCCGCCGTGCCATTCCTCGCCCATCCGACGCAGCAACGGCGTCACCAACGACTCCAGGAACACCGGCAGCCCGTGCACCGCGGCCGCACGCCGCAGCTCGATGTCGAGCGACCGGCCATCCAGCAGCCTCACCGACGCGAGCGCGGACGCCACCACTCCGCTCAACGGCTCCTCGGGCGCCGGTTCCAGCCTCGCCTCACGATCCTGCGCGTCCTCCGTCGCCAGCTTCTCCAGGTCCTGCGGCGAGAGTGCGGCCATCCGGCCGATCGGGCGGCCCGCCTCGGTCACATTGCGGAGGAGACGCAGCCGGGTGACGTCGGCGTCGGAATACAGGCGCTGTCCCCCGTCGTCCCGGGCGGGGGTCACTGCGGCGTACCGTCGCTCCCAGACGCGCAGGACGTCCTGGGACAGGCCGGTCCGGTCCGCGACGACGGCAATGGGGTGTCGCGGCGTATCGGTCGGGTCGTGGTCGAATTTTGCATGCATGGCGGCCAATCTGGTGATGGTCCAGCGTTTGTCAAGGACATTGACTGGACATGGCCTTGACAACTCGACTGTATTGGTAGATTATGGATGGACATATGATGGACAACGCAAGAAAACACTGTTGAACTTGGAGACAGACCATGAACGCAAGCACACGGACCCGGATTTATGCAGTTGCGGCGATGGCCGCGATGGTCAGCCTGCCGACGGCGGTGTCGGCACAGACAAAGGAAATGAAGCCGATGCAGAACATCGTGGAGGTTGCAGTGGCGAACGGCAGTTTCAAGACACTGGTGGCGGCAGTGCAGGCGGCGGGTCTGGCGGAGACATTGTCGGGGGAGGGCCCGTTCACGGTGTTCGCGCCGACGGACGCCGCGTTCGCGAAGCTGCCGGCGGGCACTGTCGAGGCGCTGCTGGCGGACAAGGCGGCATTGACGGCGATCCTGACGTACCACGTGGTGGGTGGGCGTGTGATGTCGGCGGATGTGGTGAAGATGAAGGGTGCGAAGCCGGCGACCGTGAATGGTCAGGCGCTGAACATCGTGGTGCGTGACGGCAAGGTGTATGTGAATGATGCGCAGGTCGTGCTGGCGGATGTGCCGGCGTCGAACGGTGTAATCCACGTGATCGATGCGGTGGTTCTGCCGTCGTCGAAGCCGGCCCCGGCCGGTCACTGATCGAAGGATGCGGAGCGCGGTGTGTGGCAGTCGCTGCACACCGCGCGGTTGCGCGGCTATGTTGAAGGTATGATTTCCCGCCTGCTCGTTCTGTTTATTGCCGCATGCCTGATGGGTGCGGCTCGTCCCGTGCGGGCGCAGACCTCGGTCGAGGTCGTGGTCTCGTCGCGTGCATTTGCGTTACCGGGTGCGTCCGTGCGGTTGTGGACGCTGCCCGATTCGTCGCGTTCATTGTATGCGACGGCGGACACGTCGGGCCGCGCGGTGATCGCCGAGCTACCGGCGGGCCGTTACCGCGTCCGTGTTGAATCCCCCGGCTATGCGATGTATGAGCGGAATCACGTGATCGCGGCTGTGGGTGTGACGCGTATCGTCGTAGCCTTGCTCGAGGAGGCAGTGGAACTGCCTGGTCTGACGATCCAGACGGATCGCCGCCGTGTGCGCTTCGAGGAATCGGCGGGCGCTTCGGTGACCGAGTTGTCGCAGGCGGACGTGAAGATGCTGCCTGCGCTGGGCGAGGCGGATGTGCTACGGGCGATCGAGGTTCTGCCGGGCGTCGTGTCGACATCGGACTTCTCGTCGTCGTACAATGTGCGGGGGGGCGGCGCAGACCAGAATCTCATCCTGCTGGACGGCCTGCCGATTTACAATCCGTTTCACCTGGGTGGTCTGTTCAGCGTATTCAATGCGGACATGGTGAATCGGACGGAACTGTTCTCGGGCGGATTCCCTGCGCAGTATGGCGGCCGTGTCTCGTCGGTGCTGAATGTGGAGAGCCAGGCACGTGGCGCCGGGGATGGCACAGGCCTCGACATCCAGGGTGGCGTGTCGCTGCTTGCGACGCGTGTCGCCGCGGGTGTCGACCTCCCGAAGGCGCTGCTCAACGGGACGGGTCTCGCGTCCGGTCGCGCGCGACTCTCCGTGCGACGTTCATACTTCGATCAGCTTCTCAAGCCTGCATTCGAGTTCCCGTACCACCTGACAGACGTGCAGCTGTTCAGCGAGGCCGTGTCGTCGAACGGCACGCGGGTCACAATGACTGGCTATTCAGGCCGTGACGTACTGGACCTTGCCGGCGTCGACTCGTTCCCGCTCAAGGTGCGGTGGCAGTGGGGCAATGATGTGATCGGCGGCACAATCACGAAGCCGGTCGGCGGCGGCCGTGTGCTCGAGACACGTGCCGGTTACACGCGTTTCCGGACGGACATCCGGTTCCCGGAGTTCGGCGACACGGAGTTCAGCAGTCGGATCGACCAGGCGTTATTGCGCGCCGAGCTGTCGGGGCGCCGATCGAGTGTGTCGTGGCGAACGGGCGCGTCCGCAGACTGGCTGTCCTATGACAACCTGGCGCAGAGTGGCGGCACCGTGTTCGGTCAGGGCAATGACAGTGGTTGGATGCTGGGCACGTTCGCGCAGCAGTCATTGCGCACGGGTCCACTGCTGGTGGAAACCGGCCTCCGTGTGGATGCGTGGCTGCCGAAGAGCAGTGGTGCGCTCGCGTCGCTCCAGCCCAGGCTCGCGCTGAAGTATTTCGCGGGCGACAGCGAGAATGTGGCATTCAAGCTTGCGGCCGGTCGCTATGCGCAGTTCGCTCACTCATTGCGTGACGAGGAGCTCCCGCTCGGCATCGATATCTGGGTGCTGTCGGGGGATCGAGCGCCGGTGACGGTGTCGGACCAGGTGCAGGGTGGCATCGAAGCGTACCTGCCGAAACAGTGGTATGCGCAGGTCGAGGGTTACTACCGCCTGTTCGACGGTGTCGCGGCGAACAACCCCGCGGAGGATCCGAATGATCTGCGGGACGACCTGCTGCGTGGAACGGGGCTGTCCTACGGGGCCGACGTGCAGGTCCGCCGAGATGGCGGCCGTGTCCGTCCGATGCTCGCGGTTTCGTGGTTAAAGGCGACGCGCGAGTTCGATGATGTCGGTGTCGACCCGAATGACCCACCGAAGCTGCGTTACGCGCCGATCTTCGACCGTCGCCTCGATGTCGATCTCGTTGTGCTGGCCATGCTGCCGCGGGAGTGGATGCTGAGCTTCCGGTGGAACGTCGGGACGGGGCTGCCTTACACCCGCCCGGTAGGATCCTACGTGGTCTACGACTACTCGGTGCTGCGGTCCCGGCTGAGCGGGCCAGCGCGGGGAAGCGACACTGCGACCGCAGTCGTGCTGGGTGAACGAAATGCCGAGCGGTACCCGGTGTACCACCGTCTCGATGCCGGTGTGCGCCGCACGTTCAAAAAGAGTTGGGGGACGCTGACACCGTCGTTCGATTTGCTGAACGTGTACGACAAGCGGAATGTACTGTTCTATTTTTTCGAGTATGACCGGTCGCCTGCGACGCGGTCGGGGGTTTCGATGTTCCCGCTGTTGCCGACGATCGGTGTGGAGGTCCGCTTCTGATGCGTCTGTTGCGTCTGTACCCTGCCCTGCTGCTGCTCGCGACGTTCAGCGCATCCGCTTGTACGCTGACGGAAGTCACGGCAGCGGAATCCGATGACGTCATCATCGCGGAAATTGTTCTGCGCACGGATGACGTCATCCAGACCGCGTATCTGCACCGTACGACCGGGGCCGGTATGTCACCGAGCGTGCCGGGCGCGAGTGTCGTGGTGCGTGACGAGGCGAGAGGCCTGGACATGCGCTTTGCGGCGGCACCCGCGTCGAATTGTGTGGAGCCGGTGTCACAAGGTGTCACGGGATCCTGTTATACCTTCGTCGGCGATCGTGCCGACATCAATGACCCGGTCATCCGGCCCGGCACACGCTATTCGCTGCGCATCGTGACTGCTGATGGTCGTGTGCTCACAGGTGTGACGGATGTACCGGCGAAGTTCAGCATGATCCGGCCGGCGCCGGAGGTCACGCCATCCGGTGTGCGTCTGTCGTGCAAGCTGGAACCGGGCACCGTCTTCGATCTGACGTGGCAGCAGTCTGCAGGTGCATCGGTGTACCTGGTTGAGGCGAGGATGCCGCGGTTGCGCGAGGCGCTCCGAGCCGCCGGCACGAACGTCGAAGGCGACGATGCGGTCGAGCTGACGGGCCTTTCCATCAGTGCTGCCGACACCACGCTGCGGTTCCCGTCGGAGCTTGGACTGTTCGATCGCTTCGACGACAGTCTCTTCCCCCTACTGCTCGCGATTCGTGATGGTCTCCCGGCCGATGTCACTGCAACAGTGGTAGTGGCCGCGGCGGATCGCAATTACGTCAACTGGGTGCGAGGCGGCAACTTCAATCCGTCGGGCGCGGTCCGCATCTCGAGCATCCGAGGCGACGGCCGCGGCGTCTTCGGCTCGATTGTGGCCCAGGGTATGGCCATCAGCACACAGACGTCGAGTACTCGCCCGCCCTGCTGAGGTACGTCACCGGGTCACATCAACGGCCAGACGACGAGAACACCGAGATCCCAGACCACATGCGCGATGATCGGCACGACCAGGGATGCCGACGCGATGCGCATGATGCCCCATGCCATGCCGCACAGGAATGCGACCAGCACGAGGAGCGGACTGCCGAGTGTCACGGTCGCGGCCGCGTACAGCAATGCGAATGCGGTGACAATTAAAAGATCGCGGCGATCGATTTTGCCGGGATCGCGCGCTGCCGGCATGGTCCCCCGAAACATGATTTCTTCGCACGTTGCGATCAGCACGATGAGAACGGCGCGGAGTGTGACCGCGAATCCGCTCACGCGGAGCAGCGCGAAGAGTTCCGTACTGGCGGCGGCGGCCGCGGGCATGCGTGGCGTGACGAGTGCGTAGCCCGCGTGCGTGAGTCCGACCATGCATAGACCGCCAGCGATCCCGGCGGCGATGGTACGCACTGACGGGCGCAGAAGCGCCGCCGGCACGGCGCCGGCCGCGATTGCCGCGATGGCAATCACAGCGCCGGCGACAGCAAACGTGATCCAGGATCCCGTGCGGGACAGCACGGCAAACCCGGTCAGCCATGCGATGGTGGCAGTTGCGAGAACAGCGGTGCGTCGACTGCCGAACTCAGTCAAGTGAAGCCCGCACTGTCAACATGCCGGCAACGTCCTCGATCGCGCGGCCGGCAACCCCGCGCAGCCCTTGCTGTGGTGTCTCGCCCGCGATCGCTCTGCGTGCGGCATCATCGAAGCCGACGAGCTCCGTATGACCTGCGAGTGTCCAGAACCGGTCGTCATGGGGAAGCAGGTCTTCGCGCATACCGACAACGAGTTCACGCGCGAGTGCGAAATCGGTGCGCGTCACGAGCTTGAGCCAGAGCGCTGACAACTGAGGTGTCAGCAAGGGCACCTCGAGCGCGAGAATGCGGCGACCTCGCAGTGCGGCGATGCGCTCCAGAATCTGCTGACCGGTCATCACTTCGGGTCCCGGTATGTCATACCACTCACTCTCCGAGGT
>JBBSJG010000098.1:0-12059 GCA_038257485.1 Longimicrobiales bacterium | reverse complement strand
ACGGCCGCGCGAATGCAGGACGGCGGGGCCGACGACCCATACGATGTGTCCGCCGCGATCCCGTTCGTCGCGCATCAGCTGCGCAATGTTCTCGTAGTCAACGGGCTTCTCGCGGCTGACATTGGAGCTCATGAACTGGAACTCCTCGCCGCTCCCTTCGTGCGGCTCGCCGAGGAATCCACCGCCGTTCACGAAGATGCCCCCGGAGCCATCTTCGGCCATGCCGGTCGCGATGCGCTGCCCGGCGAGGACGTAGCGACCTTCACGGATGCGCAATGTGCCGTCGTCTTCGAGAACAATGGCTGAGTCCATGCGCGGCTCGAGGGGCAGCGTCCAGATGCCACTGCGCTTGACGTATGTGGGCAGGTTGCTCGTGCTGAAGAAGTCCTCCGGGAGGACTCCGTCGGCGGGTGCCGGTGCGAAGACTGCGTCGGGCGCATCCGTAAAGCGGGACTGAGTCAGGTCGGGTGCTCGATAAGCGTGCTGCATGGGTAATTCTAATGGTCCGAGCGTGGCGTGCGAAAGCCCGGCGGCCGCGCCTGCAGCGCCTTGCGGACGGCACCGAGCACCATCGCCATGGCGGCGTCCGGTCGCTCACCGATGAGTGCGCCCGCCGCCTTGACGTGACCGCCGCCACCAAATTCGCGGGCAATGACATTGACGTCGATATCGGCTGCCGAGCGAAGCGAGACCTTGGTGGCGCCGTCTGCGGTCTCGCGGAAGAGGACAGCCACTTCCGTCCCTTCGATGGACCGTGCATGCTCGATCAATCCTTCGAGATCGTCCGACGTCGCCCCGAGCGTGTCCATCGTTCCGCGGTCCACACTGATCCAGCTGATCGGATAGTCGGGATCGACTTCCAGATGGTCGAGTGCGTGACGCAGCAACTGGATGCGACGCAACGGGACCGTCGCGAAGAGACGGCGGTAAACGGACTCCGGATCGATTCCCTGGTCAATCATGTCGCCCGCGATCGCGTGGGCGCGGTTGGTCGCATTGGAGTAGCGGAAGGATCCTGTGTCGGTGACGATTGCGGTATAGATCCCCTCCAGAATCGTGTGATTCCACGGACGCTCGAGTCCAGCGAGCGTCAGCAGATCGTATACGAGCTCACCGGTCGCGCACGCCGATGGGTCCTCGAGCACGAGTGCATCGAAGCCGGATTCGGGGGGCACGTGATGATCGATCACGAGGGTCGGTTTATTCACGATGGACGGCGCGATGCGACCGATTCGTTTCGGTTCGGACGTGTCGAGCACGAGCGCGACATCGGCCGCACGGATGGCCGCCGCGGTATCGGCATGCGAGGGGTCGCGCAGCCACTCCATGTCCGGAACCAGGTGCATGTACAACGCCGGCCACGCCGTCGGATTCGCGATGCGCACGGTTTTGCCCAGGCCGTGCAACCACGACGCCACCGCAATCTCGCTGCCTGTTCCGTCGCCATCGGCATTTACATGCGTGGTCAACACGATGTTGTCGGCAGCGCGCAGCCGCTCCAGAATCTCGAGCATGCGCACACGCCGATGGGCAGGAACTTCCAGTACGTCCTTCATATGAACCTCCGACGCCCTCGTGTGATTCATGAATCACCACACTAGCGGGCGAAAATCTTGTGCACTTTCGCGTATGTCGATGCGACATGCACGAATCGTGACGACGACCTGCCGCTGATCGAGCCACGCCTCAACGCGCCCAGCAGTCCCTCCGGCGAGTCCACGAACGGCTGCACGTCAACATACGCGCGCCCGACCTCACCAGGGGTGTGCGCATCAGACCCTGCGCCGAGCGGAAGGTGGCGGGCAGCGGCCCATTCCACCGCGCGATCGTTGAGACTCTGATGGTGCAGCCGCGCATTGAACCCCTCCACTGCATCCACGAGATCCTCAACGACAGGCAGGATGAAGCCGTCGCCACCCTTCCCCGGTGCGAACGGGTGCGGGACATAGACGACGCCGCCTTGTTCATGGATCCACATGCACGTATCACGTGCGGGCGTACCCTTCGGGATTCTCTCGTGCAGGTACAGTCCGATGATGTCCACACCCTCCGCGGTCTTCACTTCCTCGCCGACAATGATGAACGCGGGATACGCGGCTTTCAGGGAGACCGCAGCCTCGATCTCGTTGTGGTCGGTGACGCAGATGCGGTCCATTCCGGCATTGCGTGCAGCCTGCACGACGGCGTGCGGATCCGTGAGACAGTCGAAGGACCTGCGGGTGTGCAGATGCATGTCTATTCGCATGCGCGTTCCTCGATGCCACGCCAGATCTGTGCAGCGCGCTCTTCGAGTGCAGCGGGCGTACCGCTGTTGTCGATCACGTGGTCGACGTGATCCCGCTTGTCGTCGGGCGACATCTGCGCATCCATCATCGCGCGCGCGTCTTCGGGCGAGAGTCCACGTGTCGTGACAATGCGTCGCTCACGAACGTCGTCGGGCGCATCGACGAAGACGAGCTCGTCGAACATGTTCTCCATGTGCGCTTCGAACAGGAGCGGGATCATGTGGACGACGATGGTCTCGCCTGCGTTCTGCAGTCGTTCATCCTCCTGCAGGCGAAGGCGTTCGACAGCGGGATGCACAATCGCCTCCAGATCACGACGAGCGGCATCGTCCTGGAACACGGTCCGCCGCAACCTGGCGCGGTTGAGGTCGCCCCACGGTTCGATCACTTCATTGCCGAACCGTGCGCGTATGGCGGCAAGAACGGGTGAACCGGCGATCACTGCAATGCGCGCGAGGTCATCGGCATCGATCACGTGCGCACCAAGGCTGCGCCAGATGTCGGCAACGGTCGACTTCCCGCTGGCGATGTTGCCCGTCAGTGCGACGCGGTAGAGCGGTTTCCGCGTTGCCCCGTTGGTAGCGGCTACGCCGGCAGTGGCAGTGCCGACGCGGCTGCCGCGTCGCCTCTTCCACGCGGCGTAGATCATGACCGCACCGGCAACGAGCACGATGCCGCTGACAGCCTCGAAGACCCGGGATACGGCGTCCCAGCTCTCGCCGGCGAAGTAGCCGAGTGCGACGGAAGCGCTTGCCCATGCCGCGACACCGATGGCGTCATAGATGACGTAACGGCGGTAGCGCATGTTGCTCATCCCGGCGAGTGCCGGCATGAGTGTGCGGACGAATGAAACAAAGCGTGCAGCGCTGATGGCGAGAAGGGCCTGGCGTCGGAACATCGAGTGCGCGCGCACCTCATTGCGACGCCAGAGCCTGCCGATGCGACCATCGGAAGAGGATGCGCGTTCTCCGCCGAACCGCCCGACCGCATAGCCGATCTGATCGCCGATGAAGCCGCCGGCGAAGGTGGCGAACAGGATTGCCTCGACACTGAACAAGCCCTGATGCGCGAGAAACGCGGCGAGCAGGACCGTGCCTTCGGCTGGGAGAAGGAGACCGATGAAGCACGCGGTCTCCAGCAGGGTCATCGCAAAAACAAGCCAGGGTCCGTATTGCGACAGTGCCGGCGCAATCTTGTCGAAAAATGGCTCCACGCTACGACCGGCTCAAAGCGTCGTCGTCTTCGTGATGTCGTCCGCGTTGCCCCTCACGCCGTCAGGTCCGGGAGAGCCGATGAGATAGACGCCGTTCTCATGCGTCATATAGTAGCCGTTGCCCCAGGGATCCAGCTCCTTGCGGTCCGACGGCGGATTCGCGCGCAACCAGCGGACGAATGTGCGAGGTGTCGGCACTTCCTTCCCCTGCTCGCGCGCGGTGCCCATTCTGCGGAGGATCATGGCGATCTGCGTGCGTGCCGAATACTTCTGCATGGGCAGGGACGCTTGGTCGCCCACGGGTCCCAGCTTCGAGGTTGCCGGTGCAAGCACTGTCATCAGCTTTGCGCGCGCGCTCGGCACACCCCATATCAGAGCCAGGATCACAATCAGGCCGATCAGCTTTCTCACGGGCTACGACTCCTCGTTTTCGGTGCGATTCATCCACCGCGTCCAACGAAGGTACTTCGTCAGGTCCTCGGCGTTCGGCGCACCCTCCGACCCGTACGCGGTATACATACGCCATTGGACGTACTCTTGTGTCGGGAGTGGCAGGAACGGCGGAAAGCGGTACCACTCCCGGCGCCGGAAACGCCACCCGGCCGCCAGAAGCGGTGCAATCAGGCCAGGGTGACGGAGCGCGAGTACAGCATATTTCCAGAGCAGGCGAACCTCGTTCAGACGGGTGGGCCGGCCGCCGCTGGCGCCGGTTGAACGGCGTCAACAATACGCCCGTTTCAGCACGCCCGCCAGCATCGCTTTGCCCGTGGACGGCCCGGTCAGCGTGCGGCTTCGTCCTGGATGATTCCCAGGACGGTGTCGATCTCCGCGGGTGCGTTGTAGATGTGGGGCGCCAGCCGCATCCAGTTGTAGTCGTATTCGGCGACCACGCGGGTTCGGATATTGGCCCGGTTGGCGAGCCGTCGTTGAAGCTCGATCGACGCCAGTCCGTCCACCTTGAAAGAGACCATCCCCGCGCCGAGCTGATCCCCCGGTGGGGACATGATGCGCACGCGAGGCATTGCCTGCAGCCCGTCGAACAGCTGCTGCCTGAGTGTCCGGATCCGGGAATACACGCGCTCCGGTCCGATGACGTGGTGGAACCGGAGTGCCGCGAGCAGGCCGGCCATGCGGGACTCGTCGAACGATCCGAGGTGATTGAACCGCATCGCTCCCAGCTTCATGTCATCCCATCCGCCGGACGCGAGCGTCGGCCAGAGTCGGGTCCGCCATTCATGTCTCATGTACAGCACGCCCGTACCCTGGGGAGCGAGCAGCCACTTGTGCGGGGAGGACGCATAGAAGTCGGGGTCCATCGCGGCAAGATCGACATTCATGAGCCCCGGCGGATGCGCACCGTCGATCACCGAGATGATGCCCCTCTCTCGCGCCAGTTCGACGAGAGCGCGGACCGGCATCACCAGGGCGTTCGAGAACGTCAGGTGAGAAACGGAGATGACGCGGGTCTTCGCAGTGATCGCGCGCCGGAACACGTCGACGACTTCGCCTTCATTCCGCGGCGGAACCGGCAATGGCAGCTGTCGCAGCGTCAGGTGATGCCGTGCCGCAGCGAGCTGCCAGCAGCACAGACCGCCGATGTGTTCGTGCTGTGTCGTGAGCACCTCGTCGCCCGCTTTCAGCTCGAGGCCATTTGCAACGAAGTTCATTGACTCTGTGGTATTGCGCGGGAACGCCAGCCCCTCCGGATCGCAGTGCAGCACGCGAGACATCGCGTCGTTCAGGACGGACCAGTCAACGCCTGGCGGATATGTCATGGCAACCCGCCGGGTGTGCTCGATGACGGCATCCACGACCGGCTGTGGCTGCGGCCCGAGCGTTCCGACATTCAGGTAGATGCGGTCTGCGGGAATCGGGAACGCGCTCCGCACAATTCGCCACAGCGCTTCGTCATCCGCGCGCAGTCCGCTCATCTCGGTGGCGAGGGCGTCGAGCGTGCGCGGCCACAGCAGTCCTGCTGCCAGCCCGCCTGCCGAACCAGTCACGAAGCGTCGTCGATCCATCCCCCATGATCCGACTGGCCGCGCATTCCCGCAACCCTAGCGGCCGTCGCCATCCGCGGTACCTTCCGCCATGGCATCGATCCTTGGATTTACGCGGGCGTATCTCGACCGCGACAATGCACGCGTTGTGTGGGAGGAAACGACATACCGGCGGGGCAGCGAGACGCTGCCTGCGAGGGTGTACCGTCCTGCATCACACCGCGCCGGCCCCCTCCACGCGTGGCTCGTGCTGCACGGTTTGACACGCACCGGACGCGAGCATCCCTCGCTGCACCGGCTCGCCATTGCCATTGCCGGGTCCGGCAGTCTCGTCTTCGTCCCCGACATCCCGGAGTGGCGTGAGCTGCGCGTCGCGCCAGCAATCACCGTCGACACGATCCGCGCCGCCGTGCGTGCGATGCAGAGTCGCCCGGACGTGGATCACGCGCATGCCGGATTGCTCGGCTTCTCCTTCGGCGCGACACAGGCGCTCGTCGCAGCGACAGACCCCGAGATCGCGGGAATGCTTCACGGCATGGCCGCATGGGGCGGATACTGCGATGTGCCGTCGCTTTTCGAGTTCGGCATCACCGGCTACCATGGGCTCGACGGCGAGCGACGTTTTATCGAGCCTGATCCCTACGGCTCCTGGATCATCGCGGGCAACTACCTGACCGCCGTGCCCGGTCACGAGAACGACCGCGCCGTTGCCACTGCAGTGCATGATCTCGCGCTCGAGGCGGGCGATCGCGGCGTGTATGCATGGGATCCCGTGTTCGACAGCAGCAAGTACGCGGCTCGAGAGAAACTGCGGCCCGCGCAGCGCGAAGTGTTCGACATCATTGCGCCGCTCACCACGACACCGCGTCATGCGACGGAGGCTGGCCTCGCCCTGGGCCGTGCGCTCGCGGACGCCGCGGTGCAGCAGGACCCACTCCTCGATCCTCGACCGTGGCTGGGCAGTGCAACGGTGCCGACGCTCCTCGCTCACGGGCGGGACGACCGCCTCATTCCATACACACAGTCTCTTCTGCTCAAGCGCGAACTCCCGCGCGACACCGTCGTGCGCTGCAGCATTACCGGCCTCTTCGCCCATTCCGGCGGCACCGTTGACTCGCTTCCGCTGACGACCAAGACCATCGAGGCGTTCCGCTTCATCGCCCTGCTTCGCAGTCTGCTCAACCTCGCCTGAACACCGCCGCGGATCGGCGCGCGGATCCCGGTGCAGGTGCGCGGGTATTTTGCAGCATGGACTCTCCACCCATTCCAGTGTTCCTCGCGGGACCATTCCCCGTCGTGTACACGGCGAACATCGATAGTTGCGGCAAGGAAGTGGACCTCGATGTCGCGCTCCTGATCGCCGGACTGCCGAACATCCTGGCGTCCACACTGTTCCCTCTCGACGAAACGTGGGAACGCATCAAGCTGGCACTCGATAGCGGTGACGCGAGACTGGGTGTGGCGGGCATGCGTCACCAGGAGGATTCCGGCGACGGCGATTCTGCGATTTTCCCGTCAGCGTATATCGGGCTCGAATGCGCGAACGGCGAACGCCTCGTGCTCGCGCACATACGGGGACTCGACCAGGGGCAGGTCCCGGAACTGTATGCCCGCGAGGTGATCGATCAGCTGCTGCAGGGTTGCGCACCCGACGACCTGGGCGTCACGATCGACGACTGACCTGTTCCTCCGACGGCGGGTTCACTGAGTCAGCCATCGCATTCCGTACGAGATCCCGCACAATCGACACAGCCCGATCCGCATGCCAGTCCGGCAATGCCGCCAGAGGCACCACCGCGCGCGCCATCGTTGCGTGACCGCCACCGTTGCCACCGAGCTCACCGAGCCGTGTGGCAATGCCTGTCACACCGTCGCCCTGGCCGAGATCCCGCAATGCAATGACCAGCTTGTCATCGACTACTGCAGACGCCGCCGTCCGTGACACGTCACTGATCTCCATACAGAAATCCGCCAGATCGGCAAGGATGTGACTGTGCGTATCCGTAAGTTCGCCCGCGAATGCGACGGCGAGTCCATCCTCCAGATGAAGTCCGTCGATTGCACCGCCGAATGCGCGTGCCGCGTCGACGGGGTAGGACGCGCGCCGGATGCGGCGCAGCAGCACAGGATCCGCGCGCCCCTGGAGGAACGCAAAGGCATTGACGTCCGCCGCCGTCACTCCCCGCGTCAATGACGCGGTGTCGGTGATGATCCCGCACAGCAGGGCGGTCGCAAGCCTCGCATCGATCACGTGCTCATCAACCGCGCGCAGATACTCCGTCATCATGGTCGCGACCGCGCCATACTCCGGACGCACATCCACGTACGCAGCAGCATAATCCGATGTGGCAGGATGATGATCGATCACCGCGAGCCTTGGCCCGGTCATGCGCGGCGACGGCTGCGTGTCCACCACAATCACGCGCTCGTAGCGCTGGAGATCGGCTACGGTCACGACCTGAACATCGACTTCGAGCAAGGCCGCCATCCGGACGTTTTCCGGACGCCGCATCATCAGCTCCGTTACAATCGGAACGGCCTTGTATTCCGCACCGAGCAGGTCGCGCACCGCGAGCGCGCTCGACAATGCATCGGGATCCGGGTCCGGATGGATGTAGATCGCCAGACCACTCGGACCACCGGCGAATTCACGCAGGCACCAGGTCCGCCGTTCCGCTTCCAGTCGGAGCAGTTCGTCCTCGAGATCAAGCCGCAGAACATCACGCAATTCACCGGCACGGATCAGCGTGCCGTCGCCTGAAACGCGATCGATCGCCCGCGAGAGCACCATGATGGCGGCATCCCCCCGCACCTTGCGGAGCGCCTCCACGACCGCGGCCGAACGATCGTCGTCCGAAAGGTGGACGACGGCTGTGACTGACCGGGCATCCGCCACCCACTGGAATGTTTCGGACTTCGTCGGATCGCCGAGGAATGCCGACACATTTCCGTGCGGGCCGACGGGGTCGTCGGGGCGCCTCTCCGACCAGCGGTACACGCGACGGTGCGCTGATCGGGCGGAGGCGTCCATCGCGTCCCGATCACTGATCATCAGCAGCAGCGATGGACTGTCCGACCGCTCTTCCTGTATTGTTGCCACAATGGTCCCGTCAGAGGTGTGACACGCCTGGTTGCAACGTCCGTTCCCGTCCGTGAAACGCATTGACCTGTATGGGGTTACAAACTATTGTACAGCGCCTCCACAACATTCTTGAAAGGGCTATGTTGCTCCTGACCAACCGCCCGGCCACAACGCCCCGCGTCGTGCGACGACTGGTTGCAGTCATCGCAATGGTTGCGGCGGCCTGCTCGGATGACCCGGTTGCGCCTCCGTCGGCGTCTGTCCTGCAGCTCGCGAGCACGAGTGAGCAGACCGTCTCCGCCGGCGCTGTTGCACCGACGCCCCCGCGCGTACGGGCACTCACCGAAACGGGCATCCCCGTCGCCGGTGTCCGTGTCGCGTTCAGTGCGGCCGGCGGCGGTTCCGTTGCCTCTGCGTCAGCCCTTTCCGATGCGCAAGGTTATGCGACGGCGGACACGTGGCGGGTCGGCACGCGGACGGATCGCAATGAGCTGACTGCATCTCTGGCGATGGGTGCCAGTGTGACATTCGGTGCGACAGTGACGCCGGGTCCGGTGGCTCAGCTTGCGGTCGTTACACCCCCATCACTCAGCACGCACGCTGGCGAGGTTCTACGTCAACAGCCGGTCGTTCAGCTTCGTGATGTCTTCGGCAACGATGTCCCGCAGGCGGGCGTACCGGTGAGCGCGACGATTGCGCAGGGGACAGCCACCCTTACGAACGCCACTGCGACGACGAACGCGACCGGGCTCGCAACCTTTGCCGGCCTCACGGTGCATGGCACCGCTGGTTCGTATGGAATCGCATTTTCGGGCCTCGGGGTGTCGACTGCCGTAAACGCGATGGTCTCCATGGTTCCGGCGTTGTGCAACGGCGGCCGCGCGTTGATCCTCGATATGGCGCTTGGTTCGATGGTGCGGTACAGCGTTGCCGACAGCGAGGCGCCTCGTTGCCTCGAGTTCGATGGCGCGCGCACCAGTGGCCAGCAGTACCTCGTCATGTTTGAAAACATGCCCCGTGTCGGGGAGCGCGAGGGCGGTCTCTTCCCTGGTCCGCCGACGTCGTCTGCGTTTTCCCTCAAAGTGTCTGCGTCGCCTGTGGGTGTCGCGCCGCCCGCGCCGTCGCGCCTGGTATCGCTCCGTGCCGCCGCCGTCATGGCGGATCAGGCCGATGAGGGTGGGCGCTGGGATTTCGGCGGCGGCGTGATCCAAGAGGGTACGCCCACACTGCCGGCAGGTGCATCCGGCATGGCGCGCCTCGTGTCCACACCGACCTCCTCGGCACGCGCCTCGCTGCGCAGTGCGGTTCCCGCCGTGGGGGATACCATCGAAGTTCTTCTCGAGGGTGTGCCGCGTCTCAATATCGCGCGAGGTATGCAGAAGGCCGTAGTCCGCTTCGTCTCTGCAGACCTCGTATTCGCAGATGACATCCGCCTCGGCACGTCGCTGACGCGCGAGAATGGCATGCACAACACGCCGCTCACGGTCGCGCAGATGGATACCATCGCGCGTGAGTACGCGTCCATGGCGAAGGTTCAGGCGGACGTGTTATTCGAAGGGCGTCACAACCTTGCGACACAGCAGACGGAACGCGTGATCGCGGTCAGCACCATGATGTACCAGGATAACATCTGGGGCTACACGTACTCCGTCGGCAACTACTTCGCATTCGACTACTGGGTGCGTACCGATGGTAGAACGCCTGGAAGCAACCAGGTACCGCAACGTGTGGCGGACAACCTGTTCATGCACGAGATCGCGCACATGCGGCACTGGGGTCTGCTCGAGCGGGCCAACCGCACGGGGGTTCGCGGCAACACATGGCTGGTGGAGGGCTTCGCACGTTTCTCCGAACGGCTGCCGATCGCACATCGGCTGCTGGGCGCCGTGGCACCAAGCCGTACTTCCAATTTTGTGCTCGCGCGCAATCCCGCCTTTGGCACCTCGTACTTCTTTGACGACGTGCCGACATACCTCGATGGGGGATCTGCCTTCTTCGGCGGGTACTCTGCGTCGTCCTACATCTTCGACTATCTCGCAGACCAGGTTGCGCTATCTGGCGGCGACCCCATGCTCGCGCTGCGGGACATCGTCCTGCATGGCGGCGTAGAGTCGGACCTGACTGCCGCACTTTCGCGCTGGCTGCCCGGTGTCACCCCTGCGGAACTCGTCACACGCGCGCGCATCGCTCTCTATGCAGATGATTACGACGTCGCGGGGCTTCCCGCATGGACGCAATACCATCAATACCAGTTGCGCAGCAGCCGCCCTGCGTCGTCACAGATCGCCAAGGACAAGGACCCGCGGAATGCGTGGCCGCGGATCGTGCCAGGTGTCGCGTATGCCGACAGTATCGCCCTGCTGAATGGAATGGCGAGGGGTTACCTTGTCGACGGCACGGCCGGGAGTGCCCGCATGACGGTGTCCCTGGATCCCGTAGCGGGCTCCAACGGCGTCGTCTCCGTCACTCGGATTCGCTGAACGCCCCGCACCGCCTTTTCGAAACCCGACGATCCATCGGTGCGTAGGGAAAGCACAAGCAAGGAGGCTTACGAGATGATCGAACTGTTATCAGGCTTTGTTACGACGGTCGCCGCGGTCGCGGTGGCAGGTGTCGGTTACATGCAGTCGCGCGGCTTCGTGTCGAAGCGGCTGCGCTATGTGGAACAGGCGCAGAACCCGGTCGCGCCGGTTGTCGCAGGTGTCGCAGCGACCGCAGTTGCGGTGCCCGTCGTTGCCGTGCTTCCATTCATCGGTCTGGGCACGGCAATCGTCTTCGGACTCGCCGTCGCATTCGGCACGCGCTCGGGTGTGAAGTCGTTCGACCGTGCGCTGATGCCGTAGCCAGGCTCTTTCCTGCGCTGTTTGGCATCAATGAAGACGGAACCGGAAGCGTGTGCTTCCGGTTCCGTCTTTGTGTTACGTCTTGACCGATGTCTGCACGACAACGTCACGGAAGTTGCGACTGACCCTCAGTCGTTCACCAGAGCGCAGGACGGCCGTGTAGTCACCGCCGACCCACGGCTGTACGTCCGCGATGCGGTCGACATTGACGATGATCGAGCGATGGATGCGCGTGAACATCGCGGGGTCGAGCTGCGCCAGAATTGCGGTGAGCGGACCGCGCAGGAGATGCGTCCTGTCACCAACGTGGAGACGCACGTAGTTGCGCGCGCCCTCGATCCAGTCCACGTCTTCGGCGGCAATGAACCGAATGCGTTCCCGTTCTTGGATCATGAAGCGGGTGAGGCTTGGTACACCGTCCGTGCCATCCTGCGGGGAGGCTGTGCCGCTCGCTTCGCGTTGCATATTCTTCACTTCCATGTCGGCGGTGGTGGCTGCGTGTCGCTCATGGAATGGTTGCGTCATGACGAGCGATCCCGCGCGGACCATGGGACGGGGGGGTGGGGAGGTGGGACGAGCCCCTCCGGTGGCGGTGCGCACCCGCCGCGAGGCGTCTCGCAAGCGCCGTTACCGCTT
>JBBSJG010000097.1:0-12095 GCA_038257485.1 Longimicrobiales bacterium | reverse complement strand
GTTGCTGCGGATGTCGCCCATGCCCATGCCGGGCAGGTAGAGTCCGTCGATAATCACCGCAATCTTTCCGGACGGGCATCGGGCGAATCGTGCCCCGACTCGTCCGTTGAACTCAGTCGCCCTGACGCCCGGCACAGTATTCAAGGCGTGCATCATTGACCCCATTTTGTCCAGCTGGGCTCGGTCAAAGAAACTCCCGCCAACCGCCATGCGTCGTCGCTGATAGAAGTCTTCGTAGCGCGCGATACCGCGGTAGCGGGCGGGGACGGTAGACTCAACGCGTACGGTCGACAGCACCACGGCGCTTTGATGGATGACAATGGTTGTGTCAACGAGCATGCGACCGGCAAAACCCACGTGCACGGTGTCGGATTCGAAGCCCACTTTCGCGATGATGAGCGAGAGCCGGTCGCGAGGCTCGAGTGAGAGACTGAATCGACCTGCGCTGTCCGTGACCGCAGACATGACTAGCGACGAAGCACGAACTGTCGCCTCGGCGATCGGGCGTGCGAGCGAATCGACGACCGTGGCGCGGAGTACCGTTCGCTGCTGCGCACCCACGGAGTGCGCGGCCGATATCGCCACCAGGGCGGCCAAGACTACCGCTTGCTTATGCCATTCGTATCGATTTTGCCGAAGCATGAATCGGAACCGCAGTCCAGGGAAACATGTGTCCAGCTCGTTCCGGAGATAGTGCTTGCGCGCCAGCCGGACGCGGTGGGCTCAACCACGAACGCAAATACGTCACGCTCCGTACGATCGTCCCGCTGTGTCATCATGCCGCGCGAGCTGACGATCGCCTGACAACCAGGGGCGCACTTCATTGACACCTGGCTCCAGTCGCAGCCACCGGCGCACGATGCGGGGGCCGGCAGCGCCGACGTGAACCGTGTGCTCGTGAGATCGCGGTACCGCACGCGTGTTCGAGGCGCACCGACCGATCGGACTTGACAATCATGATGGGTTGACACACACACACACACAGTAGTAGTCTGCAACTACCTTCGTGCCGCCACGCGCGCGACTTCGGGTGGTGGCGAACGTCAGGTTTCCTTAGAGAGGAGTGATTCGCAGGAAACGACTGGCCGCCTGCCTGCTGTTCGCTGCTGTAGCCTCCGGAGCAAGCGAGTTGCGGGCACAGCCCGACTGCTGGGAAACGAAGGTGACGTACGTTATGGGGGAGATCAAGTGCACGACCGACCAGGGCGGTGGATGTCTCCACTGCCCTATTTAAAGATCGGGGAGGTCCGCCGGCGCACTCTCGCAATGCGAGTGCGCCGGACGGCGGTCTCGAGCACACGCGTGAATCGCCCCGTCGCGACTCGCGCTGTGCTGCTCGGCGGGTGCGTTGCCGTCGCGTCCGTCCTCACAACGGGCTGCGAGAGTCGGAGCGCGCCTGAATTTGCTGAGGCGTCAAGTTGGCAGGAAGAGCCATTGCCGCCTGAGCGCGTTGACCGGATGCTGCTCGACTCGATCGGTGTCGTGCCACTCGGTCGCAGCGCGGAAGAAGCGCCTGCGAAGGTTGTGGACGTGGCCATCTCGTCCGCCGGAATCGCGGTGATGGATGAGCAGACCATCTGGAGGTACGCATCCGACGGCGTGCTTCAGTGGCGGTTGCAACTCAGGCGAGCGAGCACGCCCTCTCTGACTACTCCGCAGAGTATCCGCTGGTGGGGAGATCGACTCGTCGCGATCGACATGAATCAGCGGCTTGGACTATCCGTGGTTTCTCCTGACGGAACGCTCTCGTCGCTTGGCCCCGTCCATTCCGCGGCAAGCCTGGCGAGCCTTGAGGTGGTGTCGAGTGGCTTCGTCGTCACGTCCATCGGAATGGACGACGACATCAAGAGTGGTGGCGCGCGATTCGCCTTCGTGCTCGACTCGACCGGAGCGACTCGACATGCGGTGTGCGATTTTCATCCTGCGTACAGTGAGAGCCTTGGTAGAGGAGGCTACTTCGGATATCATCGCGGATTGGGCGCGCGTGTGCATGACAGTCTCGTGTACTGTTTTCAGGCGTTGACGCCAGTTGTACAGGTCCACGATCTACGCGGTGATCGTCGCGCGCCATTGCGTGTGGCGCCTCCGTTCTATCGGCGCGGCGCAGATGCGCCGGCTAGTCCGAATCAGGCGACTCTGAACCGGTTTGCTGCCACATGGACGGAGCACGCCGCCTTCTTCCCTCACGACTCCGGGTTCGTTTCGGTCTACAGCACGTTCGACACCGAGGCGAATGAACGGATTTTCCTGTTGTTTTCCTGTCGTCTGCGGGAAGAAGTCGCCGAGGGCTGTCGCACGGGTCGTCTGCGAGACCGACCGTACCTGCTATTGCCGCCCGACACGTTGGTCACCGTCGACTACTCCGGCGATGACGCATCGCCCGTTCGACTTCGGTACCTTCGACTCCGGTGACCCGCCATGCGTCGGTGCGTCGATGGGTGACGGGGGTGGTCGGATTCCTTGTTGGCCTGTGCGGCTGTGAGCGGGCACCAGCACGCTCGCCGCTGGCGATCCCGACCGTCGTGGATAGTGCGGGCGTGCGCCTCGTGGACTTCGATAACAATCTGCCGGATGAACGGAACGAGGCACGGTCGTTCAACAGCGCCGCTGCGTCCTGGCGATTTTCCGGCGGCGCTACCGACGCGCTGCATCGAGTAGCCGGCGCAGCGTTTCTTGACGATGGGAGCCTCGTGGTCGCGCACGCGAGTCTCCACCAGGCGATTCTGCTTGATTCACTGGGGAAGGTGAAAGATGTCGTCGGGCGGCTTGGGAGTGGTCCAGGCGAGTTTCGGGCACTTGAGGGGCCGTGGCGTTTGCGGGCTGGCCGGTTCGGCGTGTACGATGCCATCGCGCGGCGTCTTTCGGTGTACGCTGCGAACGGCGCGCTACAATGGATCACGAGCGTGCGAGCCGATGGCCTGCCGCCAGATGCGTCGCGTCTGATGCGAATACTCGGGGTGACGGAGGATGGCGTAGGCTTGTTCTGGGCCGATGGGCGCGCGCTGTCGCAGTCTGGAATGGATCGACCTCCGATGTGGGTGGTTGCGATCGATTCGCTCGCGGAGAGCCGGACGATAATCGGGCCGGTACCGGGCTTGGAGCGCTATGTCATGCCAAGCGTCTCGGACGTCATTTCGTTCGGCTTGTCGGTGCTGGCCAATCGCCCACTCGGAGCGCCGTGCGGGCGCGACCTGCTGTTCGCCGACAACGCAAGGTACGTGGTGTCGTGGTTCACCCTGGCGGGTGTCGAGACGCAGCGGCTTCGTGTGGTGAGGTCGACGCAGACCGCCGATTCAGTGGACTATGCGCGTTCGGCGCAGCTGCAGTCTCCAGGTCGCGAGGTGACGAGTGGTGAACTGGCTGCGATGCGCGCGATGACCCCAAGCGGTCTCGTGCCAATGCTTCGGTCGTTGCGGTGCGATGAACGTGGCGACATCTGGGTCGAAGAGAGTCCGCGCGGCGTCGATGGCACACGCCGCGTGCTTGTGTTCACGGCCGATGGTCGGTATCAGCGAACCATAGCGCTCGCGATGAAACAGCAACTCCTCGATGTGCGGCGCAACAAGGTAGCGTTGCTGGTCCTTGATTCGGATGGAGCTGAGCACGTCGAACTTCACACAATCGCACCACTGTAAATCCGGGAGCGTCACGATGCGCGTTCGTCAGCGCATCAGGTTCGGTGCAGGACCTGGGCGCCCCGAATCGCTCCCCGGTAGCGCGAACGGGATCCGCTTCACTGCCACCCGCGCGAACGTCGGACCGATGCTGGTGCACGGTCGGCTGGGGGTGGGGCTGCGTCTGCGGTGGTAGCGCTCGGCAAATGACACGAATGCGCGACATCCTGCGCGTGTCATGGTAGCGGACTGCCCGGCGCAGCATAGTGCCAGCCATGAAACGATCAGGGACAGCTGGCCACGGTTGCGGAAACGATGCATGTGGTTCCTTCGACGTCGAAGGGTGTGCGTAAACGAGGGAGTGTTATACAGATGACGGTTGGGGCCCATTTCTCGTCACGCATCCGGAAACGGCACGCCCATTGCCACAACCTTTGCGAGCCGCGTGACGGTGAACTGGGATTTGCGGCTCTATTGTTGAACTCGAAGGATCAGTCGGCACGCGTCTCCCGCGTCCTGCTCGGCCTGGCAGCCCTCGTGATGGCTTCGGCCTGTTCGACTGATCGCCTGACGGGACCCACGCCAGACGTCGAGCGTCGGGACGGCCTGCTGAGCGGCACAATCTCCAGTCTGACCGGCCTGCTGACCGAAGTCACCAGCGTGCTTCGTCACGCGCCAAACGAGACGCCGATCGTGGTGTCCAAGACCTTTACCAACCGTGGCGGAGAGCTTCGCATCCCGAAGCTGGGCTTCGCGCTGGTGGTGCCGGCTGACGCGCTTCCGGGCACGTCGCTCACAATCACCGTCACAGCACTGCGCGGAAACGCGGTGGCATACGACTTCGCGCCGCATGGTACGAAGTTCCGGAAGCCGCTCAGCTTCCGTCAGGATCTGAATGGCACCACCGGACTTCTCGGGCTGCTGCTCGACGAGCAGCTGAAGGGTCGATACTTCAAGAGCACGCGCAGGTGAATACACGTACAGGCGAAGCCATCATCGACGAGACGATTCCGCTGCGCGTGCGCGACAACATCGCGATCTTCGACATTCATCACTTCTCCGGCTATCTGGTGTCAACCGGCCGCAGCGGAACGAGTGCACGGTGAGGCGACCGTCTCGAGTGAGCAGCCTGGGATCGAATGGCTACACCGCGGTTGTTGATTGAGAGGCAGCTGGACTGAGACACTCGGTCGCCGTTCGACGACATGAAGGCAAACGGGTCGCGCGTGACGAACACTCGTCGCGCGCGACCTTTTGTCTTGGAGGGGTACGTCATTCTCCCCCGCCTGATACGCAATCTGTCGGATCGATGGTGACGCGGAACCGCTGCACGTTGCATGTGCGCAACCGCGCTCCGCTCACCATCACCAGAGGATGCCGTCATGTACACGTTCACCCGGTCCGCTCGCCACCACTCCAGCCGGCGAGCGTCGCGAATGGAATGTGCCCCCAGCTACGCCGCCCTCCTGCTTTCATCGCTCGCGCTGGCCTCCCCGACAGCAAGCGCGCAAGCACCCGGCCCGCTGCCCGTGGCCTCGCTATCGGAGGGCGCGCGCATTCGTGTCACCCCATCGCACAGGATAGCCGGGCTGCAAGCCGACGGCATGGTTATCGGTACAGTGCAGCGCGTAACGTCCGACTCGATCACCTTTGCCACGGCCGCGTCTGCGCCGATCACGCTGGCGTTTGCGCAGGTTGCGGCGCTTGAGACGAGCGAGGGCACCCGTCGGCGCAGAAAGCGGGGCATGAGTCTCGGACTCGCGGTCGGCGCGCTCGGCGGCGGGCTCCTGGGCCTCTCGGGCGGCGACGGCTTCATCTTCTCCGCAGAGGAAGCCGCGGTAATAGGTGCCGCCATGTTCGGCGTCATGGGATCGGTCGCGGGTGGACTGATCGGCCTCGGCGTCACGAGCGACGTGTGGCGGCCCGTCGTACGGTTTAGCTGGTGACTTCCAGCTACTGAATCGACGCCCTCACCCCGATCGGCCGATCCGCCTCGAAGTCGTACATCGTCAGCCGCCGAAGCCGGTAGTACGCCACCCAATAGCCGCGCAGCGCCTGCAGATACGACTGCAGCGCGCCGTCCTTCTCCGTCTGCGCCTGATACAGATTGTCGATGCCGATGCGACCAATCACATAGCGATTCTTCGCCACATCGAATCGCTTGGTACCCACTGTATCGGCCTTGGCCGCGACATCGAGCAGGCGTTCCGCGAGCGACAACTGCAGCGCGGCGAAGTGTGCGTCCTGCGCGGTCTGCTCGCGTGACTGCCGGCTGGTGAACTCCTGGCGCGAATGTTCAGCCTTCGCAGCCTCGATCTGTCCGCTGCGCACGCCCCACTGCCACACGGGAAGCTGCACGCCGAGCGAAAAGCGCTGCGCCTGACGCAGATCCTGGTACACCGCACCGGCCTCGGCACCTGTCTGGTTGAAGCCGACGGACGCTTGCAGCGACGCACCAGGCCCGGTGCCGTAGCGCGCTTCGGCGATGCGTCGATCGGTCTGCACTTCGTTGAGCTCCAGCTCCTGCAGCGCCGCGCGATTGCGCAGTGCCTCACGCACCGCCAGCGCCGTATCGGCGACGATGCGCGGAATCTCCACCGGAACGACAAGGCGAACGGGCGCACCGATGGGCAGGTCGAGCGCGAGACGAAGCGCGGCCAGCGTGCGGTCATGCTCGAGACTTGCCGCGTCCACCGCATTGCGCGCCCGCAGCAAGGCCAGCTCACTCTGCAGCAGATCGTTCTCGCCAATGCGCCCCACCTGGAAGCGTCCCTCATTGAGCGTGTAGAGACTGTCATTTACCGCGAGGTTGGTCTGTGCATTCTCCAGGCCTACTCGTGCATTGTAGTGATCGAAGAAAACATTCGTGGTGGCAATCGCGATCTCCTCGAGCGATTCGGCAAACGACCGCTCGGCGATATCAATGCGCAAATCCTGTTCACGATTGTCCCAGCGCTGACGGTTGGGACGGAACAGGTCCTGCCGGATCCCCACGAGCAGCGGTGTGGACTGCCACGTGCGAAAGTCACGTTCGCCTGACACATCAAGACGCGACAGTGACGAATTCACGAAAAAGTCGCCGCCAATGAGCGGCAAGCGCTGCGCAAGCTGCATCGTGAGCGCGGCCTCGTTCTGTTGCTGCGGACGGAAGATCGTCGATCCGTCCGGCTGCAGTACCGGAATGATGGACCGATTGTATACCGGCAGATTGCCGATGAGCGAGAGCTGCGGCAGCAGCGCACCCGCGAACGCGCGATCACGCTCACGCGCCGCTCGGCGCGACGCGAGCGACGCCTTCGCAGTGAGGCCTTGATTCTGCGCACGCTCGACGGCATCGCGAAGCGTGAACTCCATGGGCGAGGGCTGCGCGTGCAGCGCGAACCCGCTCGTACACAGTGCGAGCAGTAGTGCGGCGCGCGCGTCGAGGCGCAGGGAAGGGCGGGGTAGGCGAGTCATTCGTAGCGGAGGCAGACGACGGGATCCTGTCGCGCGGCGCGCCACGCGGGAACGATGCCGAACACGAGTCCTACAGTCAGCGAGACACCAAACGCCACCACAATCGACAGCGGCGCGACGAGCGTGCGAATGCCGGCGAACTGCTCGATGCCAGCGCTGATGCCGGCGCCCACGATGATACCGGCCGTGCCACCGACCACGGAGATCAGCACCGCCTCCACGAGGAACTGCGCGAGAATGTTCTCCTGCGTTGCACCCATCGCGCGCCGCACGCCGATCTCGCGAATGCGCTCGAGAATGGACGCGAGCATGATGTTCATGATGCCGATACCGCCCACGATGAGCGAGATGGACGCAATCGCTCCCAGCACCACGTTGAAGATCGTCTTGGTGCGCTGCTCCTGTTTGAGCAGCAGTTCGGGCACGGTAATCTGATAGTCCACCACATCATTGTGACGGCGCGCAATCAGTCGCCTGAGCACATCCGCCACCTGCGGCACCGCGGACGCCTCGGTCACGCGCACGATGATACGATCGAGTTGATGCGGATTGGTACGCTCTTCACGCACCTCCGCGTCTTCCTCCTCCCCGCCAACCACGACCATTCCCTCCGCACGCGACGCCGCCTCGACTGAACTCGACGTCAGCCGCGCACGATCGCGAATGCGCAACAGCATCGCGCGCACCGGTACGTACACGTCCATCGACGCATCACGAATACCGAGCTTGTCCGCGTTCTCGCCGATCATCTGTCGATCGGCGAGCACGCCAACCACCGTGAACCAGTTGTTGCCCACCTTGATCTGCCGACCGATCGGCGCTTCGGTGGTGAAGAAACGACTTCGAACGCCATGTCCGATGATCGCTACCGGTAGTTCGCCGGACGCCTGTGCCGCTGAAAAGGACGAGCCTTGCGCAAGCCGCAGGTTGAGCAACCGAAAGTAGCTTGTGTCCACGCCCACCACTCGTCCGGATCGGCGCACACCTTCGCGCGTGATCGTGGTGTTCACCACCACCTCCCCCGAGACCGCATCGAGGCCCGGAATGACGGACTCGATTGCCGCAACATCGCCCACGCTCAACCCAGGTGAGTACTTCTTGGGCAGCTTGCTCGCTGCACCGTTGTCAGCCTCTCCTTCTTCCTGCTCCACGTACGGCGTGATGATCACGTTGTTCGTGCCCAGCAGACGCATCTGCTCCAGGATCTCCTGTTCGGCGCCTTTTCCGATCGCCAGCATGGCAATCACCGACGCCACGCCGAAGAGAATGCCCAGAGACGTGAGCCCGGCGCGCAGTCGATTGTGCGTCACGGCTTCGAGCGCCGTGCGCAGGGCAAATGCGGTTTGTGTGGTTATGCGCGCGCTGAGTGCGCGCCAGCGTTCAAGGCGCGTCACCTGACAGGCGCTGCGTGGAGAAACTGTTCGGATCGGTGGGCGGAACCAGCAGCACCTGCTCGTTCTCTTCCAAACCCGCGCTTACCACCACGTGGGTATCGTTCATCGCGCCAACGGTGATCTCCTGCCGTACGGTGCGTCCGCCGCGACGAACGAATGCGTACGACACGTTATCGGCCGTCGACACCGCTTCGAGCGGTATCGACAACACATCGGTCAGGCGCGCCGTCTCGATGATGTTGCCGGTGGTCATTCCCGGCCTGAGCGTTGTGTCCGGTGCCTTCACATTGATCTTCACCTCGAACACCTTCGCGTCGGAGTTCGGGCGCTGCTCTCCGACGTTGGCCACGGCCGACACTGTGCCTTCGAGTTGCTTGTCGGGATCGGAGTCGAGTGTGATGCGTACCGGCTGCCCCACCGCGACTTTGCGCACATCGATTTCATTGATGTACGTCATCGATTCCATCTTGGAGAGATCGGGCAGCGTCGCCACCGCTGGCTCCCACGGATTGATCTGCGCGCCGGCGCCCTTCTTCCGACCGTTCCACTCGCGCACGTAGATCACCATGCCCGACGAGGGCGCCTTCACGGTGAAGCCCTGCATCACTTCCATCACCACGTTCTGCATGCTGCGCTGACGCTCGAGGTCCGCGCCCACTTCGCGCATCTTGGCCTGCGCCTGCTCGGTGCGCGTGACAACATCCTTCCGACCCTGCAGCAGCGCACGTTCCGCGCGCTCAAAGTCGATCTCCGCCTGACGCTGCACACTCGGCGCTTCGAACTTGGCCTGATCGCGTGCGATGCGCTTTTCTTCGAGCGCCAGCTCCATGCCGCGCAGATCTTCGCGGGCTTTGGAAAGGTTGAGCGTTGAGTCGAGCATCGCCTGCTCATACTGTGCTTCGGCCTTCTGCACATTGAGCTGCGTTTCCTGCATCTTGCTCGCAAGCGTCGACCGGTCGAGCTCGGCAACAACATCGCCCTCTTTCACCATCGTGCCTTCCGGCACGATGGTGGCGATTTTCATCTGGAACTGGCCGGCCTGCTGTGCATTTGCGGGGCCCTGGATCTGAACGAACGACGAGGCCCGCAGTTCTCCCGCCGAGGTCACCGGGACCAGCAGGTCGCCGCGAGTCACAGTGGCCATGAGCGCCGAGTCGTCTTCAGGGGAGTCGGCCAGCACCCAAGCGGCCGAGAGCAGCACAAGCAGGAGCAGGGCCGCGATGGCGCGGCGGGAGCGTAGGATCTGCATGGGGTCAGGGGCGCCGCGGGAGGGATGAGATGCGTGCTTCAGGACACACGGTGACGTTTGACACCAAATCCGCGGGAAGGGTTCGTTCGGGCGGCCTGGTACTTCGGGAGAGCGGAGCTCGCTATCGCAGCGGTTGCTATCGCAACCGCGAAGTTTGGCACGAATCGATGCATGTGAGGGAGGATCTGCTGCGGTGCGGGGATTCGCCTCTACGCAGCATCGCGCAGCGCCAACGTGAAGTCACCGCTCGACAAGCCATGCAGGTACAACTCGGGCAGCAGCTGCGCGACCTCGGGCGTGCGCCGCTGAAACAGCGGGAGGATACGGCTCTCGAAGCGGGCATCGAGCCCGCGCACGCGCGGGCGCCGGACGGTGATCGTTCCATTCGGCAACGCCACCTGCCGTAGCTTACCGTGCCCGTTCCGACAGCCGACAGCCGACGGCGTCGGCGGGGCGGCGCTCATGCCGCCCCCGCCCCAGCAACTCGTCGACTTCCTCCTCGAGGACGCGCTGCAGGCAGGTTTGCACGTGCTCGCGAATGAACGCTTCAAGCGTGCGCCACGTCGGGCTTGACGTCGGCGACGGGATGTCGATCTGCATGACGGGCGGTGGCTCCTTTTCGATGCCGGGATTCTCCCGGGGGTGATTGGCTCACCCGAGAAGGTGCCACCGTCTGCCGTTCATTTCCACACTTCTTGATTGTGCCTCGCGGCGCGGTCGTGGCTGTCTTTTGGCAGCTCGGACGGTTGACCAGCTTGGTCCGCAAGCCAGAGTCTCGTTTGGCAACAAGTGCTGCCTTCACTACTCCGCCCCACGGCATCGCTTAGGAAGCAGCCATGCAAGGCTCGAGACGACGAATTGACAACGCGATGAAATTTCTCTTGACAGTGTTCGTTCCGGCTGCTACGGTCTGCCTGCGCCGACGCGCGGCAGTGGGGGTTTGGGCGCCGCCACGCGGTGAAGAGACTGACTGTTTTTTTAGTTTTGGACAAGGTTGATAATGGGCGACATTTCGTCCCGCGTTCGTTTGCGATGTTCTCGCGATGAAGCAAGGGAATGCTTTGTTGGAGCGCTGGTGTCGCGCGCTGAGGACTCGGGCACTTCGGTCTGGCGCCGAAGCCGGTTCAGTTCCGAACGCTTTGATTTTGCCCCTCGGAAATCGCTTATGTCCTTTCAGTGCACCGCTTTCTAGGTAGGCGGTGTGTCGATTCGTCCGCCGTGATGGTTTCGATCGAGTCGCCGGCATCACATGTAGAGCAGATCCAACGAGCGGCTCGGTACATGCATCCCCAAGATCGGCGCCGCCTTCGTGTGTCTGCACATCCCGCTTCAACCGGCGTTGGGCAAGTCAAAGTGATACTTGGCCTCGTCCGTCAAAAGAGGGTTGGTTGCGGCACACTTCGTCATCCGCAACGGTCACCGCATCGTAGAACGTGCGTTGGCGGTACGAGAACGGGAGCATAGTTTCAGTTTGCTTCCTTGTAGAGCTTCTCTCGCCCTTGACTACAATGCGCCTGATCCCTCGACGGAATGTGACGCGCTTCGGTCGCATTGCCGCGGTGCTTTGCCTACTTGTGCTGCAGGAGAAAGGCCTGCGGGCTCAACGCGCACCAGAACGAGTCGTTTTTGACGTAGTATCCTGCAAGTCCTGCAGGATACTTGTGACGCCATCCGTGTCTTTCTCCGGGTTCACAGTCGATGCAACCGTGTCGGAGCCACCGCTGGACGTCGCACTCGACGCTAGCGGGCGCTTCTGGATTACTTCGGAAGGCTATCTGCCTCGCATTTACTCCAGAAACGGCACGTATCTGCGTTCCGTTGGGAGAGAGGGCGGCGGTCCAGGAGAGTTCCGATTTCCAACAACCCTTGCCCGCCTACCAGGCGATTCGATGCTGGTGCTTGACCTTGACCTCCGCCGCGCGATGGTAATCGATTCGGCCGGACGAGTCGTGCGCGCGGTGGCGACGACCGATCAACTCCTCTTCCCGATACCCAACCGGTGGCCCGATGAGGTTGTGGTCTCGGCACGCATTGCCACTCCGGCCGCAGCCGGATTCCCGCTGCACATTGTGTCGTTCACCGGGCGGGAGGTATCGGTGAAGCGTTCCTTCGGTTCGTTGCCTTCCGCGATGACGCCGCGAAACGCGCTCACTTCATACTCGGTAGTCGCAGCCGATGGGCTCGAGGGATACGTCGCCACGAACCCCGTTCGGTACGCGATTGAGAGGTGGTCCAAGAAGGACAATCAACTCTTGCAGGTACTGAAACGTGATGCGCCGTGGTTTGGCGAAGTCTCAACCGGAAGAATCGGTAATCACGACACGCAGCCGGAGCCCGCGATCCAAGCCCTCTTCGTGGACAAGCAAGGCATGATTTGGGTGT
>JBBSJG010000096.1:0-12116 GCA_038257485.1 Longimicrobiales bacterium | reverse complement strand
TCCATGTCGCTCACCTCGCGCACCGTTGCACCGACCTTCTCGAAAAAGCCGCGCATGTCGTCTTCCCAACCCCGCACAACCCACACCTCACCGCGCGTCAGCGGTTCGGGAGTCCGCGAGATCAATGTGAAAGGAAGATCTGCGACATTCGCCGGCGGGTTCACCACGCGCAGGCGCACTGCACCATTCTTGAAATTCTGGAGTGGTGTCTCCGCAACCAGGCGCCCATGGTCGAGCACGCCGACCCAGTCACAGATGCGTTCCAGCTCATGGATGAGATGACTCGAGATGAACACCGTCGCACCCGTCTCGCCGACATAGTCGAGTGTCGCGGTCAGAACGTCGCGTCGCACCATCGGGTCGAGGCCGTCCGTCGGTTCGTCGAGGATCAACAGATCCGGCCGCTGCGCGAGGGCGAGCAGAATCATGAGCTTGCCTGTTTCACCCTTCGACATCTTCGATATGCGGCGATCCGGACCCAGCTCGAACCAGTCGCGCAGCTTCTTCGCCCACACGTCATCCCATCGCTCGTAGAACGATGCGTGCATCTGCATCGCCTCATCGATCGTCAGCAGGTTGTAAAGGTGTGGCCGTTCGGGCACATACCCGATCCGGCCAAGCGCACGCGGCAGGTGGCGAGGAATCGGCTCACCGAGCAGGGTCACGTCGCCCGCAGCGCGACGGATCATGCCGAGCAGCAGACGCACCGTGGTCGTCTTGCCCGAGCCATTCGGCCCGAGGAACCCATAGATCGAACCGGTCGGTACATTCAGGTCGAGGTCGTGCAGCTCGAATGTCTTGTCCGCACGGTACCGAAGGCCGCGCGTCTCGATCGCGTTACTCATCCGTGTCGCCCTTCGTCTCCGCATCCATCGCCGACGCGAGGTCGGCTGCGCTGATCCCCAGACGCGACGCGTCCGCGATCAGCCGTCGCACGAGCTCGCGCGACTGCTTTCGACGCTCGTCATCCCGGCGGGACGCGGGCACTTCCAGCACGAACGTCCCGGCACCATGTCGCATTTCCACGAACCCCTCGCGTTCCAGATCTCGGTAGGCCTGCACCACGGTCGACGGATTCACCCGGAGCAGCGACGCCAACTGCCGCACCGACGGCAGGGGCTCGTCGGGACGGTACTCCGACGACGCCACCGCCACGCGCAGGCGCGCAGCGATCTGCTCGTACAGCGGTACCGGACTCCTCGGGTCGATTTCGTCGAACATGGATGCGCCTTGTTTGGACCAACTGTATCGTTGTAGCGATACAGTGAAACAGTCAAAGCGGATTGTCAAGGGTTTTGAAAAAACCAGGGGGAGGGTGGTTCAGGGGGTCCAGCCTCGGGCGACTACGGGCCAGGTGCCTTCAACTGCGTTGCCCCGGACGCCGTGGATGAGGGGATGAAGGTTTACCGACACACAGACGTGGTTGGGGACGATGCGGACGCGGTCTCCGACGCGGGGACGCCAGTCGGTGTTGGCGAGATCGAGCAGGCCGTGCTCCTCGGACATGCCCTTGAGGATGACGTCGGGCCGGTCGAGCAGGGCGCCGAGGCCGGTGGCGTCGGTGCCGCGGAGTTCTTCGCGGAAGATGGCTTTCGATCCGGCATCCACAACGGCCTGACCGGGCACTGCCGTGCTGATGACCGTCGCGAGGACGGAGTATGCGCAGTCGTCCCATGCGCATGCGTCGACGAGTGCGGTGGTGCGGTCGTTGTAGACGTACGTGCCGGGTCGCATCTCGGTCATACCGCGAATGCGGTGCGATGCGAAGGCCGCGGGTGTGGATCCGCCGCTCACGATGTCGGGTGCGAGACCGGCGTCGCGCAATGCGACGAGGTACGCGTCGAGGTCGGTGTTGAGTTGTTCGATGGCGGCGTCCTGTTCTTCGACGCGCTGACGGATGTGTCCCGGATAGAACAGCAGGCCTTTATAGGCGACGTTGCGCATGCGGTCGGCCTGCATGGCGAGTGCGACAGCGTCCGCGGGCGACTGCACACCGACGCGGTGCATGCCGAGGTCCGCTTCGATCAATACGCCGACATGCACGTCCGCCGTGCGTGTTGCCGCGTCGAGTCCTTCGAGGGCCTCCTTGGAATCGAGTGCGACGGTGATGCGGTTGGTGGCGGCGAGTGCGACGAGTCGTTTCAGTTTGGCGTCACCGACGGGGGGATGGGCGATGAGAATGTCGGCATCGAGTGGCGCCATGATCTCGGCTTCACGCAGTGTGGCGACGGTAAGACCGATGGCGCCGCGTTCGATCTGTTGTGAGGCGACGAGTGGCGACTTGTGGGTCTTCGTATGCGGACGGAGGCCGATCCCGTGCTGCGCGGCGTACGCCGCCATGCGGTCGAGATTGGCCTCCATGCGGTCGAGATCGACAACCGCGGCGGGTGTGAACAACGAATCCATCGGCCTACACCCCCGCGGTCATTGAAATCACCACACTAGCGGCGCGTGACCTTGAAGTTGTCGACATGCACTTCGAGGTTGTGATTGACGCGCACGCCCGTGAGGCCGTCCGCAGCCCTTGGCCTGTCGCGATTGAATGCCGCGACCTGCTTGCCGTTGATCAGGTAGCGGATCTTGTCCTTATCGGCATCGACAGCCAGGACGTTCTTGCTGTTGCCCTTGGCGTCCGGTTTCACGATCGCGGGTGACGACGACCAGTCCACGAGGTCGTGGGTGTCCGCGCCCGCGCGGTGCTTGATGAGGAATTTACCGTCGTGACGAATGAGGAAGTACAGGTATGACTGGTCGGCCTTGTCGAGATTCGAACCGTTCAGGATCAGGCCATACGCCTCCGGATGTGCCGGTATCTTTTCCTGCTCGAAGGACGCGCTCACCATGAAGCTGCCTCTCGCCTTGTTCGCCGGATTCCATGCGATGCCCGCAGGTCCCGTCATGAACGCCAGCGTCTTGCCCATGCTGTGAAACATCATCGCCTTGCTGTCGGCCTTCGCATCGTCCGTGCGCAGATGCCAGCCCGCGGGCTGCGCCATCTTCATTCCGGCGTGACTCTTCTCATCCTTCATGTGTGACATGTCGTGCTGCTGAGCCGCCAGCGGAGCCGCCAGGCAGAGCAGTGCAGCCGCGATCGCAATGCGCATAAGTCCTCCAGAAGTAAGTCGGGCACCCCACGTGCCGAGCCTTCAACATAAACCCCCCCAACCCACCCCGCGACCTTCCCACCCTTCCAAACCCTCCCACCCTCCCGCCCTCGCCCCCTTTCACCCTCACTCCCTCACCCGTTACCATCCCCCAATGGACATCGCCCAGATCATCGTTTTGATCGCCATTCTGATCATTGCTGCAGTGCTGTACCGCATGCGCCGTCAGCGGCACACGGTTGCGCGCGAAGCGTACGGCCAGGCGCTGGCCGACGCGGTTGCCGACGGCGTGCTGTCGGAAGGCGAAGTCGAGGAACTGAGCCGGATCCAGCAGAAGGGTGCCTTGAGCGAGCTTGATGTCCGCAGTGCCGGTCTCGCGATCTATCGCGACGCACTCGAAGACGTCGCTTCCGACGCGCGCTTTACGCCGGAAGAGGATGCAACGCTGCATCGGCTCCAGCAGCAGCTCGGCCTGAGCGATGCCGATCTGGCGGGCGACCTGATGCAGCTCGCGCGGCTGCGCATGCTCGCGCGCGTTGAGCTCGGTCACTTCACCGAGGTCCGTTCGCCGATCCAGCTGGTTCCGGACGAGGTCTGCTACTGGGCCGTACAGTCGACGCTCGCCGAGCGACTCGCCGTGCGCAGTTCACGACAGGAACTGCAGGGTGCGACGTTCAACATCGCGGACACCGAACCGTTCGCAGTACCGGGTGACTGTGACGAACTCCGGCCGGCAGAGGACATTCTCCCGAGCGATCTCGGCGTGCTCGTCGTGACCAGCCGTCGCACGGTATTTCAGGGAGCGCGTCGCACTGTGAGCGTGCCGCATGCGCGGCTCGAGAGCGTCACGATGTATGACGACGGCGTCCGGATCGACGAGCTCAAGCCGCCGGCCCGACGGTACCTCCTGACCGACGATCCCGAGCTTACAGCTGCCATCCTCATCCAGGCGGCTCGCCAGCGCCGACATCAGATCCGCGCGGGCGCAACCGGCCGGTCTTGAACCGCGGCACTTCCGCCGCTATCATTACGCCTCTCGGGGCGTTAGCTCAGCTGGGAGAGCACCGCCTTTGCAAGGCGGGGGTCAACGGTTCGATCCCGTTACGCTCCACTCGAGAACATAAAGCGCCGCAATGGTTTTCCGTTGCGGCGTTTTTTATTGTCCGGCGCCATTCATTCTCCGCCTTACGCTGGCAGTTGAAACGGTTAATTTCCCCGGGTCCAGACGTCGACCCATTGTAAGGAACAGTACTGATGCACCCCTGGCACGATATCTCGCCCGGCCTCCATCCGCCGGAAGACATCAATGTCGTCATCGAGATCCCGCACGGCAGCCGGAACAAGTACGAGCTCGACAAGGGCACGGGCATGTACAAGCTCGACCGCGTCCTCTACTCGTCCGTGCATTATCCGGGCGACTACGGTCTCATGCCGCGCACACTGTCGGAGGATGGCGACCCGCTCGATGTCCTCGTCCTCCTCAAGGAGTCGACGTTCCCGGGCTGCATCGTACAGTGCCGCCCGCTCGGCCTGCTCCGCATGCTGGATAAGGGCGAGTACGACGAGAAGATTATCGCCGTCGCATCGCATGACCCGCTCCAGGCGGACTACTTCGACATCGCAGACCTGCCGCAGCACCGGCTCCGCGAGATAGAGCACTTCTTCGAGATCTACAAGGCGCTCGAAGGTGGTGACATCGAGATCGCGGGTTGGGAACAGTCCGTCGCAGCATGCCAGGAGATCATGATCTCGTTGCTCCGTTATCGGGAAAAATTCCCGCACGGTGTTACGACTGAAGAGGAGGCACTCCGTGTCGGCTGATTCCATTCGCAGTGTGACCACGCCGGACGCGCCGACGGCGGCAGGGCACTATTCGCAGGGCATCGTTCACAAGGGTGTCATGTATGTAGCCGGGCAGCTGCCCATCGATCCTGCGACGGGCGACATCGTCGCGGGCGACGTCGGTGTCCAGACGGAGCGGACGCTGCGCAACGTCGAGGCGATCCTGCGTGCCGGCGGCGCCTCGCTCTCGACACTGATCAGCGTCACGATCTACATCACGGCGAGGGATCAGTGGCCGGCGGTGAACGATGCGTACGCCCGCGTGCTCGGCGATCATCGGCCCGCGCGCGCGGTCATTCCGGTGCTCGAACTCAAGCCGGGCTGCCATATCGAGATTCAGGCAATCGCCGCCGTTGCCTGAGCCCTGTATCTTCCGCGAAGTCCGCACGGAACTCCGCCCGCATGCGGGGTACTGAACGCGCACTGAACGGATGAAACGACCCCTACGAACCAGTCTGTACAACGTCGGCAAAGCCACGTTGATGGCACGCGACATCATCCGCGTCCTCCCCAAGCCACGTCTATACCTCACGGCGACGTTCCAGCAGGCCTACATCATCGGCATCAAGTCTCTGCCGCTGGTCCTCATCATGGCCTTCCTGGGCGGTGCGGTGACGTCCCAGCAGACCGGCGCACAGTTCACGGGGGGACTGCCGCTCTGGGTCATCGGCAGTGTGCTCGCGGCAAGCGTCCTCACGGAGCTCGGGCCCATCCTGACCGCCATCGTCATGATGGCCCGCGTCGGCGCGTCGATCGCGGCCGAACTCGCGTCCATGAAGGTCACTGAACAGATCGACGCGCTACAGGCCATGGGTCGCGACCCGATCGCGTTTCTCGTCGTGCCCCGCGTGCTGGCCGGGCTCATCGTCTTCCCGCCGCTGGTCATCCTGGCGGACGCCATGGGCCTCCTCTCCGGCTGGGGCATCGGCATCCTCGCCGTCGACGGACTGTCCTCCACGGACGTGGTCTACGGTATGCGCTTTTACTTCCGGACGTGGTCCCTCATCTTCTCCGTGATCAAGGGTGCGACGTTCGGCGTCGCCATCACGTTCATCGCCTGCTTCGTGGGCCTGCAGGGGCAAGGCGGCGCTGAGGGTGTTGGCAAGACGACCACGACCGCCGTCGTCAGTACGACCCTTGCCATCATGATCCTGGATCTGCTTCTCGCACCGATCCTGAAGGCGTTCTGATGATTGAGTTTCGCAACCTTCACAAGGCGTTCGGCGAGCAGCAGGTGCTGCGCGGCGTGAACCTGACAGTGCAGGAAGGTGAAACCCTCGCTTTGCTCGGCCCTTCCGGCACGGGCAAGAGCGTGCTCATCAAGCACGCGATCGGGCTGCTCGAACCGGATCAGGGCGACGTAGTTGTCGATGGCATCTCGATCGGCTCGGCATCGCGCAAGCAGCTCAAGAGCGTGCGCAAGCAACTCGGGTATGTGTTTCAGAACGCGGCCCTGTTCGACTCGCTCACGGTCGCAGAAAATCTGTTCCTCGCGCAGGTAGACGAGGACAGTGAAAGGCTCATCGGGGACTGCCGGGAGGATGCCATCGCGTTGCTCGAGAAGGTCAATCTCGATGCGTCCGTGCTGCCCAAACTGCCCAGCCAGCTCTCCGGCGGCATGCGCAAGCGCGTCGGCGTCGCGCGCGCCATTGCGAGCAACCCGCGCTACCTGCTGTGGGATGAGCCGACGACCGGACTCGATCCGGTCAACGCAGACAACATCGACGAGCTGATCCTGCAGCTCGCGCGCGATCTCAATGTGACCAGTATCGTCGTCACACACGATCTCGACACCGCATTCGATGTCGCGGACAGGATCGCACTGCTCATGGACGGCCAGATCCGGACGAATCAGACGCCCGACGAAATCCTCGAGAACACCGATCCGATCGTGAGCCGTTTCGTGCGGCGCATGCGAGCGGAAATCGCCTGAACCGATAAGCAAATGGATAAGCGAAATCGCAACATCATCACCATCGGCGCGCTGACGATCATCTCCGTCGTCGTCTTCTTCACGATGCTCTACTACCTCCTCGGGAACCCCGTCTTCCGCGGTGGTACCGATGTGGTCGTGAAGATGTCCAACGGTGCGGGACTCAAGCGCAGCGACCGCGTCCACCTCCAGGGTGTCGAAGTGGGCTCGGTTCGATCCATCGAGCTGTCCTCGCGCGCCGGCGGCGTCATCGTCAAACTGCGCATCAATGACGGGCTCGCCCTGCCGACCGACACGAAGGCACTTGTGCGAGGCGACGTATTCGGCGCACACACCGTTGCACTCGTACCCGGCAATTCCATGAAGCTGCTGTCCGACCAGGACACCATCGTCGGCATCACCGCGCCCGAACTCACCGACATCGCGTCCGACCTCAGCACCCGCGCCGGGTCCCTCCTCTCGGCCGCCGATTCGCTCCTCTCGCCAGCCACAGTCAGGGATCTGCGCGCGACCGCTGCGATTCTCCCGGCCGGTGCCGCCGAGATGCGCGCTGCTCTGATCGAGGCCCGCGCTGCCTCGGCTTCCCTCAAGCGCAGCATGCTCGAGCTCGAGAACGCCAAGGCAGGACCCGCTCTCGCTTCCGCAATCCGTCAGGTCGACGAGAGCGCCCGGTCCATCAAGGCAGCAAGCGACAACATCGCAACCGCTTCCATCGCTCTCGAAGCGTCCCTCTCACGCTTCAATTCCGTCATGACCAAGGTCGATAACGGAAACGGAACCCTCGGACTCCTCGTCAATGACTCCTCCCTCTATGTCGAGATGAACGAGACGCTCCGCGAGATTCGTGCACTCACCACGGACATCCGCGAGCGCCCGAACCGGTACATCGACCTGCGCCTCTTCCGCCGCTGACCCGCACGCCAGTACGTGCCAGAGATGTACATCTGGAACGTACTGGCCCCTTCTGGCGTCCCCATGGTGCGTACAGTGCACTGGGGACGTTCCTCTATCATCAATGAACTACCCGGGGTTCGCAGGAGGAAACTTGAAGCAGGATCCATGGCATGACCTGGTGCGCGAGGCGCTGCGCGATGCGCCGTTTGCGATGCGGCAGCTGGCGGCGGAATCGGGCCTGAGCTACGACGTACTGCGTTCGTGGCGGAGCGGCCGGCGTCATCCGAACAAGGAAAGCGTGCGACGTCTGGCGGAGGGGCTGGCGGGGCGCGCGGAGCGTCTCGAAAAGCTCGCGCGTGAGCTGCGGGAGACGGTCGACGGCGCGTCGTCAGCGTCACCAACTGCAACGTCTCCAACGCCAGCGTCGTCGCCGCCGTCATCGTTCGACGCGACGGACCGAGCGTCCGCCGGGTGACCGGCACACCGCTTGCCTTCTGTCTCTGACAACGTCAGCACGGACTATCGGAGGCGCGGTGGACATCGTAATCGACGTTGGTGCGGCGGTCATCCTGTTGGTGTGCGCCGCGGCAGCCTTTGCAGCCGCTGGTGCTGCAGCGGCGCTCCAGCGGTATCACGTGATGGACGCGGGTCGCAATGAGCGGGGTCTCACGCTCATTGCCGGACTACTCGCAGTAATAGGCGCCCTGTGTGCCGGTGTCGTAACCGGTACGTCGGCGGTGGCCGCGCTCGCGGTCCCGGTTGCATGGGCGAGTTATGTCTTCACCGCCCAACGCCTTGGTCTCTTCACGATCATGCGCCATGACGAGGTCGTGAACTGCAGGGAGGAGACCGAGCTGCACACCTGACCTGCGGTTGCTCCCACCCCATTTCAAGCCTACCTTCCGGCTCTGCGCAACGCCCGTGGCGGGCCAATTTTATCGATGGATTATGGCGAACGAACCCGATGTGATGGAAAAGCTGGTTTCGCTGTGCAAACGGCGTGGATACATCTTCCAGAACTCTGAAATCTATGGTGGCACCGGTTCCGTCTGGGACTACGGCCCGCTCGGTGTGGAACTGCAGCGCAATGTGAAGGACGCGTGGTGGCGCGCGATGGTGCACGAGCGCGATGACATCGAGGGTCTCGATGCCGCGATCCTGATGCACCCGCGCGTGTGGGAAGCGAGCGGCCACGTTGCGGGCTTCAACGATCCGCTGGTCGAGTGCAGCAACTGCCGGCGCCGGTTCCGTGCGGACAATGACGACGTGCAGAACGGCCAGTGCCCGGTGTGCGGCACGAAGGACGCGTTCGGCGAGCCGCGCAATTTCAATCTCATGTTCAAGACGTTCATGGGTGCCGTCGAGGAGGCCGCCGCGACGATCTACCTGCGGCCGGAAACGGCGCAGGGCAGCTATGTCAATTTCCAGAACGTGTTGCAGTCGGGCCGGCAGCGGATCCCGTTCGGCATCGCGCAGATCGGCAAGGCGTTCCGCAACGAAATTACACCAGGCAACTTCATCTTCCGGACGCGCGAGTTCGAGCAGATGGAAATGCAGTTTTTCGTGGAACCGGGCTCGGACGACCAGTGGTTCGACTACTGGAAGGCGAAGCGCATGGCGTGGCACATCTCGCTGGGTATCCGTCCGGAGAAGCTGCGTTTCAGCGAGCACGGCCCCGACGAGCTGGCGCACTACGCGAAGACTGCGTTCGATATCCAGTACGAGTATCCGTTTGGATGGCAGGAGTTCGAGGGCATACACAACCGCACGGACTTCGACCTGAAGCGTCACCAGGAATTCTCGGGGAAGAAGCTCGAGTACGTGGATCCTGTCAATCGAGACAAGCGCTACCTGCCGTACGTTGTAGAGACCGCGGTCGGCGTCGGCCGTACGGTGCTCGCTGTTCTCGCGGATGCATACCGCGAGGAGGAGACGGAAGGCGAGACGCGCGTGGTGCTCGGTCTCCATCCTCGCCTGGCGCCGGTGAAGGCGGCCATCTTCCCGCTCGTGAAGAAGGACGGCATGCCAGAGCTGGCGGAGAACATCAGCAAGGACCTGCGTCGCAATGGACTCAATTCATTCTATGACGACAGCGGCTCCATCGGCCGGCGCTACCGCCGTCAGGATGAGGCGGGCACTCCGTTCGCCATCACTGTGGATGGCACGACGACGGAAGATGGAACGGTGACGGTGCGTGATCGCGACACGCTGGTGCAGACGCGCGTATTCTCGGAGAAGGTCGTGGATTATCTCAAGGAGCGGGTGAAGTAGGCGACCCGACGCGGAGGATCTGCATGAACGGAATCTGTCGCCGCGTATTCCCCATCCTGTTGCTCGGCATTGGTGCGTGTGCGGCGAATTCCGCACGCGTGCCCGTGTCACCGCTGCGTTACACGGCGTATGTCGCCAATGAAGCGTCGGACATTGTCACCCGCCTCGTGTTCGATCCTGCATCCGGGATCACTGCTGAACGTCGCATCATCATGGGGTCACCGGGCCGGATCGAGGGACCGCACGGCCTGGCGGTCTCACCGGACGCGCGTCACTGGTACGTGGCACTTGCACACGGCAGGCCCAACGGCAGTGTGGCCCGCTACAGTGTGGGCGGTGACACAGCCGTCGCCCGCGTCGCGGTGGGCGCGTTCCCGCAGTCGCTCGCACTGACACATGACGGCCAATACCTTTTCGTCGCCAACAACAACCTGCATGGCGGCGCGTCGGGTGTATCCGTGATCTACACGCAGACGATGACCGAGGTCGCGCGTCCCACCACGTGCGCGGAGCCGATGTCAGGGGCCGTCAGTTCGACGCGGTCCAGATACTATTCCGTGTGTGCTGCGAGTGATCAGCTGGTAGAGATCGACACACGGTCTTTCCAGGTGACCCGCCGGTTCTCCCTCGCACCCGGTCGCGAGGCGCCGATTCCCACTGCTGCGCGCGAAACAGGACGACGCACGGCCCGCGACGGCGGGTGCATCCCCTCGGCCGTCGAAGCAGGCCGCGGCGTGCGCGCCGATGTCGTGTATGTCGCATGCACGCGCAGTGGTGAAGTGCTCGAGATCGATGCGAAGCTGTGGACCGTTGCGCGTCGGTTCAAAGCTCCCGACGGGCCGGTCGCATTACGGTTGGATGCGACGGCGGCCACACTCTTCGTCGCCATGTCTACCGACAGCGCAATTGCAGTGATCGACCTGGTGACGGGTGACGAGCGCGGGCGGGTCCGCACATCGCAGGCGGGACCACGCGAAATCGCACTCACCACCGATGGCCGGTATCTCTTCGTCACCAATGAGGGGGCGGGCACGGCGAGGGGCACGGTCGATGTCATCGATACCGCTACGCTCCGCCGCGTCGCTGCTGTTGCGGTGGAATACACGCCGGGCGGCGTCGCACTGCTGCCACGCTAGTGCATCTGCACGCGTTCGAGCGTCAGGCCCGCGCCGACTGGCGCAGGATCCCGCAACATTTCAAGCAGGGTATCGACGGCGTGATCGTGCGCGCGGAGGCGGTCTCGCATCCGGACATGGATGACGTCTACACCATGGGCGAGTGCATCACGGAATCCTACCCGTCCGACTTCGGCAGTGCCGAGACCATCCGCTCCGCCGTTGTTCTGTACTACGGCTCGTTCGCGAAGATCGCTGCCGATGCGGACGACTTCGACTGGGAGGGTGAGATATGGGAGACGCTGACGCACGAGTTGCAGCATCATCTCGAATCGCTCGCGGGGGACGACACACTCGGCGACATGGACTATGCCGCGAACGAGAACTTCAAGCGTCTGGATGGCAAGCCGTTCGATGCGTTCTTCTACCGCGAGGGCGAATCGCTGCCGGACGGCGAGTTCCGCGTTGAGGAAGAGACGTTCTTCGAGCGGCCGCTCACTGCGACATCGCCGCTCCACCTGACCTGGCGCGACCGCGATGTTCGCATTGCAGTGCCCGACGTCGGTGATGCCGACGTCGCATACATCACGCTCGTGGATCACGACGGGCCGCTCGACCCGCCCGTCTGCCTGGTCCTCATCCGCAAGGTCACCGGACTGCGCGCGATTGCCGCCATGATCAGGCCGCGTCAACCCGTCGTTGTTCACGCCGAAGGACTCACTGCATGACTCCGTACGATTCGATCTTCGCACGCGAAGAGTTCGAGACCGACATTTTTCCGCGTATCACTGCGGACGCAACCGAGCACGCGATGGACACATGGAGTGTCGACGCATTTCTGCAGCTGCCGGCGACGGGCGCCCTGCTCGAGAAGCTGTCACCGCCCGGCGCCGGCGAAGCATCGCCGATCACGGGCGTCGCATCCCTGGCCTTTCACGGCTACCACTTCTGGCGAGG
>JBBSJG010000095.1:0-12196 GCA_038257485.1 Longimicrobiales bacterium | reverse complement strand
CACGTTTCACTCGCGAACATGTAGCCGCCAGCGTGCTGCCCCATGATCAGCGGGCGGTAGCCCCACGGATCGCGCGCTGCGTACAGCACATCGTTCACCGTGATGAGCACCGAGAACGCACCGGTCAGCTGCGACAGTGCCTCGCGGATCTGCTCGTCGATCGTCGCTGCACGCGATCGCGCGATCAGGTGCACGATCACTTCGCTGTCCACCGTCGTCTGGAACAGCGCGCCATCGCGCACGAGCTCTTCACGCAGCGTTTCCGCATTCGTGATATTGCCGTTGTGCACGAGCGACAGGTCACCCTGGTGATAGCGCACCAGGATGGGCTGCGCATTGTGCAGACCCGGCCCGCCCGCCGTCGAATACCTTGTGTGTCCCAGTGCGACGCGGCCCGGCAGCGTCTTCATGGCGGCATCATCGAAGCCGTCGACGATCAGGCCGTGCGCGCGATGCAACTGCGTGCGGCCATCGGGCCCGACCGCACTGATGCCTGCCGCCTCCTGGCCGCGGTGCTGGAGTGCATACAGGCCGAGGAATGCGAGCTCCGCGGCGAGGTCCATGCCTGTCACTGCTACAATACCGCACATGCGGGTCGTTACCCTTCGATTACGGTGGTGTCCATCAGGTCCGGTATCGCCCGGCTGTGAATACCCGCGAGCTCTTCGACGGGTGCGCTGATTGCCTCACGCGCATCCGTCCCATCACCCACGGCAACACGGAACGTGCCGCGCGCTGCGCCGACCGTGCCAATCACGGTCACCATCACATTGTGTTTCGATGCGACGGCGGAAACGCGTTCCTCTGCATCTGCCGCGCACGACACGACGATGCGTCCCTGCGCCTCGCCAAACAGCAGCGGTGCGCGCGCGAGGGGTGCGCGCGGGAGGCCAGCCGGGATCACGACATCGATGCCGAACGGAACACTGTCGCCGAACGATGCTTCCGCGAGTGTCACTGCAATGCCGCCCTCCGCACAGTCGTGCGCACTCCGGATGAGGCCGGCCTCTGCCAGTTCGATCATCGCTTCCTGCAGTGCTTTCTCGCCGACCAGGTCGACCGTCGGCGCGTCACCCGCAACGAGGTCGTGCATGACCTTGAGATACTCCGAGCCGCCGAGCTCGTCGGTATTCGTGCCGAGCAGGATGATGCGGTCGCCTTCCGTGCGGAACGCGGACGGCACGTACTTCGACACATCCGTAAGGACGCCGACCATACCGATCACAGGCGTAGGATAGATCGCGCCGCGCGGGTTCTCGTTGTACAACGACACATTGCCGCCCGTCACGGGCGTTTCGAATGCGCTGCACGCCTCACCGATGCCGGCCACCGCTTCGCGCAGCTGGAAGTACACTTCCGGCTTGAGCGGATTGCCGAAGTTCAGGTTGTTCGTGATGGCGCGAGGCCGTGCGCCGACGCACACCAGGTTGCGCGCGGCCTCCGCAACGGCGATCTGCGCACCCCGACGTGGATTCAGATAGACATAGCGGCCGTTGCAGTCCACGGTCGCGGCGACACCCATCTTCGTGCCGCGGATGCGCAGCACGCCGGCATCGCCGCCCGGTCCGACCACCGTGTTGGTGCGCACTGTCGTATCGTACTGATTGTAGACCCAACGTTTCGACGCGATGGTCGGTGACGCGAGGAGCCGACGCAGCACACCGGTCGCGTCGGTCTCCGCAGCGCTGTGGTCGAGCGACGACAGGTCCATCCCGCGCAGACGCTGCACCTCGGTGGACTCGCGCGCTTCACGGACGTACGTGGGGCACTCGTTGACGAGCGGTTCGCCCGGGATCTCCGCGACGACGACACCATGTTCGCGGACGCGGTACATGCCGTCATCCGTGACGAACCCGATGACTGCGGCTTCCAGCTCCCACTTCTCGAGGATCGCCTTCACGTCATCCTCACGGCCGGCGTGCGCGACCACGAGCATGCGCTCCTGTGATTCCGACAGCAGGATCTCGTACGGCGTCATGTTCGGCTCGCGCACCGGCATCAGGCCCGTGTCGATGTCGACACCCGTGCCCGCGCGTGCGGCCATCTCCGAGGAGGAAGACGCGAGTCCGGCCGCGCCCATATCCTGAATGCCGACGATGTGACCGCTGCGAATCAGTTCGAGCGATGCTTCGAGCAGCAGCTTCTCCGTGAACGGGTCGCCGACCTGCACCTGCGGCCGCTTCGCTTCCGCCTCTTCCGACAACTCTTCGCTGGCGAACGTCGCGCCGTGAATGCCGTCGCGACCCGTTCGCGCACCGACCGCGATGATGGGATTGCCGACACCGGACGCAAAGCCGCGGATCAGTTCCTCGACCTTGAGGTGCCCGATCGCCATGGCGTTCACGAGCGGGTTACCCTCGTACGCATCGTCGAAATAGACTTCGCCGCCGAGGTTCGGGATACCCACAGCATTGCCGTAGTCGCCGATGCCCTTGACCACGCCGCCGAACAGGTAGCGCACGCGGGGTTGCTTGAGTGAACCGAAGCGCAGGGAGTCGAGCACTGCGATCGGCCGCGCGCCCATGGTGAACACATCGCGCAGAATGCCACCGACACCGGTTGCTGCGCCTTCATACGGCTCGACGGCGGACGGGTGATTGTGTGACTCGATCTTGAACGCGATCGCGTGGCCGTCACCGATCTCGATGACACCGGCGTTCTCGCCCGGTCCCTGCAGCACCCACGGCGCCTTCGTTGGTAGCGTCTTGAGCAGCGGCCGCGAGTTCTTGTAGCCGCAGTGCTCCGACCACAGCGCGCTGAACACCCCGAGTTCGGTATACGTCGGCACGCGGCCGAGCGCCTCGAGGATCAGTGCGTACTCGCTCGTGCTGATGCCGTGGTCCGCGACCAGCTCCGGTGTGATCTCGGGATCGCCCGGGCGAGGTGCGGGCGAGGTGCGCGTGGTCTGTGCGCCGGTCATGCTGCACCCGCCGTCTGCAGGTGTGCGGCAAGGGACTGGAACAGCGGCAGCCCGTCGGCCGATCCGAGCAGTTGTTCGACACTGCGCTCCGGGTGCGGCATCAGGCCCAGCACATTGCCCTGCGCGTTCACGATGCCGGCGATGTTGTTCATCGATCCGTTTGCGTTCCCCGCGACACTCGGCTCACCCGCATCGTCGACATACCGGAACACCACGCGGTCGGACGACTCGAGCTCTGCGATGGTTGCGGCATCGGCCACGTAGTTGCCCAGTCCGTGTGCGATATGGAGGTGCAGCTTCTCGCGCTGCGCATATCGGTCGGTGAACATCGTGCTGTTGTTCTCGACGCGGATCCACACGCGTTCGCCCTGGAATTTCAGGGATTCATTGCGGATCAGTGCGCCCGGCAGCATGCCGGCCTCGCAGAGTACCTGGAAGCCGTTGCAGATGCCGAGGACAGGCCCGCCCGCCGTCGCAAACTTCTGCACGGCATCCATGATCGGACTGAAGCGCGCGATCGCGCCGGCACGGAGGTAGTCGCCGTAGCTGAAGCCGCCCGGCAGGATGACGGCGTCCGCGTCACCGAGCGAGGTTTCGCGATGCCATACATAGCCCGCATCGACACCGACTACGTCTTTGAGTGCGTGGTAGCAGTCGTAGTCGCAGTTGGAGCCGGGGAACGTTACGATTGCAACCCGCATCAGTCCGCCTTCTCGACGACGACCTGGTAGTCCTCGGTGACGGGGTTCGCGAGCAGGCTGCGGCACATGGCATCCACCATGTCGCGCGCTGCATCATCGGTATCGGCGTCGAGAGTGACGCGCACGAGGCGGCCGACGCGCACGTCGCGCACACCCTTGAAGTCGAGCGACTTCAGGGCGCCTTCGACGGCGTGGCCCTCGGGATCGAGCAGTCCTGCACGCGGTGTGATCCGGACCTCTGCCCTGTATGCGCTCATGTGTTGGTATCCTGTTCGCGGCGCCCGCCCGGCGGACGACGACGCTCGCCGGGCTTGCGGGGGAATGGGGAAAGTTCGCCATAATCGATTTCACGCAGCTCGGCGCCAGCCTCGTCGCCGAGATCATCACCTTCATCATCGTTCATCGGGTCCTTGTGCGGCAGCCGTTCGAACAGTCCTATCACGAGCGACTTGCCGACGCCGTACAGCAGGTATGTCAGCAGGACCGGGAAGAAGAACACGGACGGGATCGTGATCGCGAGGATCACGCTCGTCAGGATGAACACGCCGTTGAAAATGCCCTGCCGCGTTCGGAACCCGAACTTCGGAACGACGGGATAGAGCACATTGCTCATCATGAGCATCGCGACCATGATCATGAGGCCGGTCATGAGTTCCGGCCATTTGTGCGCCGACATATAGGTCTGGAAGAACGCAGTCTGGCTGAACGGATAGTACGTGGCGAGCAGCATGCCCGCGGATGGCGACGGCAGTCCGTGGAAGGCAACCTTTGCGTGGCCCGCCTGCTCGACATTGAACCTCGCGAGCCGCGTGACTGCGGCCGCGACATAGAAGAACGCGGCGATCCAGCCCCAGCCTTCCTGCAGGAACAGGAAGTACATGATCATGGCGGGTGCGACGCCGAAGCTGATGGCATCGACCAGCGAGTCGAGCTCTTCGCCGAATCGGCTGCCAGTCTGCGTGGCGCGCGCGACGCGGCCATCGAGCGTGTCGAGGATGCCGGCAAACACGATCAGCCACGCAGCGCGTTCGAAGTCGAGCCGCGCGGCGCTTACAATCGCCCAGACGCCGAAGAACAGATTGCCCAGGGTAAGCGCACTCGGCAGGATGATCACGCCTCGCTGCAGGCGGGGCCGCACGGGGCGCATCATGCGGACGGCTTCGCTGTCGGGTCGTTGGTCGGGAACGCGTCGAGCGCAAAGCCCGTGAGTCGCTTGAACACACCCTTGTAGCGATCGGACGTGGTATTCACGACATCGGCCGGCAGGTCCGGCGGCGGCGGCTCCTTGTCCCATTCGCCGCGGCTCACGAGCCCTTCCAGGTAGTCGCGCACCGGCTGCTTGTCGAGCGACGGCTGGCCTCGCCCCGCTGCATACGATTCCTGCGGCCAGAACCTCGACGAGTCCGGTGTCAACACTTCATCGATGAGAATCAACTCGCCGTCCGGCAGCACGCCAAACTCGAACTTGGTGTCGGCCAGGATGATGCCCGCCTTCTCAGCGACGTCGCGGCCCCTCGCGTAGATCGCGAGGCTGCGCTGCTTCAATTCGTTCGCGAGCTGGTCGCCGATGATCTCGCACATCTGATCGTACGTGATGTTCTCATCATGTCCGGTCTCCGCCTTCGTGGCGGGCGAGAAGATCGGCGGGTCGAGACGCTGGCTTTCCTGGAGACCGGTGGGCAGGGGCTCGCCCGCGAGCGTCCCCCGCTTGCGGTACTCGCTCCACGCGGAACCGGAGATATAGCCGCGCACGACACACTCGATCATGACGACCTTCGTGCGGCGGACCAGCATCGAGCGGTCGGCCCACACCGCACGCGATGCGGCGAGCTCCGGCACTTCGCGCGCGATCGTGTCGGTGTCCGCACTGATCAGGTGGTTCGGCGTGATGTCCGCGAGCTGCGGTAGCCACCATGACGTCAGCTGCGTGAGCACCGCACCCTTCGACGGGATCGGCTGGGGCAGCACGACATCGAATGCGCTGATGCGGTCGGTTGCGACCAGCAGCAGGCGGTCGTCGCCGACCGCGTACACATCGCGAACTTTCCCCTTCGCGACGAGCGGCAGTGGCAGTTCGGTCGTTGCAATCGCGTCCATCATGCCTTCAACTCCGGTACGGGGTCCGGCTCGCCGTGCTGGCGCAGCACGGGAACCACATGGTCTTCGAGGAAACGGTCCACCTGTTGCGGTGCGCGACCGATATGCTTCGCAGGGTCGAGAAGGGCATCGAGTGCAGAGCGAGGTAGACTGAATGCATCGTCCGCGGCGATCCGATCCACGAGGTCATTCCGTTCCCCATGCTCTTTCACCTGCTCTGCTGCAGCGAGCGAATGGATACGGATGCGCTCATGCAGAACCTGCCGATTGCCGCCTCGCTTCACTGCGTCCATCAGGATCCCTTCGGTCGCCATGAACGGCAGCTCCTCCTCGAGGTTTCGCCGGATCACGGCCGGCCGTACGACGAGGCCAGCACTGATGTTGTGCAGCAGCAGCAGAATCGCATCCACGCCGAGGTACGCCTCGGGAATTGCGATGCGGCGGTTGGCCGAATCGTCGAGTGTCCGCTCCAGCCACTGCGTTGCCGCTGTGAACGCGGGATTGATGGTGAGCGCGATCACGTGTCGTGCGAGCGCGCTGATGCGCTCAGCGCGCATCGGGTTGCGCTTGTACGCCATCGCCGACGACCCGATCTGTTCCTTCTCGAACGGCTCCTCGATTTCCTTGAGGTGCTGCAGCAGTCGCAGGTCATTGGCGATCTTCGATGCTGAGACCGCGACACCCGCGAGTGAGGCGAGGAACGCATAGTCGCTCTTGCGCGTGTACGTCTGGCCCGTCACACCGTACAACTTCTCGAAGCCCATCTTCTGCGAGATGCGAACGTTCAGTTCCTCCACCTTCGCGTGGTCGCCATCGAACAGTTCGAGGAACGACGCTTCCGTACCGGTCGTACCTCGCACACCGCGAAAGCGCACCGTCGTGAGACGGTGGTCGATTTCTTCGACATCGAGCAGCAGGTCCTGGATCCACAGCGTGGCACGCTTGCCGACGGTCGTGGGCTGCGCCGGCTGGAAATGGGTGTACCCGAGCGTCGGCATGTCGCGGTACTTGAGCGCGAACTTCGCCAGCTCACCGATGCACGAGAGCAGCCGTCGGCGTATGATCAGCAGGCCATCCCGGTGCGCGAGCATTTCCGTATTGTCCGTGACATACGCACTGGTCGCTCCCAGGTGGATCACGCCGCCCGCCGCGGGCGCGACATCCGCGAAGTGATGGACATGGGCCATCACGTCATGGCGCAGCCGCTTCTCGTGCGCGGCGGCCTGTTCGAGATCGATGTTGTCGACGTTCGCGCGCATGGCGGCCAGCGCGTCTTCCGGAATTGCGAGACCGAGCTCCTGCTCCGCCTCGGCAAGTGCGATCCACAGCCTGCGCCATGTCACGAACTTCGTCCGGTCCGAAAAGATCCGGCTCATCTCCGGTGACGCATAGCGCTCGACCAGCGGGTTGCGATACGTGTCCGGTGGTGTTCCTCGTTCGCTCAACGGTTACCCACGAAGGTTGAAGGAAATCTGGCCGAGCTGACTGTCACGCTCGAGCGTGACGCGTACGGTGATGTTGCTGCCCCGCAGCTGTGTCAGCAGCGCTGCCGCCTGTTCCGCCGTCTCGACGCGCGTTCGATTGATGTCCACGATCATGTCGCCATCGCGGAAGCCGATGGACTTCGCGGCATCCGATGCGCGCACGATGAGCGCGCCACGCTCCGACCGCAGCTTGCGCTCGGCACGGATCGCCGGAGTGACCGTGATAAGTGTGAAGTCTTCGAGCGCCTGCACGCGTCCGGCGGCGAGCGACGGCAGGTCCTGCGGCGATATTGACACAGTGCGGTTCGCGCTGCCGTCTGCAACCACGATACTGAATGGCTCGCTCACGCGTGAATCGAGCAGCTGCGCCTCCCAGTCGAGGCGCGACCGGATGCGGCGGCCGCCTGCACTGACAATCGACTGGCCGGGCCTGAGGCCGGCCGTTGCCGCGGGCGAGCCGGGTGCGACAGCCGATACGCGCACTGTCGAACGCAGTCCCGATGAGTCGGGCGATACGTCCACCACCTCCGCACCGGTCCATACGCGGCGGACGCGGCCATCGCGCAGGAGGTCCGTCGCAATCCGCTTCGCGCGGTCGATCGGGATGGCGAACCCGAGACCGATGCTGCCGCCTGCTCCGGAGATGATCGACGAGTTGACGCCGATCACCTGTCCGAGTGCATTGACCAGCGGACCGCCCGAGTTGCCCGGATTGATCGATGCGTCCGTCTGGATCATGTCGAGGTAGTAGCCGCCATTCTCGCTGTCGCCGCTCGAGATGATGTTGCGGTTGAGTCCGCTGATGACACCTGCCGTGACGGTCGGCTCTGCATTGGAGAGCAGGTAGCCGAACGGGTTGCCGATCGCGATCGCCCATTCCCCCACCATGAGGTCGCGTGACGAGCCGAGTGGTACGACCGGCAGCTCACCCGTGACGTTGCGCAGGCGCAGCAGTGCGAGGTCCGTCACGTCGTCCACGCCGACCGTCTCGGCATCGAAGCGGCGGCCGTCGCGCAGCGTGACAACAATCCGCGTAGCACCTCGCACGACATGTTCGTTCGTGAGCACGAGGCCGCGGCGGTCCGTGATCAGCCCCGATCCCAGCCCCTGCGATTCCTGTGACGCGCCGGGCGGAATGAAGAGACTCTCCATCAATGTCCGCGGCCGCACGGCCTCGCGCACCGTGACTGTCACTGTGACGACCGCGGGTGAAACACGCTCGGCCGCGCGCACGATCGCAGTCCTGCGACTGTCGCTCACAGGATCCTGCGCGCGTAGCGGCACCGCCCACAGGGCGAGCATGCACGCGAGGATCAGCCGGGTCCGCGTCGTAGTACGCATATGATTACTTCGGCGCCGACGCCTTCGCCCAGTCGGCGAGGAAGTTGTCGAGGCCGCGGTCTGTGAGCGGGTGCTGCATCAGCTGCTGCAGAATCTTGAGCGGCAGCGTGGCGCAGTCGGCGCCGAGTTGTGCGGCCTGCACGACATGGATCGGGTGGCGAACGGACGCGACCAGGACCTGCGTGTCGAAATTGTAGTTGCCGTAAATCTGGACGATCTCCTGGATCAGTCCCATCCCGTCCTGACCCACGTCGTCGAGACGACCGACGAACGGCGACACGAACGTCGCGCCCGCCTTGGCCGCGAGCAGTGCCTGTGCCGCGGAGAAGCACAGAGTGACGTTCACGCCGATGCCCTCCGTGCGCAGCTTGCGGCACGTCAGCAGGCCGGCTTCGGTCAGCGGAACCTTGACGACGATGTTGTCCGCGATCTTCGCGAGGTCGCGGCCTTCCGTGAGCATGCCGTCCGCATCCGTCGCAACCACTTCGGCGCTGATCGGGCCATCCACCGTGCGGCAGATCTCGGCCATCAGGGCGCGCGAATTGCCGGGGCCGGCGACTTTCGCCATGAGCGACGGATTCGTCGTAACGCCGTCGATCAGGCCGGCTTCCACCGCGCGCCTGATCTCATTGATGTCGGCGCTATCCAGGAACAGTTTCATCGAGTGACTCCTCAGTCAGTTCTTCGGGCGAATAGAACACGCGGCTCAGGTACAGTCCTTCGGACGGAGCCGGTGGTGACGTTGTAAGCGCTGTGGTACCCCGCAGCATGGATTCAATATCGGCGAGCGGGCGTCGTCCGCGGGCCACATCGACCATCGTGCCGACGAGGTAGCGGACCATGTGATGGAGAAAGCGGTTGGCGACCACCTGGTACTCGAAGCCGTAGCTGTGCCACCGCCTCCACTGCGAGCGATGGACCGTACAGCGATCGCCACGATGCGCCTGGCCGACCTTGGCAAAGGACAGGAACGAGTGATTGCCGGGAAGGACGGCGGCCCCTTCGTTGAGTGCATCCAGATCGAGCGGGAGGCGGAGTGGCCAGCAGCCCCGCCGAAGGAATGGCGAGCCCGTCACTTCGGCGGTTCCGATGCGGTAGACGTAGCCGCGGGCGATGGCGCCGAAGCGCGCGTGAAACGCAGGCTGTGCCTCGCGCGCATCGGCGATCCACATGTCGAAGGGCAGAACGGCATTGAGCGCCTTGGCGAGGCGGGCCGAGTCCCAGCGCAGCGGCACTTCCGTACTCACCACCTGGCCGGTCGCGTGTACGCCGCTGTCCGTGCGCCCCGCCGCCGTCGTCCGCGTCGGTCGGTCCGTCAATCGGGAGAGCGCAGCCTCCAGCTCGCCCTGCACCGTGCGGATCCCCGGAATCTGCGCCTGCCAGCCGTTGAACCCTGCGCCATCATAGTGCAGGGTCAGACGGATTCTGTGCAGGTCTGGTTCGGGGTGCATCACGCCATAAATTTAGGCGTTTCGGCGCTTCCTTGCAAACGCGCGGCCCTCCCCGCCTGCAAGCCGTCCATCCCGGAGGGAGGGCTCGAATGTCAGCGCTCGAACGAAGCCAGGGTGCTGAGGACGAAGTCGATATCCGCCGACGTGTGATCCGCATTGATCTGGAAGCGGATCTCGTCCTCGCCTTTCGGCACCACTGGAAATGCCAGGCCGGTCGCGAGCACGCCATTGGCCCGGAGATGTTTCACGAGCGCGCGCGTGAGAGCTGGATCGCGGGCAACGAGCGGGGTCACCGGATGCTCGCCCGGGATCACCTCGAAGCCGAGCCGCACCAGGCCGTCCTCGAACTGCTTCGTGAGAGCGCGCAGGCGTTCGAGGATCGCGATGCCCTCGCCACTGTCGAGGATGGACAGGGCTCGCTTCGCCGCATTCGCTTCGCCGGCGGTGATCGGATTGGAGTAGATGTACATCGGTGATGTCTCGCGCAGGAAGCGGATCACTTCACTCGATGACGTGACATACCCGCCGTTCACACCGAATGCCTTGCCCAGCGTGCCGACAAGGATGTCGCAGGGCGGGGCATTCGTGTATTCCTCGGTGCCGCGCCCGGTCCGACCGAATGCGCCGACACCGTGCGAATCGTCGACCAGTACGATGACGTTCTCCGTGAAGTGTTCATCGTGTGCGCGCGCGATCGCCATGATCTCATCGAGTGGCGCGTGGTCCCCGCGCATGCTGAAGATGCCGTCCGTCACCACGATGATGCGCTTCGCTCTGCCACGGGCCGCGGCAAGCGCGGCATCGAGACCCTGCATGTCGTTGTGCCTGTATACCGCCTTGTCCGCAGGACGCGACAGCTTCATTGCATTGATGATGCAGTTGTGGTTGAGCTCGTCACTGACGAGGATCGTTTCGTCCGTCGTGAGCGCCACGATCGCACTGATCACTGTCGCATATGCAGAGCTGAAAATCATGGCTGCGTCCCGCCCGTGAAACGCAGCGAGCGCGGACTCGAGCTCGACATGCGGCGCGTATGTACCACTGATGAAACGCACCGCGCCCGGGCCGGCGCCGTACATGTGGGCGCCTTCTTCCTCGGCAGCGATGATATCCGCGCGCAGGCCCATGCCAAGGTATGAATTCGAATTTATCCGGATGAACTCACGGTCGCCCCCGCCCAGCAGGCGGAACCGCGGTCCACGATCGCCCGATGGCGGCACGACTCCGATCACCACTGCTTCGTCGCCCTTCGCGGCGCCGCGTTCGTCGAGGCCTGCGACATGCAGCGCCAGCGCTGCCTTCAATCGATCGAGCGGCATGTCAGCTCCGTTCCTTGCCGAGCTTCTCGCGCAGCTTTGTCAGCATCTCGGCCGTCATGTCTGCCATGTCGTAACGCGGTGCCCAGCCCCATTCCTCGCGCGCTGCGCTGTCGTCCAGGCGCTGCGGCCACGAGTCCGCGATCCGCTGGCGCATCGGATCGACCTCATAGTCGATGCGGAAGTCCGGAACATGTTTGCGGATCTCGGCGGCGAGCGTCGCGGGCGTAACCTGCATGGCCGTGACGTTGAATGCGTTGCGGTGCTGCAGCGTCGATGCGTCTGCTTCCATGACCTCGATCGAGCCGCGGATCGCGTCCGGCATATACATCATGTCGAGCTGCGTATCGGCGGACAGGAAGCAGTTGAAGGTGCCCGTCTCGATCGCGTGGTAGAAGATGTCAACCGCGTAGTCCGTCGTGCCGCCGCCCGGTGGCGCGACATACGAAATGAGTCCGGGATAGCGCAGTCCACGCGTGTCCATGCCGTAGCGCTGATGGTAGTAGTCGCACAGCAGCTCGCCAGCGACTTTCGTGACTCCATACATCGTTGTCGGTCGCTGGATCGTGTCCTGCGGTGTCGGATTGCGCGGTGTGGTAGGACCGAATGCGCCGATCGAGCTCGGTGTGAACACCGCGCACTTCGCTTCGCGCGCAACTTCCAGCGCGTTCATCAATGTGCCCATGTTGAGCTCATACCCGAGCTGCGGCTTCGCTTCCGCGGTCGCCGACAGCAGCGCTGCCAGGTGGTAGATGGTGTCGGCCTGGTGCTGCTTCACAAACGCGGCCATGGCAGGCGCGTCCGTGCAGTCCAGCGTGGCCGACAGACCCATCGCTTCAGGCAGCGCCTTGATGTCCGTTGCAAGCACTGCGTCATCGCCATATAT
>JBBSJG010000094.1:0-12230 GCA_038257485.1 Longimicrobiales bacterium | reverse complement strand
GGCGCTGTGGCAGCGCCGGCACTCAGGAGGACAGCTGTTATGGCAACAGATCGCAGCTTCGAACGCATGGATTCGCAATCCTCTTCAAATGCGAAATGCCGCGAATAAAGGGGATCGCGACGTAAATGGGCGTCTCTGGACCGGCATTGGGTCTGGCGATTTACCTGGGGAAATTCAAGGTAACAACGCTGCGGCCGAACTGTAAACCACCGGACCACGATCTGATTAAAAAATTTCGTCATATGTCACATGGGACGGTCCAGGCTGCCGGCGCGCGAACGGCCAGGGCATCATAGATTGACGGATGCGAATTCTCCTCGTCCTGGCAATCGCCACGTTTGCGTGTACGCCCACCGTCGCGTCCGCCCCAGCCACCACTACAGGGGCGAACCCATCCACCACCGCCACATCGGCCATCCCCTTCGCGCAGCGCTCCTTCGACCTCACCCGGCCACAGTTCTCGGGCCGGAACGCGTACGCGACCGTCGCATTCATGGATGACTACTTCCGCTTGCCCGGCAATACCGGATTCAATGCGTCGATCCGTCATGTGGAGTCGATCCTGAAGGGCGCCGGGTATGTCGAGGAATCCACGGCGCCGCAGGGCGCTCGGCTGACGTACCGGATCGAGCGTCGCCCGATGCAGCGGCCGACGTGGGAGCCGATCAATGCCCGCGTGACGATCGTTGGCGAAGACGCGCCGCTGCTCGCGTACGCAACGAATCGGAACATGCTGGCCATCAACTCGGCCTCGACCCCGGCGGGCGGTGTGACCGCGGAGCTTGTTGATGTCGGCAAGGGGACACCCGCGGAACTCGACCGCGTGTCGCTCACGGGCAAGATCGTGCTGGCCGAGGGTGGCATCGGCCAGGTGTACGCGCAGGCGGCGAGGCGTGGCGCGATCGGCGCCATGGCGTACCGTCTGCCCGCGTACCTGAAGCCGGAGATCCACACGAATTCGATCCAGTTCGCGTCGATCTCGGATACCACCGGCCGCGGCTGGGGCATGCCGATCTCGCGCGGCGCATTTGATCGGTTGCGCGCTGCGCTGTCCAAAGGGCCCGTTCGGCTGCATGTCGAAACGCAGGCGAAGAGCTATATGTCTGATGAGCTCACGCTGATCGCGGAAGTGCAAGGGAGTATGAGACGCGACGAGCGGTTCGTCCTGAGCGCGCATGTGCAGGAGCCGGGCGCGAACGACAATGCCAGTGGCGTCGCGACACTGGGTGAGATGGCGCGCGTCATGGGGACACTGGTGCGGAACGGCAGCATCGACCCGAAGCGCAGCATCACCATGCTGTTTGGCGACGAGATCAAGCAGACGCAGGATTACCTGGAGGGCGACTCGGCGAGGACGCGAGGCGTCCTCTGGGGTCTGAGCCTCGACATGGTGGGCGAGGATACGAAGAAGACGGGCGGTACATTCCTGATCGAGAAGATGCCCGATCCTTCAGCGATCTGGACACGTGGCGACGACAAGCACAGCGAATGGGGCGGTGCGGCGATCACGAAAGACCGCCTGCGCCCGCACTACTTCAATGACTTCCTCCTGTCGCGCGCGCTCGACCAGTCCGCCACGAATGGTTGGGTTGTGCGCACCAACCCGTTCGAAGGTGGCAGCGACCATACGCCATTCCTGAAGTTCAACAAGCCGGGCGTTCTGTTCTGGCACTTCACGGACGTGTTCTATCACACGGACGGTGATCGCAAGGAGAACGTGTCACCGGAGACGATGTCGAACGTCGGCAACACCGCGCTCGCGTCGGTCCTGACATTGACGACGGCGGATGGCGCAACGGCGAGGGCGCTGGTCGCCGAAGTCGAACGGGCGGCGCATGCCCGCATCGGTGCCGAAATTGCACTGAGCGTCAAGGCGCTCGCTACGGGTGGCAGCCCCGCCGCGGAGACGGACATCGTCAACACGTGGATCGATTACTACGCGAAGTCGATAGAGACGATGTCCGATATCGAGGTCGGCGGTGCTTCACCGGAGACGACTGCAGCGATTCGCGCTGCGGCCGCCCGCGTGCGTGCAATCAAACCTGCGCTCGGGAGTTAATCGTCATGGTCGTGAATGTCACGGAGAACGAGTCACAGAAGCAGTTCGAAGCGGAGATCGACGGCACAACAGCCGTCGCTGTCTACGAGATCCAGGGCGATGCGATGGTGATGACGCACACGGAAGTGCCCCAACAGTTTCGTGGCCAGGGCGTGGGCGAGGCATTGGCGCGCGCCGCGCTCGACGCTGCGCGGTCGCGTGGGCTGAAAGTCGTGCCGCGGTGTCCATTTATTGCATCGTTCATCGATGACAACGCCGAGTATCAAGACCTCCTGAGAAGTTGATCGAGGACACACTATGGACAGCAGGGTTGTCGAAGCCGCGCGTTCCACGTACTCGACGGCGGGCGCGTCGATCACGCTTGGATCCGTCGTTCACCAGGGTGAGTCGCATCCCGAACCGCTGATCCGGCTACCGTTGTCCATGATGACCCGTCATGGCCTGATCGCAGGCGCGACCGGTACCGGCAAGACGAAGACACTGCAGTTGCTGGCCGAGCAGTTGTCCGCAGCGGGCGTTCCTGTGTTCGTCTCCGACATCAAAGGCGACCTGTCCGGACTGGGCGCGGCGGGCGAGACATCGGACCGCGTCACGCAGCGCGCGTCGGACACGGGATACGCGTGGAATGGCACAGCGTTCCCCGTCGAATTTCTGAGCCTCACTGGCGCATCGGGCGCGCAGTTGCGCGCGACCGTGTCGTCGTTCGGACCGCTGCTGCTCTCGAAAGTGCTCGGGCTCAACGACACGCAGAAGAGTGTCCTCGCGCTCGTATTCAAGTATTGCGACGACCGCGGTCTCGCGCTGCTCGACTTCCCCGACCTTCGTGCAGTCCTCCAGCACCTGAGTGGCGATGGTGCGGCCGAGCTGAAGGATTACGGCGGAATGTCGAAGGCGACGGTCGGTGTGCTCCTCCGTGAAATGATCGAGCTCGAACAGCAGGGTGCGGATGTCTTCTTCGGTGAGCCCGAGTTCGACCTCAACGACCTCATGCAGACCGAGCGCGACGGGCGTGGGTTGATCAGTGTGCTCGAGCTTGCGGATGTGCAGGACAAGCCCGCGGTCTTCTCCACATTCATGTTGTGGATGCTCGCGCGACTGTACAACGAGATGCCGGAAGTCGGCGACCTCGACAAACCGAAGCTCGTGTTTTTCTTCGACGAGGCGCACCTGCTGTTTGACGCCGCGAGCAAGGATCTTGAAGCGGAAATCGAGAAGGTCGTCCGCCTGATCCGCTCGAAGGGGATCGGCATCTTCTTCGTCACGCAGAGCCCGAAGGATGTGCCGGCCGATGTTCTCGGCCAGCTCGGGCACCGCGTTCAACATGCGCTCCGCGCATTCACGCCCGATGACGAAAAGGCATTGCGCGCGGCGGCGAGGACGTATCCGAAGACGGAGTTCTACGACGCGCAGGAAATCCTGACGTCGCTCGGCATTGGCGAGGCGTTCATCACTGTGCTGTCCCCGAAGGGTGTTCCGACGATGCCGTTCGCGACGCGACTGATCCCGCCGTCGTCGCGCATGTCGCCGCTCGATGCGGCCACGATGGCGCAGCGACTCGCGAACTCGCAACAAGTGAAGGAGTACGCTCAGCCGATCGACCGCGAGAGCGCGAGGGAACTGCTGCAGCAGCGCGTCGCGGCAGCAACGGAAGCGGAAGCCGAAGCGGAAGCCGCGTCAGGCGCTTCGCCGAAAACGAAGCGGGCCGCGAAGGAGCCCCCTTCCGCCCTGGAAACCATCGTCAAGTCGCCACTGACCCGCACGGTCGCGGGTGTGATCACGCGAGGGCTGATGGGTGCGTTGCTCGGAACGGCACCCAGGCGCCGTCGCAGCGTTTTCTAACGCCGGCTATTCCGTCAGCGACTTGAAGCGGCGTGGCTGCACTTCGCGCAGCATCTCGTACAGTGTGTCGAAGACAGTCTCGACGTTCGGCTTGGACCAATAGTCGCCATCGCGGCCGTAGGGCGCGCGATGCGGCGACGCTGCAAGGGTGCGAGGCGCGCCGTCGAGCCACGCGAACCCACCCTGCCGCTCGATCACTTCCTGCATCATGTACGCTGTCGCACCACCGGGCACGTCCTCATCCATGAACAGGATCTTGCTCGTCTTCTTGAGCGATTCCAGAATGACGCCGTGCGTGTCGAACGGTAGCAGTGACTGCACGTCGATGACTTCCACTTCCGCACCGGTGGCGTCGTGCATCATGCGCGCGGCATCGAGCGCGATCGGGCAGCACGCACCGTACGTGACGACGGTGATGTCACCGCCCTCGCGCAGGACTTCCGGCACGCCCAGCGGGATCGTCATGGTGCCGATGTTCGCGGGCAGTTTTTCCTTCATGCGGTACCCGTTGAGCACTTCCACCACGATCGCGGGGTCGTCGCCCTGCAGCAGCGTGTTGTAGAAGCCTGCCGCGCGGGTCATGTCGCGAGGTACCAGGATGTACACGCCGCGCAGCGCATGAATCATCATGCCCATCGGTGAGCCGGAGTGCCAGATGCCAACGAGGCGATGACCTCGCGTGCGCACGATCACGGGTGCCTTCTGTCCACCCTTCGTGCGATACCGCAGTGTCGCAAGGTCGTCCGACATGATCTGCAGGGCGTAAAGCAGGTAATCGAGATACTGGATTTCCGCGATGGGTCGCAGTCCGCGCATCGCCATGCCGATCGCCTGGCCGAGGATCGTCGCCTCGCGGATGCCAGCGTCGCTCACGCGCAGCTCGCCATATCTCGCCTGCAGATCGACAAAGCCCTGGTTGACGTCGCCAAGCTTGCCGACATCCTCACCGAATGCGATCACGCGGGCATCGCGTTTCAATGCCGCATCGAAGCACGCATTCAGCACCTTGTAGCCGTCGACATCGGTCGACTCGCTGGTGTACGACGGCGGTTCGGCCGCGACGGCGGTTGCCGCTTCGGACGTGGCAGAGTGGAGTTCGGCGTGGTAGCGATCCTCCATCGCGTGATCCTGCGCGCGCTTCCAGGCGACGATCGGTGACGCCGCGCCGGTGACATCGCGCAATGCGACAATGGCTTGATGGGCGGCGACTGCAAGATCGCGGCGGAGCGGCGAGCGTCGCTTCGCGAGGTCGGCGCGAACCCCTTCCAGCGCACGACCTGCTTCCGCGGACGAGTCTGCAGCAGCCGCGAGGATGACCTCGAATGCGCGCTTTTCATCATCGATCGGCGTCTGGTACGCGAGCCACGCAGCGTCGCGCGCGTCGCGCACGTTGGCTGATTCTTCCTTCTCGATCGCATCCAGGTCGTCAGCACTGGCGATGCCCTGCTCGACGATCCATGCGCGGAACCGGACCAGGCCATCGCGCTCGCGCTCCCACTGCAGGCGGTCCGTCGACTTGTAGCGCTCGTGGCTGCCCGATGTCGAGTGGCCGTGCGGCTGCGTCAATTCGACAACGTGCACGAGCGCGGGCACATGTTCCTCGCGCACGGTCGCCGCAACGCGCTGATACACATCGAGCAGCGATGGGTAGTCCCAACCGCGGACGACCTCGAGCTCGTACCCCTTCGGGCCGTCCGGCGTGCGACGGAATCCTTCCAGCAGAATCGATATGCTGTCCTTCGCGACCTGCACCTCGTTGGGCACCGAGATGCCATAGCCGTCATCCCACACGGACACGAGCATCGGCACCTGCAGCACGCCCGCAGCATTGATTGCTTCCCAGAACACGCCCTCGGCACACGAAGCATTGCCGATCGTGCCGAACGCGATCTCGTTGCCCTGTCGCGAGAAGTTCGTGAATCCGTGCAGGTCCTCGATCTCGCGGTACATCTTCGACGCGTACGCGAGACCGAGCAGGCGTGGCATCTGACCGCCGGTCGGCGAAATGTCTGCCGACGAATGGTAACCGTCCGTCAGGGTCTTCCACGACCCGTCGGCCTCCAGCATGCGCGTACCGAAGTGCGCGTTCATGCCCCGCCCACCCGACGCGGGGTCCGCCTCGAGGTCGGCGTGTGCATACAGCTGTGCGAAGAACTGCTGCGGTGTGATCAGCTCGAGCGCGAGCATCAACGTCTGGTCGCGGTAGTAACCCGATCGGATGTCGCCGGGCTGGAACGCGTGCGCCAGTGCAACCTGGGCGACTTCCTTGCCGTCGCCGAAAATGCCGAACATCGCACGACCCAGCATGACCTCGCCTCGCGCGATCGTGCTGATCTGACGGCTCTGGTATGCAATGCGGTAATCGCGGACGATGTCGTCCACACCCAATGTCGTTCCGCCACCGGATAGCTGCGGCCTGGTGCTCATGTGTCACATCCCCTGAGAATCATCACAATCATGATTTACTTCGCGCGATCCCGCGGCAGTCGCTGCGCCGGATCCACATACCAGTACGGCACGTCCTCGACCCACTCGATGCCGCGGAACTTCACATTGCGGAAGCGCGAGTGCACGGCGAACAGCTCGGGGTCCATGTAGATCGGCGCGTAGACTGCATCGTCGATCAGGATCTGTTCGAGCTGCGCCCACAGTGCACGTGCTCGCGTCGTGTCGGTCACGGATAGCGTGGAGTCGATCAGTGCATCCGCGCGCGGGTTCCGCGACGCGGCGAAGTTCGGTCCGTTCGGCGGGATCGAACGCGAATGGAACACCGCCTCCGCGTTCGGCCCTGCGACGCCCGGTCCCCAGCCCCAGCCCCAGAACGAGGCCGTGAAGCTGCCATCGCGCAGGCGACCGACCCATGCAGAACTTTCATACGCCCGGGGCGCGAGGTCGACACCGATCTGGCGCAGCATGCTCTGCATCGCGACCAGTACATCTTCACGCGTTTTGTCGGACGAGATGAAGTCGACCTGAATGCGCAGCGCCTTGCCGCCCTTGTCCACCAGGCCGTCGCCATCCGTGTCCGTCCATCCGGCCTGCGACAGCAGCAGCCTGGCACCGGCGATATCGAACGGAACCGCGCGCACGCTCGGCGAGTGCTCGCGCAACACTTCGGGAACCGGCGAGTACGCGACCGTGCCATCCGCGCCGAACAATGCCTTCACGATCTCCGGGCGGTTCACTGCCATCAGCAGCGCGGTGCGCACGCGTTTGTCGTCAAGCGGCGCCTTGCGTGTGTTCCACGCAATCCATGCGGGCCGTACGCGAGGTCCGTTGTAGACCTTCACGTTCGATGACGCGGCAACACTGTTCTTCTGCGATGACGGCAGCTTCGGGATCAGGTCACCGCTCCCCGTCATCAGCTCCGTCATGGCCGCACTGATATCGGGAATGAAACGCATCACGATGCGGTCGATCGCCGCGCGACCGTCCGGTTTCCCGGGATTCACTTCCAGCGTCAGGTTCTGGCCTGACGTCCAGCTCGCGAACTTGTAGTACCCATTGCCCACCGGCTGACGGCCGAACGGCGCGTCGCGCAACTTTGCAGACGGGATGTCGCCGAGAATGTGCTTCGGCACCGGCACCACTTCGAGCAGCGCGTTCACCGAGTACAGACCCGTGCGACTCATGGTCACGGCAACCGTGAAGCTGTCCCTCGCCACAACCGATTTCACAGCAGTCACGTCGGAGCGGCGGGGGGATGCAGTCTCCGGATCGCGCTGCTTCTCGATCGTGAACACCACATCGTCAGCCGTGACGCGCGTACTGTCATCCCACAGCACATCCGTGCGCAATTCGATCAACAACACCGAATCGCTCTCCATGCGCCACGACTTCGCCAGGTCGGGCGCATAACCCGACAACGTCGAGTCCCGCCGCGCGAGCGCGCGGAACATCAGGTGCACCGCCTGATAGCCCGGCGTAGTGTTGAAGGTCAGCGGGTTCAGCTGGTCCGGCTCGCGGTCCGCAAGCACCACCAGTGTGCCGCCCGGTGGGCCACCGCTCACTGTGTTGTATGTGCCGGCAGCACCATCCGGCGAGGCGCTTCCATCGCCGGCATCCGAACAGCCGCCCAGCACCAGCGCGAACGCCAACGCGAACGACAACACCGGCGCAGTCGCCGCCGGGAAATCCGCCAAAATTCTCTCCACCTGTGAACGCCGCATCGCTACACTCTCAATCGTTCAGAATCGGTCGAACGTCCACGGCTCGGGCAGCGCGAGCGCTGCATCGAGTGCGGGCAACACTTCGGGTCGGTCGATCTCAGCCAGGCCCGCCGACAGTGCCGCCGTCGCCGACAGTGACCCGATGAAAAGACGCGACAGCGTGGAGATGTCCAGACGCAATGTCGCGCTCCCGTCTGTCGTGCCTGAACGCGCCGCGGACACCCGTTCGCCGTCGCATACAAAACGCCACGCGCCGGCATTGTCCGGGAGCTGCTCATCCACAACCTCCAGATTCATTGCAAGCGACGGCCCCGCGCACGATGCTCGCAGTGACCACGCCGACGGCAGGTCCACCACCCGGAACATCGTGCCCATCATCAACGTCGCACCCGGCGCCCACAGGCCCCACAGCGGCGCCGCGCCCAGCGGCAGACGGCTCTCCCGGATCCAGTCGCCAAACCGATGCGACGGCAGCGCGCGCAGCAGGATACGCTCCCACTGGTCACCCAGCGACGACATCCAGCCGTACAGCCCACGCCTCGCCGCCGGCGTTGTCCACACCAGCTCGTCCACCTCCAGGTACCGCTCCTCACGCGGCAGGTCCGTCCGATAGATCGCGAGTGCGTACCCCTCCAGCTTGCCGTCCGGGCCACGGTACCCGACCAGTGCCCGGTCCTGCTGCTCGATCAGATGGGTCCAGATGCGCTGACCACGCTCCAACTGGCCCGTCTGGGCCGACGCCCAGCCGGCATACAGCGACAGCGCCTCGCTTCGGGTCTCGGCCGATTCAAGCAATTCGACTTTGTAGCGTTCGTCCGAATCCGGCAGCAGTGCTGGCGCAATCTGATATTGCAGCGCCTCGCCGGACTGTCCGTATCCGAGCTTCTTGTAGAAGGAGCTGCGGAAGGGGTAGAGGGCGGAAGCGACGTCGCCCCGCTCGCGCGCCATGCGGAGTGCGGCGGTCATGAGTTCCGCGGCGAGGCGCCTCTTGCGGTGCGTGGGCGCAATGGAGACGGTGCCGACGGCGGCCATGGGAATCCGGTTCCCCGCGACCCATTGACGCACGGCGTGGAGCTGAAGGGCCGCGACAAAGCGGCCGGCTTCCAGTCCTACGACCAGGGTTTCGGCGCCGCCGCCGTACACGGGGTCCGCAAGTTGCTCGTGCCACCATGCGGGAGTGCGCGGCGACCCCGGGAAGCTGTGTGCGACCATCCGTGCGACTGCGGGGATCTCGTCCGGCGTCGCAAAACGATATTGCAGTATTTCGGGCAAGATCTCTCGAGGCTAGCGGGTGGGCGTACTTTCAGCATCGCCGAAAGCGTACGCCGGAAACGATCCATGAGGATACAAGATAGAAAGCATATGATATCACGCCAACAGCACCGACCCATCGCCGCCGCGCTGTGCGCCGCGAGCGCCCTCGTCTGGAGCGCCTGCGCTGCGGGCCAGAACGGCCGTCCCACGGCCGACACCGGCTCCGCCGACACCCGCGTGGTGCCCGGCCTGGAGGTCCTCCTGACGGATTCCGCGCACCTGGTGCGAGGGCGGCGGGTGGGATTCCTGACGAACCAGACGGCGGTCACGTCCGACGGCCGGAGCGGCATCGACCTGCTGCATGCCTCGCCCGACATGAAGCTGGTCGCGCTCTACGGCCCCGAGCACGGGCTGCGCGGCGGCATCGAGGGCGGCGAGAAGGTGGCAAACAGTGTGGACGCGCGCACAGGTGTGCCGGTGTTCTCGCTGTACGGCACTACACAGCGTCCGACGCCCGAGATGCTGAAGGGAGTGGATGTGCTGCTGTTCGACATGCAGGACATCGGCGCGCGTCCGTATACGTTCGTGTGGACGATGGCGATGGCGATGGAAGCGGCGGCAGCGCAGGGCATTCCGTTCATCGTGCTCGATCGACCGAACCCGATCACGTCGCGCGCCGAGGGTCCGCAGATGGACATGGCGATGCGCACGGTCGGCCAACCGATCACGGGCTACTACCCGGTTCCGCTGCGTCACGGCATGACCGTCGGCGAGGTCGCGCGTTACATCAATGCCGAGTATCGCATCGGTGCGAATCTCACGGTGATCCCCGCGAAGAACCTGCGTGCATCGCAGTGGTTCGACGAGACCGGCATGCCGTGGATCAATCCGTCGCCGAACATCCGTTCGCTGGAAGCCGCACTCAGCTATTCGGGCCTCGTGCTGCTGGAAGCCACGAACCTCACGGTCGGTCGCGGGACTGACCGGCCGTTCTCGTATGTCGGCGCACCGTGGTTGCATGCGACGGCACTCCTGCGCGCCGTCTCGAACTACGACATGCCGGGCGTCACACTGGACACCGTCGCATTCGTTCCGACCGGCGAGGGGTGGGTTCCGTTCAGGGGGGAGAACGTGCACGCAGTGCGTTTGCGCATCACGGACCGCAATGCGTACCAGCCGGTCTGGTTGTCGCTGGTGTTGATGACGGAAATCAAGCGACTTCATCCGTCGGAGTTCAAGGTGACGAACGACGGCATGACGCAGATGCTTGGATCGCGTTGGGCGAGGGAAGCATTCGATCGCGGTGATGATCCTCGCGCGATCTGGAAGCGATGGAACGAGCAGCTTGTTGCATGGAACGCCATGCGCGCGCAGTACGCACTCTATCGGTGAGCATGGAACCATCCTACGTGGAAGTCACCCTGCTCGGCCGTAAGATCGAGCGATCGCTGTTGCCGCCGGAGACTGCGCAGGAAGTGATCGACGCGGTCGCACGTATCGAGGACATCCTGAAATCGCTGGGGGAGCCGCAGCGGTCGAGCGCGGTGAAGGACGCAGTAAACCGCATTGCGACGCCGTCCGCATCGCTGCGCAAGCTGGAGAAGCGCATGCGCCAGACTGCCATCGCGCTCACGAGCCGCCTCCGTCTCGAGCGCATCTACGAGATCGCGCCCGAGCTCGACATCGTCGATGTCGGCGGCACAGTACGGGTGCGACGTCGTCACGAGATGGAAGTCACCATCGACGGCCGCCGCCATCACGTGCCCGTCATCCTCTCCGAAGTTGGTGGTCCGCTCGAGCGCGCGTTCCTGACCTCGCCGGAGGAGGAATTCGTCGCACTGGCCCATGAGCGCCTCGAACGCGAGCGCGACAGAGTCGAGAAGAACAACACGCGCATTGCGGATCAGATCGACCGCATCATCGCAGAGCGCCAGAACCAGGCGCTCTACGACCATCGTCGTCTCGCGGAGATCATCGAGCGTGCGCTGCACGACTCGCCCGAGCTGGAAGACGCGATCGAGGAGATCCGTCACGAACTGCGTCCGCTCGACCGTTCAGCAACCGAGCGCGAGCGTGTACGCGCCCTCGTGGAGGAGCGCGGCCTCATCGCCTACCGCGAGTACTTCCCGCGCGCTCGCGCACTGAAGCGCCAGCTGATCCTGTATGCGGGTCCGACCAACAGCGGCAAGACGTGGCATGCGCTGAACGATCTTGTCGCGGGCCGGACCGGCGCCTACCTCGCGCCGTTGCGGCTGCTGGCACTCGAAGGGCAGACGGAGATCGAGAAACGCGGACGCGTCGCGAGTTATCTCACGGGTGAAGAGCGGGACATCCGCGAGGGCGCGCAGTTCATTGCGTCCACCATCGAGATGCTGAATCCCAATGCGGAAGTCGATGCCGTCATCATCGACGAGGTCCAGCTGTTGACGGATGAAGACCGCGGCTGGGCATGGTGCCAGGCATTGGTCGGTGCCGCCGGCAAGCGCATCATCATGACAGGCTCACTCGACTGCATCCCGCTCGTCCAGGCGATGGCGGACTATCTCGAAGAACCGCTCGAGATCAAGTACCTCGACCGTTACAGTCCCGTCGAAGCCGTGCGCAAGCACATGCGCCTCGCCGATGTCACACCGGGCACCGCCGTGATCGCATTCAGCCGTCGAGACGTCCTCGCGATCAAGGCAGAACTCGAGCACCAGTACACTGTCGCCGTCATCTATGGCAACCTTACGCCCGAAGTGCGACGCGAAGAGGCTCGGCGGTTCCGTACCGGCGAAGCGCAGGTGCTCGTCGCCACCGATTCGATTGCGCTCGGATTGAACCTGCCGATCGAGACCGTGTGCTTCTCGACACTGCAGAAGTGGGATGGCCGCGCCGATGTGCAGCTCGAGCCGTGGCAGATCCTGCAG